>JAZUNK010000046.1:0-14326 GCA_045604085.1 Candidatus Nanosyncoccus sp. | reverse complement strand
TTTTGATGATTATCATGCAGTGCCTACGGAATATACTCAAGTAGCTACTTATCATGCTAATACTGGTTCATCTGCTACTGATACCGTACTAGGATCTAAACTAGAAACTACTTATGCTGCTTATATTTCTAACACTCAAGCAGCTGATACTTATGAAGGTAAAGTAAAGTATGTCCTAGTGCACCCATATGATGCGGCGACACCAGTAGCCCCACTTAAACCCACAGATTGTGAGAAAGACGGGATTTGTTATGTTATCAATGTAAGTGATTTTGAGGGCGACATGAGCTCGTTGCCGGGTACATCAACAGCAACAGATCTGAGAAGTGCTTCACCAACAGCCGGGAGAATAAGCGCGACGGCTGACTCCACCGCCACTCTCATCGCCCCAAACTTTAAACGTGAAGGCTACGGCTTTGCAGGTTGGAGCACAGATTATGCCGCCACAAGTTCTAGCACAATCTACGGTCCTAATGAGACAATCTCTACTAACCCAAATGGTGGTGGCGTAGATATCTCTACTAACGGCCTAATCCTCTACCCAGTCTGGGTAGCAGCAGAAACTGGTGTTACAATGCAAACTTGGACTGGTTGCTCTAGTCTAACAGCGGCTAGTTATGATAGTGAGACCGGTACGATAAGTGCTACGCTAGATAGTATTACGGCTCTAAAAGATGCACGTGATGATAACGTTTATGCTGTAGCTAGACTAGCAGATGGTTATTGTTGGATGATAGAAAACCTAAGATTGGAAAACACTAATTCTGATAACTCTAATGGTACTTTAGCGCAAGGATACGATACTGGGTTTATTGGCTTGCCTAATTCTGAGAATGCTAATTTTGATACAAGCGGAGCATCTAACGATTTATATAGCACTGGGAATTATCGTACTATGCCACGTTATAATAATAACAACATCCAAATTGACGATAGTAATCTTACTGCTAGCTATTATAACACGAGTACCAATTCCGTGAAATGGTATTCGTATGGCAACTATTATTCCTGGCCAGCTGCGAAAGCTACGATTACCAACTATACTTCCTATTCGGCAAGCGATGCAGTATCTACTTCAATCTGTCCTAAAAACTGGGTTTTGCCCTTAGGTTATCAAAGTACAGGAACCTTAGATAATGGCGATACCGATACGGCTAACCGAGTAAAAGGTTTCTCATACTTAGATCGGATGATGGGCGGTACTGGGCAGTATCAGTCTAGTACAGCTGGTACTACACAATCTATAAAGTGGCGAAGCTTTCCTAATAACTTTGTCTACTCTGGCCGCTGGAATGGGTCGTCGGCGAACCTTCGCGGTAGCGACGGGTACTATTGGTCTTCGTCCGCGGGCAATAGTAGCGGCCGCGCGTATCTCCTGAACTTCGGTAGTTCTTACGTCAGCCCAGGTACGACTAGCAACGATAAGCACCGCGGGTACAGTGTCCGTTGTGTCGCGGGGTCTTAGGTTCGTTTGTGGGTTCTGTTCCGGTTCCTTCCGAGCCTCGGGGAATAGCCCTATGTCAGAAAATCGTTTTTTGATACAATGATGTAGCCTGTTGACGGTTAAAGCGGGATTTTGTTTCTCGCCCTATTACCGGCGTGCTATAATATATATTATATATGGCAAAATTATATTTTAGGTACGGTGCGATGGGGTGTGGTAAAACAATGCAGCTCCTCCAGGTCGCCTTTAATTATGAAGAGCGTGGGCATAAAGTTTGTGTTATCAAACCAAAGACTGATACGAAAAATGGTACGAAACTCTTAACCCGCATCGGTCCTGAGCGCGAAACGAACTTTTGTTTTGATCGTAAGATGGATCTGTTTAAAAAAATATCTAAGTACTTTAAGGATGTTCACTGTATTTTAGTTGACGAAGCACAATTTCTAACTCCGAAACAAGTTGACGAGTTAATGATGGTAACAATTAAATTAAATATCCCGGTAATGGCTTACGGACTTCGTCTTAATTTTCGTCGCGAAGCCGGCGGTTTTGAAGGCGCAACTAGGTTACTACAAATCGCGCACGACATCGAAGAGATCAAGACCATCTGCGAATGTGGCAAAAAAGCCACCTATAATTCCAGATTTTTGGATGGTAAACTTGTTTCCACTGGCCCAGATGTTTTGATCGACGGCACAAGTGATGTCGAATACCGTGCCCTCTGCCCTTCGTGTTACGAACGATATTTAACATCGACGGGTGACGGCGACGGAAGGGGACCCCAAAATGTTTTGCGAAGCAAAAATTTTGGGGAGGGAGAGTCGCCGGCAGGACCCGTCGAGAGGAGGAACGTATGTATATAGTGATCGAAGGCCAAGACGGCACCGGCAAATCGACGCAAGTTCGTCTTTTGAAAGACTATTTTGAAAAACAAAATAAAGAAGTTGTTGTGATGGATGAACCGGATGGCGACTTGCCACAGGCTCATGAAATACACGATCTAATTCTCGTCCAGGGTAAGAAATACGGTCTTGAACCAATGACGAACGTATTATTATTTACGGCCTCCCGCGTTGAACTTTGGAAAAAAATCGCCGAGCCTGTTTTAAGGCGTGGCGGTATTGTGATTTCGGCGCGTAATTATTGGTCAACCATCGCTTACCAAGGCTACGGCGAAGGAGTTTCTAGAAGCAAAATTATTAGATTAACTAAGGATTCCTTGCCAGAAAAATATTGTCATCCAGACTACGGTTTTATCCTTATCGCATCAGACGAAGTTCGTTTGTCGCGCCAAAATAATCGTGGCAAGGCGACTGAGACTTTCGAGGCGAAACCTAATGAGTTTCAACAAAGAGTGAATTCCGCATATCCAAAAATCGCAAAAGATTTTAATTTAAAAGTTATCGATGCTTCCGGCACAATTGAAGAAGTATTTGAAAAAATTGTAAAAGTACTCACTGGCAATCGGTAAAATTGCGCCGGAATAAATCTTAAAATCTTAGGCGGACCTCCCGTCCGGGACGACGGACTTCGGTCCGTAAGATTTTAAGATTTATCGGGCAATTTTACATTTTGCCAGTGAGTACTTTTACAATTATATCAACTACCCCTCTGCAAACTGCGAATTATATAGTTCCGCATAAAAGCCATTCGCCTTAAGGAGCGATTCATGATTCCCTTGTTCGATTATTGCGCCGTCTTTCATTACTAAAATTAAATCTGCATTTCGAATCGTCGATAGCCTATGCGCAATCACGAACGAAGTTCTCCCGGAAGTTAATTTTTCAAATGAATCTTGAATTAATTGCTCGGTTCGCGTATCGACATTCGAAGTCGCCTCATCTAAAATCATCATCGGCGGGTTTTCGACCATTGCTCGCGCAATCGTAATTAATTGTTTTTCTCCGGCTGAGATATTGTCCGAATCCTCTGAGATTTCCGACTTATATCCCTTTGGTAAAGCCTCAATAATATGATTAACATTTGCCGCCTTTGCTGCTTTTATTATCTCTTCTGATGTTGCAGTCTGGTTGCCGTATTTTAAGTTTTCTTCAACCGAACCGTTAAACAACCAGGTGTCCTGTAAAACCATACCAAATAATTTTCTTACATCCGCCCGTTTCATCTCCTTTGTTGGAACTCCATCGATTGTAATATATCCAGATGTTGGATCGTAAAATCGCATTAGAAGATTAATTAAGGTTGTTTTCCCTGCTCCGGTTGGTCCTACAATTGCCACATTCATTCCTGGTTTTACTTTTACCGAAAAATTACGAATGATCGGTCGCCCTTCAACGTATCCAAAATTTACATCATGAAATTCAACTTCTCCCTTTACGTTTTCGATAGTTTTCGCCGGAATTAAATCTGGCTCTTCTTCTTTTTCGTTCAAGAACTCAAAAATTCTTTCGCTCGCCGCGAGTAGAGATTGCAAAGTTGAAGTAGTCGAAGCAATTTCTGTTATAGGTCTATTGAAGCGTGAAACATATTGAATGAAAGCCTGGATATCGCCAATATTAATTCGCCCTTCGATTACAAAAATTCCTCCAAGTACACAAACTGCAACATAACCTAAATTTGTAAAAATGTGAGTAACCGGAAAAGACAACGAGGAAAAAACTTGCGCTTTTCTTGTTACTGTAGCTAATTTTTCGTTCGTTTTTGTAAAATCAATCAAAGCATCATCTTCATAAGAATTGGACTTGATAACAATTTCTCCAGAATAATCTTCTTCAATTTTACTATTTAAAACCCCGAGCGTATTTTGTTGTTCGCGGAAATATTTTTGGGCGAATTTCATAATTTGCCCAACAACTAACACCGAGATTGGCACGACGATAAATGAAATTAAGGACAGTGGAACACTGATCGAAAGCATAATAGCCATTACGCCGATTAAGGTCGTAAAACTCATCGAGAGGTCAGCAATTTCTTGCGACATAGACGTAGTAAGAACGTCTACGTCATTCGCCATTCTTGATAGAGTATCTCCGTATTGATGCTTGTCAAAATATGCAATCGGCATTTTAAAGATCTTTTCTAAAATTTGTTCTCGTAGTTCTTTAGTGTATTTTGCGGTTGTTACGGCCAATATATAAGCTTGACCGTAACCTAAAGCCGCCGACGAGCAAAATAGAATTATCGTAATAATTGCCTTTTCTCCAAGCGCACTCCAATCTAAATCAGGATAACTATTTACTGCGATAGTAGTCATGTCGCCTAAAATTTTCGGAATAAATAAACCTAAAATCGCTGAACCAATAGTTAGAGCTATCGAAATAATAATTGGAAAACGATATTTCTTAATAGACTTAAGAAAAACTCTAAAAGAAGATATCATACTTTTTGGCTTTTCATTCGTATTATTCGGTTTAGGCATACGCCCTCCTTTGGCTCGTTCCCTCATTACTCGTCCTATCGGTAACGAGCAACTTCTCCGCCTTTTTGACTTCTTCGTTAAACTCACGTTCTGAATATTGGGATTTAACTATTTCGCGATAGACCTTACAACTGTTAATCAAATCAAGGTGTTTCCCCTTCCCGACGATTTTGCCGTTATTTAAAACAACAATTTGGTCCGCATCACGAATCGTGCTTACTCTCTGTGCAACGATTAGGACTGCGGCGGTTTCAGTTACGTCTTTTAGTGCGCTTCGGAGCTTCGCGTCCGTTTTCATATCAAGCGCCGAAAAAGAATCATCGAAAATAAAAATGTCTGGATTTTTGCAAATTGCTCGCGCGATCGAAAGGCGCTGTTTTTGCCCTCCGGAAACGTTAGTTCCGCCCTGCGCGATAAAAGAATCATACTTTTTGGGCAGTTTTTCAATGAAGTTTTCAGCCTGAGCAATTCGGGCTGCTTTTCGCATTTGCTCATCGCTCGCATTCGGCGCGCCAAACTTTATATTAGATCGAATTGTCCCCGAAAACAACATCCCTCTCTGTGGTACAAAACCGATTTTCTTTATTAAATCTTCTTTATTATATTCTTTTACCGGAATTCCATTGACGAGTACTTCCCCGCTCGTCACTTCATAAAATCTCGGAACGAGATTGATTAAAGTTGATTTTCCTGAGCCGGTCGACCCTATGAATGCTACTGTTTCGCCGGCTTTAGCTTTGAAGGAGATTTGGTCTAATACTTTTTCGGCTGCTCCGGGATAAGAAAAATCAACGTTTTTAAATTCAACAGATGCCACTTTTTCGGCAACGCCATTCGTTTTTTCTCTCCATGTGATTTTAGATTTTTTAGCAAGCACCTCGTTTATTCTTTGGGCCGAAACATTTGCACGCGGTAAAGAAACAAACAACATCGACATCATCAAAAATGACATCATCACATGTGTAACGTATTGCGCAAAAGCTGTCATGTTTCCAAGATATGCAAAATTTTTAGAAAGAAGTGATATTCCTACCCATGAGCAAAGTAAGGTGGTTCCGTTAAAAATTATATTTATTAACGGATTTTGTAATTCTAGTATTTTATCTATAAAGATAATTAGTTTTGTTAAAGTGTCGTTCGTTTTTCTAAATTTCTTTCGCTCGACCTTTTCGTTATTAAAAGCACGTACTACTCTAAGACCGGTTAAATTTTCTCGTGTAATTAGTGTCACTTTGTCAATCATCGTCTGAAAAATCTTAAATTTCGGAATTACAAGGGACATAATAAGGATGACCGAGCCGAGTATTGCCGTGACTCCAACTAAGATAATCCAAGACATATCCGGAGCGGTTTGGACCGCCATTACGATTGAGATTATACAAAACAGTGGCGCTCGAAGCATCATCGAAAGTATCATAATAGTAGTCATTTGCACTTGGTTGACGTCGTTAGTCGTACGGGTAAGAAGCGATGCTGTGCTGAAATCTTTTATATCCAGAACATTGAAATTAATAATTTTTGTAAACACTGCTGTTCTAATATCGCGTGCATAATTCGATCCGATTCGCGCTGCAAAATAGCTAGAGATTAAGGATCCAACTGCAGATATTAAAGCAAGGCCAATCATCCTGAGGCCAGTTTGCCAAATATAGTCTGTATTTCCTGGTACAATGCCGTCATTTATAATGTGGGCCATTAGTGCGGGTAATCTAAGTGTAGTATAAACCTGAATCGCTGTGGCAAAAATTAAAACCAAGACCTGCCACCAATAAGGCTTTAAATATCTAAACAATTTTAACATACATCACTCTATTCTACCACGTTTTTTCTCAAAATGCATCCTTAAATATATAATTAACCCCATTATTATATATATATAATATGAAAAGAATCGCCAGATAAGCATTGCCCAAAAAACGTAACCGGAAGAAAGTGCTGAAAATACAATGAAAAATGTACCTTCGGCTGCTCCAGAATTGCCCGGAGTTGGAATAAAGTAAACTGCACTCATAATAGCGATAGTTGTTCCGAGACTTGCCCAAAAGTCCATACTTCCACCAAAGGCTGTTAAGACAAAAAATGGGATAATCGCAACTAACAAGTTAAAAATCAAAGACAGTATAATTACTCGTAAAAATAATTTACGGTTTTTTAAAATCATCTTAACAGAATCGGCGTATTCCTTCACTTCTTTCTCAACTTGTTTTATTTTTTCTTCGCGATTTTTAACAATTTTTATTTTTGCTAATACTTTTACTCCAAAATTGATAATCTTTGCAATAACTTTCGGGAATAAAATGGTCCCAAAAACCATCACTGGCCAAAATGCATAAAACAAAAGACCAATCCAGGCCGTAATAACTAATGCCGGATAGTCTCTTGCGACTCCGCCAAATAAAAAGCAAATTAGCGCAATGATAATAAAAGCAATCTGTAGGGATATCATCCCAAACATCGGAATTGATGTAGAGGTACCATTGTTCAATTTGCTGTTTTTTCGCATATAATAAATTTGAAAAGGTTGACCACCAACCGCCGCGGGAGTTATATTATCATAATAACGTCCTAATAGCACGGTTCTTCGCGCTAACTTCCATTCATTTTTTATTTCAATTTTCTTCTCTTCGGCGACCCTTCGAATCATTAATACATATTTATATATTTCTATAATAATTGCTATTACAAAACATAATACAGCCGGAATGAGGAGCCACCAATTTATTTTAATCTCGGTCAGCTCTGCGGCGGTCTTAGAATTTCCGAATTCAGAAAAACCAGCCATCGCAATTACTAAGATATTCATCAAAACAAAAAGAATAACCAATAAGGGCTTTTTAAAGACCTTTTTAACAGAAAAGCTTTCGCTTGTTTCTTTTTGATTTTCTTTTGTCATTTTTATTCTCTAATGGCTATTATTTTTGGATAATCCTCAATTAAAACTCGTATGCACCCGGCGATTGGGATTGCAATGATTGCGCCAAGTAAACCAAACATATACATTCCAATCACGATTGCGCAAAGAATAACTACTGGTTGCAAATTCAAAGCGTCGCCCTGTATTTTAGGCGAAATAATATTATTTTCAATTTGTGCGTATATAATATATACAACCGCGAAAATTGCTGCCGCAATTGGGTTAGAGAAGAATAGTAGGACTGTAACTAGTGTTCCGCCAATAAATTGTCCGAACATTGGAATTAAATAGAAGAGCATCGTAATCATCCCCATTGGGATAGCAAGACTAGGTGAAAATCTAAGTATTAACGAAAGTATGAATACAATCGTCATCGAAGCGCACCCGTCAATAATTGCTACGATAACTTGTCTCGAGACGTAGGTCGAAACTACATTTGCCATTTTTGAGATTATTTCTCGTGCAACTACAGTTGTTTTTTTGTCTTCCCCAGAACCAAGATTTTTCCATAGCGCATCCATCATTTCTGGACCTTCAAGTAAGAATAATAGAGTTAACACCAAAACTAACACGACTTTCATTATGATGTCCGCCGCTCCACTCACGCTAGAAACGAGGTTATCTCCTAGAACACCAAGCATATTATTAGACAAGCTTGTTAGGGCACTCGTGATTTCGTTTTGAAGATTTTCGATTCCTATATTCTTGCCGAACTCATTAATTCCCTCCCATCCACCAAATGCTGATTCAAAGGTTTCTGGCATATGTTGAACGAATTTGGCAGTTTCATTAACAACTACTGGACCGATAATTGCAATAATTCCCCCAATAACAATTACTACAATTAAATAAGCAAAAACTGCTGATAGCGTCTGGTGCTTCTTTTCGGCCCCGAAATGTTTAACAAAAAAATCATTTACTTTTCTGACCAGCGGCCTTAGTGCTAGAGCTAGAAAGATAGAAATACCGATAATAATTAATCCAGTCGCTGCTTTGTATAAGAAAAATAGTATTCCTAAAATAATTAATGGCACCAGCCAAAACTTGATAAAAGTTCTAAAATCTGTCCCGATTTGTCTAGACATAAACCTCCTTATAGATTTATTGTAGCATAAATGGTATAATTATGTAAATGAAATTATTAATGCACACTTGTTGTGCACCATGCAGTGTTTATTGTATAGACAGTTTGCGCGCCGAAGGAATCGAGCCGACACTATTTTGGTATAATCCAAATATTCATCCCTACGTCGAATACAAAACCCGTCGCGATTGCTTAAAAGATTATGCTGAAAAGATTAAAGCCGAGCTAATTTTAAAAGAAGAATATGGACTAGATGAATTTTGTAGGAACGTGGTTTCCGATATTCCCAATCGTTGCGTCAATTATTGTTATCCAAAACGTCTAGGCGAAACAGTCCGTTTTGCGATCGAAAATGGCTATGATGCTTTTACTACAACTTTACTTGTCTCGCCCTATCAAAAACATGAAGAGTTGAAAAAAGTTTGTGAAAGACTTGCCGAGCAATCTGGTATTAAGTTTTTATATCGCGATTTTCGTGTCGGTTTTCGTGAGGGGCAGACAAAAGCTCGCGAGGCCGGAATGTATATGCAAAAATATTGCGGTTGCATTTTTTCTGAAGAAGAAAGATATGGTAAACAAATTGCTCGCGATTTGGCTACCCGATCAACACAACATAATAAAAAGGGGTAAAATGCACAAGAAAGTCAATTCAGTGAAGAAGAAAAGGATAATAACTATCGTTATATGTGCAGGTGCTGCATGCCTCTTGGCGGTGGTTGTTTTTTTAGCACTCAATTTTATTTTTAAACAAAATATTTCACAAAAAGAAATAGATAATATCAGCGAGACGGTTAGTGAAAAAACTGAACCTAATGTACCCTCAGAACAAGAAGAAGTGTTGACACCAGAAAATAATGAGGAAGAAAATAATATAGTAAAAGATAATGACTCTGTCTCGATTCCACAGCCAATCACAAATATTCCGTCAGAAAACTGCACTATCAAATATGGATATTTAATGCTAATCAATCCTAATTTTAAAGTAACGACTGATTTTATCGACGCGAGACGTTCTGAGCTAGTCAGCGTTTCGTCGCTTTATGGCATTGTTGAGGGGAACCCTTATAATGGTGACAATCTTTTAGATTCGGAAGCAGCTATACACTTAAACGAGATGGTTAAAGCTTATAAAGAGGAATATCCCGGCCATACCTTAGAAACGCGATCTTGTTATCGCGCACGAGGAACGACTTGTGGACGGCTTTGTGCTGCCACGGGCACTTCCGATCATCATACTGGATTGACTTGCGATTTGCTCGACCCTGTCTATGGGACTTCGCTTAATACCGACACTTATTCTCAACACATTGATTGGCAATGGTTATATGCTAATTCTTATAAATATGGCTTCATTGATCGTTTTCCAGAAGAATGGGCGGGTGGATCAATGGATGATTCACCGAATGTAGACGAAAATGGTTCCACCGGACTTTATGAAACTTGGCACTATCGTTACGTTGGTGTTGGTCCAGCTACGGAAATAGCCACCGGAAAATATAATAATGGACGTTACGATTCACTGGAGCACTATCTTAAAGCTATCGGCTTAGTTTCAGATTTAAAACTAGGCATCTGTGCGAATTAATTTTAGTAGCCGCGGCTTGTTAGAAATATAAATTATGGTATAATATAGCAATATGTTGGTTTCTGATTATAATTATGATTTGCCTGAAGATCGTATCGCGAAGTTTCCGCCCGAGGAACGTGGCTCGACTCGCCTTCTTGTTCTTGATCGAAAAACCGGAGCGATAAAAGATTCTTATTATAAAAATCTTGCCGATTTTCTCAATCCTGGCGATGTTTTAATTTTAAATGATACTCGCGTTATGCAATCTCGCCTCTTTTGCGAGCTTCCTGACGGCCGAAAACGCGAACTCGTCGTTCTCGAAAAACATGGCGACGAACCTCAGCGCGTCATGTACCGCGGTAAGTTACATGAGGACGATAAACTAGTGATTATTCGTGACGAGCCCCAAAAACTAGCCACAGATAATTCTGCTAATGTGACATCGACGGGTGACGGACCTGGAAGGGGACCCCAAAATGTTTTGCGAAGCAAAAATTTTGGGGAGGGAGAAGGTCCGGCAGGACCCGTCGAGATTATGGTCAAGAAGATCCTCGGCAATGGTATTGCGGAGATCGAATCAAAAACTCCACTCGCCGAACTCGCCGAAAAATATGGCACAGTTCCCTTACCTCCATATCTCCACCGTTCTGCAACTGAAGCCGATAAAAAACGTTACCAAACCGTTTGGGCCCGCCACATGGGTTCCGCCGCTGCTCCGACCGCTAGTCTTAACATGACCGACGAATTGCTCGAAAAGCTCCGTGAAAAAGGTGTAATTATAAAATATCTCACTCTCCACGTCGGCCTTGGCACATTTTTGCCAATTCGCTCCGACAAAGTCGAAGACCATAAAATGCACTCTGAATGGTTCCATATTCCAGAAGATACTCTAACGGCAATATCGGCCACAAAGAACGGACGTATTATCGCTTTAGGTACTACCGTTGCTAGAACTTTGGAATATTATGCCAAAACCGGTAAAACCGAAGGCGAAGACGATATTTTTATTTATCCCGGTTTTGAATTTAAAATTGTCGACGCACTCTTGACTAACTTCCATGCTCCGAAATCTACCGTCCTCATGCTCGCCTCCGCATTCGCCGGTTGGGAAAAATTACATAACGCCTATGATTATGCCGTTAAAGAAAGGTATAATTTTCTAAGTTATGGAGATTCGATGTTGATATGTTAGAAAAAGATGTTGCATGGGCGGGTGACGGACTTGGAAGGGGACCCCAAAATGTTTTGCGAAGCAAAAATTTTGGGGAGGGAGAAGATCCGGCAGGATCCGCCCAGAAATTTTTTGAAATAAAAAAACGCGATGGCTTAGCTCGAGTCGGCGTAATTCATACTCCTCACGGCGATATCAAAACGCCAGCTTTCGTTGGTGCTGCTACTCGCGCAACTGTCAAAGCTTTGACGATGAAAGAGATGAATGAACTTGGTTCTCAAGCCATCCTTGCGAACACATATCATCTAATTCTCCGCCCCGGCTCCAACTTAATAGAGGAAGCTGGTGGTCTTGCTGAATTTAGCTCTTGGCATAAACCAACTTTTACCGATTCTGGTGGCTTCCAGATCTTTAGTTTACCTAATGTTAAAATTTCTGAGCACGGAGTAAAATTTAAATCTCATATTGACGGTACCAATTTTGAAATGACGCCAGAATCTTCAATGCGCGACCAATGGAAAATCGGCGCCGATATTCACATGGCTTTTGATCATCTCGCTAAATCCGAATCCTACGATGATATGAAAAGAGCTATGGAACGCACTCACCGTTGGCTCGACCGCTGCGTCGCTGAGCATGAGAAGATAAAAAAAGAAGTAGCTGGCAAGGGTGGCCAGAATACCTTTTCTGAAGGGGGTCCGGAGCGCGGCAGCGCGAGGTGTAGCGCCGGCCGCCCGTGGCGACGGGCCGGCCGGACGCGCCCCGAAGAAAAGGTGTTCGGACAGGACCCTTGCCATGTAGAGCAATTTCTTTATGCCGTAGTCCAGGGCGGAACATTTAACGACCTCCGCGCCGAGTCGGCGAAATATTGTGCCTCTAAGCCCGTTGATGGCTTCGGTACGGGCGGTGTATTTCCCGCCGACGGCATGGACGAAATGCTAAAAACTGTAAATAGTATTCTCCCCGAAAATAAACCTCGTCATCTCCTCGGTATGGGGCAAGAGCCAATTGATTTGTTTATTGGCGCTGAATTTGGATGCGATACTTTTGATTGTGTTGGCCCAACACGCATGGCCAGGAACGGTTCACTCTACACTCTAGATGGCCGCATCAATATCAAAAATGCAAAATATAGACACGATTTTAGTCCGCTTATGGAAGATTGTGACTGTGAATGTTGTAAAAATTACACGCGAGCTTATCTTCATCATTTGTTTAAAACTGACGAAATTACTGCAAAAGTTCTTGCAAGTATTCATAATGAATATTTTATTGTTCATACCGTCGACAAAATTCGTGAAAGCTTATTAAACGACACCTTTCAGGAATATAAGGATTCCTTCCTTTCGCGCTATTATCAAAAAGATTAATTACTATAACCCCAAATTGGGCCATTTATTGTGTCTCGAATAATAATCCCTCGTTTCAATAATTCATCACGGATTTCGTCCGAACGAGTAAAGTTCTTTTCATCGCGTGCTTTTTGTCGCTCTCTAATTAGGGGGTAGACTTCATCCGAAACATCCGGTGTGTCAACAATCAGCCTCAACCCAAATAATTCATCGACTTTTTGCCAATCATCTAAGCTAAGTACTGAAGAGTCTATTAACATAAACGCTTCTGCTGAATTTAAATTATTAGACACCGAATCTAATATTCGACCAAAAACATTTTTATCTCCAATAATTTCATGCTGGTAACATTCAGCGATCCGATTCCGCCAAGCTAACCTCCTGTTCTTCGCTCCTTCTAATGATTCAAAAGTAAAATTTCGCGTCCCCTGGTAATGTCCCGAAAGAAGCCACATTTTATAATCCATCGGCGAGAAGCCTCTCTCCGCTAAATCTTCTAGAGTATAAGTATTTCCTAGTGATTTAGAAATTTTCTGCCCATCAATCGTAATAAAATCGCAATGTAACCAATAACGCGATAAATCGTGTCCGTACGCTGCATAAGATTGCGCAATTTCGTTCGTATGGTGGATTGGGACATGGTCAATTCCTCCAGTATGAATATCGATCGGCTCGCCTAGAGTTTCATGGATAATTGTAGAACACTCTAAGTGCCACCCCGGGTATCCTGGACGCCCCAAATAATTCCACCTCATCACATGTTTTTCTCCAGGCTGAATAAATTTCCAGACCGCAAAATCCGAGGCATTCCGTTTCTCGGCGGAAAAGCCAACTCTTGCACCCGCCTGCAACCCGCTTAAATCGAGATGCGCAAACTTTGCATAATCGGTAAATTTCGAAGTATCAAAATAAACCCCGTCAGTTGTTTCATAAGTAAACCCTCGTTTGGTCATTAAATCTACCGCCTGCATGTCCGCCTCAATGTAATCTGTCGCACGTGCTAGAATATCTGCTGGGAGAAATTCCATTGCCTTGTAATTGTCCAGATATACTTTAATATAAAATTCCGCAATCTCAAACGGCGTTTTTCCTTCGCGCGCTGCACCCTTCTCTAACTTGTCTTCGCCCTCATCTCCATCTGAAACTAAATGCCCAACATCAGTCAGGTTCAAAACTCTCTTTACTTTATAGCCGTTTGCTATTAAAGTCCTTATTAACAAATCCCAATATGTATATGCCGCATAATTTCCGATATGTGGAAAATTATAAACTGTTGGCCCGCAAGTATAAACTTTTACTATTTCGCCGATTGGCTTAAAAGTTTCTATTTTTTTACTCGCGGTATTATATAATTTCATATTTTTCCTTCATTCTGATTATGTCTTATTTCGGAAGTGTACCGATAATATTATTTA
>JAZUNK010000045.1:0-15300 GCA_045604085.1 Candidatus Nanosyncoccus sp. | reverse complement strand
GTCCCATATTCTCCTACTATTGAAGTAATAGATGAAGATGCGACCGCAACGGGCGGTAGACTCACGTCGCGTATGAATGAATATATCGGCCAGGTTGAAACAGAGCTGCGTATTCTCGGTTTTACTCCTAAAAAGGCCGTTCTTCCGACCGGCTCTATTCGTGAAGTAGACTTTTATTTGGAAAATTATTCAGGCTATATTAAAATGTTGACTGATCGTGGTGCTGGTGTTTCAGCTGAAGACGCTGATCACATGATTCGTTATTTAGAAGGACAGGGAATTACTGATTTCGAATATATTGATGTTCGTGTCGATGGCCGTGCCTATTGGAAATAGTAAAAAAGTGCTATAATAAACAACAAAGGAAAAATATGCATAAAGAGGTCACTCATATACCACTAAGCAGTGCAGACCCATCCATGTTTGTATCTGAAGATAATAATATTTTGCAATCTGAACTGTGGGAGAATTTTCAGAAAAAGCTTGGCAAAAAAACTATTACCATTCGTAGTGATAATTATTCTTTTCTTGCAGTCATTGAAAACACCCCGATTGGAAAATATCTGTTTGTCCCATATGGTCCGTATTTAGCTAACTACTATCAGCTTCGCCCAGCCTTAGCTAGACTCAAAAAACTTGCTAAGAGAGAAAAAGCCATTTTTATTAGAATTGAGCCGACAATTTTCTTTTCGCAAAAATATTTAAAAGGCTTCGGCGCTATCAAAAGTAAAGATATCGATCCAGCAGAAACCTGGGTATTGGATCTTCCTGAAGAAAAAGAAAAACTTTTACAATTATTTCCTCGCCGATTACGCGGCTATTACAATACCCATAGCAAAAAAGGCATTGAAATTATAAAAAGTAAAAACTTATCCGATATTCGATACCTAGTCGATTTACAGAAAAAAACTTTTCAGGCAAAAAATATCCAGCCTTTTAGCGAAAAATATTTAGTCAAAGAATTAGAACAGGAGTTTTCTACTTTATATTTGGCAAAATTTCAAGATAAAGTTATCGCTGCCGTCCTTGTTTTCGACGATGAGGAAACTCGGTATTATATGCAAGCAGCATCAGATAAAAATTTTGCCAAATTAAACGCTAATGGTATACTTACTATCCAGGCCATTTTAGATGCCTGGGATAAAAAACTCGTAGCTTTTGACTTTTGGGGTATAGCTCCCGACGATGCGCCGATAGATCATCCTTGGGCTGGCTTTACCGCCTTCAAAAAGATGTTTGCTGGCGAAGCGAGATATTATTCAGGAACTTACGATATTCCCGTCAAGCGTCTCCGCTATCTATTTTATCGCTGGCTACGCAAAATTAATCTACTAATTCAAAAATCAAAGAGGGAATCATGAAATTTCAACTCATCAGCCCAGAGGAATTTACTAACTACGCAGATAATTCTATATATAGTAATTTTATGCAGTCGGTACAAAGGGATGCATTGCGTCGCAAAATGGGCTATTCTACTTATTTAGTAGGGATTAAAGACGGCGAAAAAGTGCTTGCTGTGGGGCTTCTAGTTGAGAAAGACCGAGAAGCTTGGCTTCAGAACGGACCTCTTTTAGATTGGAATAATCGCGACATAGTAGATTTCTTTTTAAAGAATCTACTCTCCTTTTGCAAGGCACGGGCTATACTAGAAATTGAAATCTATCCCCCGGTTTTACTTTCGGTAAGAGATGATAAAGGCAATATCTTGCGCTCGTTTGATCAAAATGAACTATTCCATACGTTTAGTAGCAATGGCTTTCATCATATGGGTTTCTCTAAAGAACTGGAATTTAAGGCTCTGCGTTGGATGTTTGTGAAAGACCTTAGTTCTATCCACGATATGAGAGAAGCGGAACTTAGTTTTAACTCTAGCACGCGCAAAAAATATCATCAAACTAAGCGTAATCTTGACATTTATGTTCTGAAGGATAAAGCAGAACTTAAAAAATGGATAATTCCGTTACAAGAGAGTAATGCAAAAAATCATATTAAAACTAGAAGTTTAAAATATTTCGAGGATTTTTGGGAAGCTTTCGGTGACCAAGCCTCTTTCGTGGAAGCAAGGTTGAAAGATACCGGCGAAACTGTTTCTAGTGAGCTAGATATTTGGCATAAAAATGAATCTGTCGCCTTTCTTGCGGGGACTATTGGTCATCTTAAGAAGTATAACGGTATTACTGCCATTAAGGGTTGGCAGATCGAAGAATGCTTGCGACGTGGCCAAAAAAGAGTAAATTTTTATGGCGTTGATGGTATTTTTTCAGAAGATAATAATCTTTTGAACGCTAAAAAGGGCTTCCATGGCGAAGTTGAAGAATATGTTGGTGGGTTTAAGGCTATAATTAACCCAGTAAAATATGCCACAAATCGCATTAGCGGCAAGATTAAACGCAAACTAAAAATGGAGAAAAAATGAGATTTACAAAACTAACAGAAAAGGAATATCGCGCATATTGGAATTCGTCGCCCATGAAATGTTTCATGTCGGCCCCGGAAATTAGCCGTCTTCATAAAAACGCTAAAATTTTCTATCTTGGCGTAAAAAATAGTAGTAATAAAACAATTGCTGCAGCCATGATTCGTGGCACTAAGAGACGCTGGGGTTATGATTACTATTCGCCAAGAGGTATCTTACTGGATTATAACGATAATAAATTATTAAAATTCTTCATCTTAAACATTAAAAAATTTCTTCGCCAGGAAAAAGGTTATATTTTCCGCATGGATCCGAACTTAGAATTAATAGAAAGAGATATAGACGGGAATATCGTTTCTGGGGGGAAAGATAATGGTGCGATAGTCTCTAACCTGAAGAAATTAGGCTTTAAAAAAAGCAAGTTTATAAAAGATGTCTCACAGGTTACTTGGCAATTCGTTCTCCCGGTAAAAAATAAAAATGAAACAACTATTCTTAATAATATGGGGCCTCATACTCGCCATCGTCTTACCCAGGCTCTTGATTTTGGTATAAGAGTCAAAGATCTTCATCGTGAAGAGCTAGAATCATTTTATGGGATATTGGCAGAAACCGCAAAAAGAAAAGGATTTTCAATTCGTAATTTCGAATATTTTGATAAAATGTTTGAATTGTTTGCGCCAATTAAAGGTATTGAGTATGTTTCAGCAGTTATTAATCCTCAAAAAAGCCTAAGAAGTCTTAATGAAAAACTAAAAAGTGTCGAGAGTCAGAAACCACAAAACCCTAAAGAAAAAAAGATTCGCTCCGATGCGATTAAGTCGATAAATGGTAAAATGAAAAAAATTAAACAATCCTTTCCAGATGCGAAAAATGAAGATGTTGTACTCGCAAGTGGTATGTTTATGACTTTGCAACCAGAAATTCTCCACCTTTTTGGAGGGAATAACGAAGCTTATATGAAATTTGATGGCCAGTATGTTCTACAATGGGAGATGATTCGCCGCGCGATTAAGGGCGGATACGAGCGCTATAATTTCTATGGTATACCAGAAAATATCAATACTCACCCAGCGGATTACGGGGTATATGCTTATAAACGCGGCTTTTCTGGCCATGTTGAGGAACTGATTGGCGAATATGAGTTGCCTTTGTCTAACCTTTATTATCTAGAGAAAGCGCTATCATCTATCAAGAACTTCATAAAATAGCGTTGTTCGGTTTTTGTTCGATTCCACCGTCCCCTTCTTCTGTTCGGTTTTTGTTCAGTTATTTTAATGTATAAAATTATATAAGCGCGTATTGAAATGCCGCAATAACAGAGAAAGGGAATTAAAAGGGAAATAAAACGGGGAAATGTCAAATTTAAAAATTTTGGCCAAAAATCCGACAAAATCTGACTATTTGGTGAAACTTGCTACGTTGATATTTAGCTTAGAAATTTTAAAAAATATATATGTTAAACTTAGTTAATTTTTTGTGGCTCTTCAGTATCCAGGATGAGTTTGAGTTTTCGAGCAAGATCTACTGTAGCCGGATGGCATCCGAGTGTTTGAAGGGACTGAGTGAGATACTTTTGAGGGTTAAATATTGTATGAAAATATTACAAAAGTAGATCTATAAAAATATCAAATAGGCACTAATTCCCGCTCGCCTAACAGACTTTTACCCTGAAAGACGATAGATTAATCGTCTAAAATTCAAAATGCTTATGGCTTAAAATCTATATTGTGCGACATTGCTTATGCTTAAAACCACGCATCATCATTTACATAATTCCATCAAACAAAAAACGTCCAGTTCTTCTTACTAGACGTTTTCCTGCTTATATTAGTGTTTTATCGCCAAGAATCCATCTGCCGAGTTGTCTTTGTCGGCAAAATTTTCTGTTCTTTTTATAGGTGTAGATAGAGAAAGAGGCTTGCCTGAAGGTTTTATCTCAATAGTTGATTTTTCCTGATAGACTACCTCTGGTTTAACAGGGGGAACTACAGGGGTAGAAGTCTTCTTTTCAGATTGGGTTTTCCCTCTCCTGTCGTTAGCGCGGTTATTTTTTCGACTGTTTTTCCCTTTTTTCCCGCTCTCTTTCGTCTTGCTGACGAAACTTACTTTACTATTACCCTGTTCTTCGGCTAGTCTCGCTAAATCCTTTAACCCAGGCCTTTCTTTGCCTTCAGCGGTATTTGGACTAATATTTTGTCGTCGGAAATCTGCCTGAGGGGTTTTAAAGTTCGGTTTTTGTTCGGCTAAACTATTTGAAACCCTCTGAATAGGCATAAAAACAGGCTGTTCAGAAGTATGGACAGATAAGCGCGGGCTATCTTGCCGTCCCGAATCATGCAATTCCTTCTTATATTTTTCGGATTGCTCAATTGTCTCTCTGATTTCTTTTTCTACTTCGAGCCGTGGTCTTGCAAAGTACTCACGTGAATGTGCGATGATTGCATCTAAATTATCCTTAGGCGTGTCCGGTATAGATAGTGTTGTTGCTGAAAAAGCTGGAACCTTTTCGCCGTTTATAATCATTGAAATGATGAAGTGTCGGTTATTAAGCTGAAGAAGATCGGACACTTCAAAAGTCGGCTCGAACTGCTTTACGAGCACCGGGGCATCATCTGCCGAAACACGGAACGAGATTGTTGTTCCGACGTTTCCGAAAACAGCATCCCTAACTGAATCTGTCATTTGCGAGACATATTGGTTTGCTACAGTTAGGTTTAATCCATATTTTCGTGCCTCTGACAATATTACCGCAAAAGAATCCGTCGCAAAGTTTTGGAACTCGTCTACATAAAGATAAAATGGTCTACGATCTTTTACGTCCGGAATGTCGGAACGGGACATCGCTGCTAATTGAACCTTCGTTACTAAGAACGAGCCAAGAATAGCCGCATTGTCTTCGCCTATAAGCCCTTTAGAAAGATTAACTACTAAAATTTTTCCTTCATCCATAATTTTTCTAATGTCAAAAGAAGATTTTGGCTGCCCAATAATATTGCGGATAATTGGGTTTGCCGTAAACGCTCCAACTTTATTCAAAACTGGAGCGATAGACTCGTTGACTTGCTTTTCGTTCCATTGCCCGAATTCATGTTTCCAAAATTGCAATATAGTTACATCTTTGCAATATTCAAGCGTTTCTTTGCGGAAATCTTTATCTGTCAGTAGTCGCGAAATGTCAAGAAGTGTAGTCTCTGGGCGGTCTAGAAGCGCAAGAAGAGTGTAACGAAGAATATGTTCAAGTCTTGGTCCCCAAGAATCTCCAAACATTCGTTTAAGTACCCCAATTACCTCTGAACATATGTTTGGTTTTCTGGCTGGGTCTGAAATCTCTAACGGGTTAAACGCAACAGGGAAAGCTGTATCTGCTGGATTAAAATAAACCACATCGCGAACTCTCGATTCTGGTATAAATCTTAGATTATCAATTGCGAAATCACCATGCGGGTCAATAATGCAATAGCCCTGATTATAAAAAACATCCGAAAGAGCCATAAGCTCGAGTAGGCCACTTTTCCCTGCCCCAGTTTGTCCGATAATGTAAACATGTCGCGACCGGTCACGGCGTAGCAACCCGAATTGATGATTAATCCCCCGGAAATTAGTTAGCCCAAAAGCCGAGATGTTTTCGTCAACCGAAATATCACCTGTGATAACTGGCAATTTTGCCGGGGGTTCCGCTGTTTTTGAAGATGCCCAAACAATATTAGGGGTTTCTACGGAAGTATGCGGTAAGTGATAGACCGAAGCTAATTCCGAAATATTTAGTATAAAACCGCGTGAAGAGAATTGGCGCATTTTATAAGCGTCTAAGTCGGCAGGGTTAAAACTCCCGCCCAACTGTTTAAAACCGTTAAGATTTGTTGAGTTATATTGTTTAAAAGTTCCTACTAGGGCTTGAATATTTAATTTAGCATCTGTCTCGTTTTGACCCAAATAAGCTAAACGAATTTTTACCTCATAACCCAATTTTGTTGCCTTTTCTTCGGCCTTAGCAACGCGCGTTTTATCACGCTCAGATAGTTCTATTTTAACCTCGGAGTTTGTCCCTCCAGCCGGAGGCCTAAACAGCGCCGCAAACGCCTCGATAATCCAAGTCCAATCAATACCAGTTCCCGCAAATAGCGTTTTTTTACCAGATTTTACTCGTTTTATCCATTTATCAGTTGTATCTTTATGCCAATCATCTGGGATTGGTCGAGCTAGAATCTGAATCCATAGCTCTTCCGATTTATCAGCATTTAATTTTGCGAGCGTACCGGTAATACCAGCCAGTGGATCTACTTCGAAATTATCAAAGGTCTTTATCGGTAAAGCTTCGTTATCAATTAAACCTAGTTCTGCAGAATAATTAATCGGATATTTACTTCGGTCATCAACATAATCCTCATTCATTTTATAAATCTGTACTGTGGGGTACTGTGAATAAATTTGTCCTTCAACAAAGCTTTGCAATACTTTTGGCGTCCAGACATAAAAACGAATTTGTCCAGCGGTAGATACAATCTCAAACGATAAATGTTCCTGTACCCCTCCAGAATTTTTTAACTCCTGTTTATCTCTCAATATACCATGGAGCGAAGCAAACAGCTGTTCTGCCGCGAGCTCTTTTTTATCATTTGTACGCGGAATCTCGAGCATCAAAAGTACCGAGTCGACATTCAAAATTTTTAGTTTATTCAATTTTTTGTAATTACGATATGTCAAAAAAGCCAGAATTCCCACAACCGGAATCCAGAATATTGGCATTAAAATAAAGTGTATAACCGCTTCCATGGAAATATTATATCATACAATTAAGCGGCTAAAGTATAAGAGTTTTTGTCAACTTTCTTAAATAATGATTTGTTTTGCAGATTTAAGAGAATCGTGGTTTCCTTTACTTTTCGTACTTTTAGGACTTGTTTAACGATTTCTTCACGTGTCAATGGCTCTGAAGTTTTCTCGAGAATAGATTTTATGATATCCGCAATAGTTCCCTTTTTATATCCCCAAGAAGAAAGTGCATAGATTCCTCGTCCAATCAAGATAAAACGGGAATCTTTAATTAACTCGTTATGGATCGCTTGAATTGTCACGTCTTTTCGCTTAAAATTAGATTCTTTTATCTCCTTAGCAATATCCGAAAAATGCATAGGTTCTTTTTTTGCTTCCAAAATTACAAATATTTTGTCGCGGATGTTTTTTGGGTTGACAGAAGGCCACTTAGAAAGTCCCCAAATTCCGTTCAAATTAGCAAGTAACTTGGAAATTGACGCTACGGCTTTAATGTGGTCAGGATGTTCATAGTTTAGTTCATTGTCAAGTTGGTCTAAAGTCATCGGGGATTTATGATTCTTTATAATTTTCACAATCTCGTCAACTTTATTTTTAATAGCTAAGGCATCGCCATACTCGGCAATTCCAATCGCGGCGTTATATTTGTCGTTTTCTTCGATTACTGTCAAATTTTTTGCAAAAGTAGCGATAAAATAAATACCAGTTTTTTCAGGCGCAGTCGTTTTTTTCCCATAAACTTTGTCAGAGAGATCGGAGAGTTTAGCTACTCTCCCCATTTCGGTTAAATTGCGGACGAGAATTTTCTCGGCTGCTGCAAGTTCCGGTATTTGATTCTCCTCAGCGGAAATTTGGAGACGGATTAAAATAGCTTTTTCTAGTTGTCTAACTCTTTCCCTCGTAATTGACAACATTTCGCCAATTTGTTCAAGAGTTTCTTTACTTCCGTTTAACCCGAAACGTCGCGAAATGATTTCTTTTTCACGGTCTTGTTCAATGATTTTCAGGCTTCCGGAGATTGCATTTTTTAGGATTTCCGCATTTTGATCCATCAGTATATTTCCTTATCCCGCCCCTATTATTAATATCAATTTATACTATAATATCATAAGTTACATATAATGTCAACTATGAAATTACCCTCTCTCTTCTATTATTGTAGCACATTTTTTACAATTATTAAAAAAAGTTTTAAAAACATAACTGTGAAGAAAGCCACTAAAAAGTAATTATTGCTGCACTACGTTTCACGCCGGGAAATTATTAACAAAATTTTTAACGGAAAATCTTCACTTCCGTTGTCGTAAAGCATTTTCCTAAATTTTGTTAATAATTTCTCGGGTTCACTCTAAGCAACAATAATTACTTTTTAGTAGCTTTTCTCTTCGGGGCTTTTTTAGTAGTTTTTCTTGTACCTCTTGCACCACGTCTAGTAGCCTTAGGTTTATTTTTGAGCATTTCTTCGGCTTGTTCTAAAGTAATTGTTTTTGGATCGGTTTCTTTCGGGATTTTTACATTGTTTCGTCGCCCTGGACCTTTTACATACGGCCCATATGCTCCGTTTATGATCTGGATTTCTCCCCAGTCTGCAATCATCGAATCAATTTTTTTCTGGTAAAGTGGCAAAACTTCTTCAAACGTAACAGTATAAGGGTCATAATCTTTCATCGGAATATTATATTTTCCGCCTTTTAGATATGGCCCAAACGGCCCATTTGCGGCAATTAGTTCCGTTCCATCTGGTGCCTTTCCTAAAACGCGCGGCAAAGCCGGCAAAGCTAACTGTTTCAAGGCCTGCTCTAGTGTTACCGTTTTAACTGATTTTCTCTTCGGCAGAGGCGCAAATCGTGGTTTATCTCCCGCCTCTTTCTCATTATCGCCAAGTTGTATAAAACCTCCGTTTTTTCCAACTTTTGCATAAATCGGTTTCCCAGTTTCTGGATCATGCCCTAAGAGTCTTGCATTATTATATCGTTCTACTCCATTTGCAATTAAGACAGTATCCCTAAACGGTCCGTAAAAATCCTTTAGCATTTTTACACGCTCTAATTTCGCATCCGCGACCAAATCTAAATCCTTTTCAATATTCGCCGTGAACTTGTAATCCACAATATTTTTAAAATTTTCTGTCAAAAACCCTGAGACTAATTCTCCAATCGGTGTAGGAACTAACTTTCCCTTATTCGCGCCGAATTTTTCTTTAACAATATTTCTCTCGACAACCCCTACCGGCGATGTTCCTTTTCCTGCTGTAATCTTAATTGTAGTCTTAGAAACTCTCGCATTAGCCATTTGCGTCGCAAGTGTCCTCGCCCAGATTAACTGATAAAGTCGCTTTTCATAATCGTTTTTTCCGGCCGAAGTCCGAAAAACATCAGTTGGCCGAATTGCTTCGTGCGCTTCTTGTGCCGAAGCGTCCTTTGTTTTAAAGTGACGAGTCTTTAAATATTTTGGGCCAAAATTATCCTTTATATATGTTGCCATCGCCGAAACCGCCTGTGACGATAAATTCAAAGAATCCGTTCTATGATAAGTGATTAAACCCGCCTGATAAAGTCCTTGCGCCGCGTTCATTGTTGTCCGTGATGAAAACCCGAGCTTAGAGTTCGCCTCGATCTGAAGCGCCGCCGTCGTAAACGGCACAGGATTCGCTTTTGGACCTTCACTTTCTTCAACTCCAGAAACAACGAACTTTGCCACTGACAGTTCCTGTATCAGTTTTCGCGCTTCTTCTTCGTTCTTCGGTTGTTCTCCTTCAAGTGTCGCACTAAATCCTGCCGCGTCGCTCAATTTTCTAGTTGTAAACTCGACTACTTCCCTCTCTTGTCCTTCTGATTCTCCTTTTTCTACATACCCCCGTGCCTGGATTGCGGTCATAATCGAAGCATAGGTTGATGGGCGCCCAATCCCAAGCTCCTCAAGTTTTTTCACCAACGAACCTTCAGTGTATCTCGCTGGCGGTTTTGCGAAAGTTTGCTTTGCCGTTAGGTCTTCGAGTATTAACATATCTCCTTTTGACACTTTTGGCAATTCCAAATCCTTAGATTTTCCATAAACTCTCAAAAATCCGTCAAAAATTACCACTTCGCCTTTAGCAATAAACGTCGGGCCAGTTTGAATTTCTGCTACTTCTCCGTTTTTCTTGAAATTGCCCGACACTTTGAAAGTAGATTTTGACTCAAATTTCTCAATTTCTTTTTCTCTTTCAACGATAAGTCGTAAGGCTGGGCTTTGCACTCGTCCCGCCGAAATTGCCCCCGGAACCTTTTTCCGTACCATGTCGGACAAATCGTACCCTACTAACATATCTAACGTCTGTCTCGCTTGCTGCGAAGAAACCATATCCATATCTACCGTCCGCGGCGACTTTATCGCCGCTTCTAACGCCGGTTTTGTAATTTCGTGAAATGTAATTCGCGCTGTATCTTTCGGGAGTTTTAATACTTCGCATAGATGCCAAGAAATTGACTCTCCTTCACGGTCTTCATCGGTTGCAAGCCAAATTTTTTCAGCCGCTTTAGCTTCTTTTTTAAGTTCAGTAATAATTGCCTTATGCCCCGGGTCTATTTCGTAAGTTACGTCAAACGTTGTCTTATCAACTTTTGTATCTTTCCGAATATGCCCTACCGACGCTAGAACTTTAAAATCCGCCCCGAGATACTTCTCGATCGTCTTCGCTTTTGCCGGGCTCTCAACTATTACTAAATTTTTCGCCATATAATTATAATATCACACCAGTCAACCATAAGTATGATATAATTTAAAAAAGGAGAAAAATATGAAGAAGACCCCGTCCAAGCCTAAAACAATAATCGGCTTAGTTCTCATTGTCGGGATTATTGTGACTATCATTCTCGGTGGACTACGCTTTAAAACCGCAAATGATGAACTCGTCCGCCTTGAAAAAGGTTGCGATTTGACTCAGTCTTACGAAGACTCCGAGATTGTAGATTTAGTAAAAGCAACACAAGAATGTTTCGATAGAGCCGCTCCGCTCCATGTTTCGCGCGAACAATCTGCTTACGTTGAGGGCTGTGTTCTTTTCTGCACTGCGGCAGTTCTCTTTGGGCTTCTAATTACGAAAAACAAATAACAAAAAACCGTCAGGTAAGGGTGGGCATCACCTGACGGTATTTTGGCCCTCTAACGCTTCTCACTATACCGGGAGAGACCCCGGAAGCGCGACCCACCTCACACAAATTGGGGCCCGCCGGTTAGAGGGATTGCTAAGCCTTCGAAAGTATCCTTTCAAAGTGGAGGTAATACTTATAAAACTTTAAACCATGAAGAAATTTAAAGCCCGAAAGGGTTTCAAAAGCTCGCAATTTCTGCTACACTAAGAACAGTATAGCCGAAATTATAATTTATTTAGGTGCGGTGTGGAATACTTTTTTGTATCCCAACTGTCTTGATTATATCACACAGGAGAAAATATGTCAACACTTTTTTCACACTTTTTTGAAAAAATCAACCAAATACGACCCCTAGAAACAAATTTTACAGAGGTGTTAGAGCCTATTGTGCTTAAGCCTAAAATATTGTATTTCTATGGTAAAATGCCAGAAAATGTGGTAAAAACTCAAAAAACCAGCAACAAAATACAACATAAATCCATAGAAAAATCAATCGTCAAAACCCGAACAGAACGCCCTAAAACTGTTGCAATTGTCGGTTCTCGTCATAATACGCGCTACGGTGAAGAAATCGCTTATAAATTAGCTTACGAACTCGCCAAGAAAGGGGTTGTAATTGTTTCCGGCCTTGCGCATGGTATTGATAGTATTTCGCATCGCGGTTGTTTGGATGCTGGCGGGAAAACTGTGGCTATTCTCGGGACTCCAATTGATAAAATCTATCCTAAGAACCATCTTGGTCTAGCTAAAGAAATAGTTGAAAAAGGTGGTGCAATTATCTCTGAATATGCTCCAAGAACAAAAGATTATAAAAATGCTCCTCTTGCCGTCGATGAGGCCTTAGTTAACGGAAAACGTTGCCTAAATTATAAATCGACCTTTCTTCATCGTAATCGCCTCATCTCTGGTCTCTCCGATATCGTCGTTGTAGTCGAGGCGGCCGAACATTCCGGAACCCTTAATACCGCCGCACACGCTTTAAATCAGGGTAAAGAAGTTTTTGCTGTCCCCGGGAATATCACGAACCCATACTCTAAAGGTTGTAATAATCTAATTAAACAGGGGGCTTTTCCCTATACTGAACCAGACGATATTCTAAAACTTCTCTTTCCAGAAGACTATCTTAAAAGACGTAAAAAAGCGACTCAAACTCTGCTTTTTGGAGATACTGAGGAAGAAACTAAAATTCTCCGAGCGCTTACGAGTGGGCTTACAAACGGCGAGGAAATAATAAAAACATTAAATATACCAACCGAAATTTTCAACGAGGCAGTCACGTTACTAGAAATAAAGGGCCAAATTCGTTCCCTCGGAGCAAATCATTGGGCTCTTACTTAAAATTTCAAACCACAAAACCCGTTTTTTGCCTTTCATTTTTAAATACTAATAAATTATTTAACTTAGTTCGCTAATCCGAGCCGCAACTTCCTTTAATATCTCTGGCAATCTCTCTTTTTCCTCTGGCGTAAATTTAGATAAAACAAACTCAACGTCCCCAAGTCGTTTTCTTAATTCATCGTTTCCCGTCCCGACTCTTAGTCTCGGATAATCTGAAGTTGAAAGAGCTGCATCAATCGACTTTAACCCGTTATTTCCTCCGGCTACCCCCGAAGATCGATACCGAATCTTCCCGAACTCAAGATCAAAATTATCACAAATCACCAAAATATCAGAGGTCGGTATTTTAAAATAACGCATATATTCTCGGACGACTTTGCCAGTTTCATTATAGTATTCTTGTGGTTTAATGAACAAAACATCATCTGTACGCCCAAAAATTGCCCCTAGGCGCGGTTTTGGCCCCCAACTAAGGTTATTTAGCTTAAAATAGAAATCAAGGGCTAAAAAGCCGATATTATGTCTCGTAAAATTATACTGATTCCCAGGATTCCCGAGCCCGACTACTAATTTCATAAACTAAATTATAGCATAAAATACCCCCGCTTTAAAAGCGGGGGTGAGGAGGGGTGTTATTCTTCGTCATTACTCTCATTTTTCTTATTTAGGGCCTTTTGTCGTTGCGCAATCATCTTAACGAGCGGGTGTCTGACGACCTCATCTTCGGTCAAATGAACTTGTGCGACCATCGGGTCGTCGTAAAGTAACCTCGCCGCATAGACGAGACCATTGTTAGTCTCATCGAGATACGGAGCGTGAATCTGGTAGATATCGCCAGTTAGAACGATTTTGCCATCTAGCCCGATACGTTTTATTAGCGTATCGGCCTGCGAGACATTCTGGTCCTGAAACTCATCATAGATTGCAAGCTCATGCGCAAAATCTCGTCCACGAGCTTTTTCGATCGGCACACTAGAAAACCAGTTATTCCAAATTTGTTCTACGCGGTCTTTTAGCTTTGCTTTTATCGATCGCTTATCTGGGGCCTCTTCATCAGAATCCGATGAATTGTTCTTGCCTTTCGTATCGGTGCCAAATTTTCTCAGGTTTTCTAGTTCTCTTCTTAGCTTGGAATCTTCTGCTAAAAGATAATTCCTTAGGGCATTCTTTAGTGGCTGTAAATCAGGATCCATCTTTTCTTCGAGGTCTCCCGGCAATGCTCCGATTTTGCTATGATCTTCGCATGGAACCGTCGTTACCCCGATAAATTCGCCGTTTTTACAAGCGTTATAACCGTAGATTGTTGCCATATAAGTTTTCCCTGAGCCTGCCGGTCCAGTACAGATAATAGCAGCAATATTTGGATCCATCAACGCCTCCGCATAGGTTGCCTGTCCAATCGTTTTGATATGTCCGGGAAAAGCTCGAACATATCTTAACGGAACAATTGCATCTTCGTCGCGATCATAACGCCCGACCCGCTGAAAATACGGATCATTCATCGGATCATAATCACGCGGATAATCGTGTTCGTCGGCTAAGTTCATAATAATGAACTCGTTTGCGGCTAGTTTTCGCTCCGCCGGCATTAGCCTCTCAAACTCTACCCTTTCTATTCTTCGGCCATTATAAAATTCGTCGAACAGTTCTTTTGGCACAATAATGTCGCGCCTACCCGTATAAGGGTCGGGATATTTGTAGCCATACCGGCTAGTCTTAATCCCTCGTTCCCTTGCCCGAATAGCGAGCCCATTATCATTTGTCAAAAGTATTACGTTCTCAGAACTTAATCCTTCCATCGCCTCAGGCGACGCCGTTCCATCTACTTTTAGCCCTGCCTCTATCGCCATCACCGTTAGGGTTGCTAGGATGATCTGGCCATCCATGTCGTTATCGGACGGACTAAAAGGCAGGGACTTCTTAAAATCCTTGTGCACTGGCAAAATGGAAATCATCTGCCCGTTTGATTCGACTTCTATGGGTGCTTCGAGATTATAAATTCCTCGCATTGTTTTAATTTTTCCCTCGGTTGCGGTGCGTAGTCTTCTAAGTGCAGTCCGACCAGCTTTCCCGCGATCGGATTTTTCCTTTTTGAAGCTCGAAAGTTCGCGTACGACAGCCGTTGGAATTATGAGATGCGCCCCAGTAAGATCAATGGTTGACTCTTCTGGAATGATTTTCTGACTACCGTTAGGGATAATTTCGACATAGTCTACGACGATATTCGTGTCGACTACATAGCACAATCGCCCTTGCGCCATAGTACTTCCTCCTTTTTAAAGTCCGTAAGGTTCTTAAACTACAAAAATGAGAGCTAAGCGTTTTTTGCTCCCACCTACCCTTCTATAATACACGATTTTTCACTAGTAAAAAAGTCTTGAAATTTAAGAATAATAGTTTCATAAAAAACTTTCCTAAACCCCCTTGACTCACTGGGGAGAAGGGTGTTATAATCATAACCATAACAAGTAAGCTTAATAATAATATAAATATACAAGAAAGGTCATACATGAAGAAGAGTGAGAAGATTAGTCAGGACTACTTAGCTCTAGGTAGCTTAGTAGCTATGACTCTAACTACTGGCCTCATTCTCAGCTCTATTCATGTCTCCGCCAATGACACTACCGTAGATGACAT
>JAZUNK010000044.1:0-3442 GCA_045604085.1 Candidatus Nanosyncoccus sp. | reverse complement strand
TCTTCAATGTTTTCTAATGGGTGATAATAATATTTTTCATCTTCTTCATTATTCATACTTATGCTTATTATAACACAAAAAATCATATGACAATATTTTTTTGAAAAACCATCAACTAACGCAATGCGCAGTAAAAGCTCTGTGATAGATTCGAGGAATAAGCTTTCCTCTAATACCAAAACTCTTCAGGCAATAACTCCGCTATCCCGAGTTTAGGACTTTGTTTAAGGTGTTGCTAACCTATAAAATTATGCAACTATGGACACACTATATAATCTGCGTGGTTTTAATGTTCTTTATTATTCTGTTCAGTTCATTAGTTGTGGGCGCGGCAATCTTGCTGTCTACGCCGATACTCTCATATATTTCTTGTAAATCTTCACTGAAACCATGAACTAGACAAATTCCATTTTTATCGGTATTTACTTTGTAGTTTGCGAGGGCCTTCTTAATCCTATCCGCCGTCATTCCTTGCTTCCAGCCATCAGTGTCTATCGCTTTATGCTTGTCTTTAGCGTTTAAAAGCTTATATTGCAGAATCCTGATTAGCGTGAGGGCGATGAAGCATATTAGAAAATGTGCTTTAATGTGTTCATTGGTTCTGACATAGATTGGTCGTCCTTCCAAATCGCTTTTGATGATTCTAAAGCTGTCTTCAATCCTGGAGAGCCCATGGTATTTATTGATAATGTCTCTGTCTGGAGTATCTATTTCGCTAGTGACTATCATATAGTAACCCATAGTATCTTTGTATTTCTGAATCTTTTCCTCATTAAGCTCTATCTTGGTTTTGGTTCTCACTTTATCGCCAGTTTTAGGGTCTATCTGGGTAATACTGATAAATTCAGCGGTTTTACGCTGCCGGTCTTTCAGCTTATCTGGATAATCTTTGCATGATTCTAGATATTCAATAAACTTCTGGTTTTGAGCCGCCTCTCGCCTGTAGTGAGCTAGACTCCAATAAACGATTTCTTTTTCTTTGATGGTGATTTTGTTACCATTCTTATCGCCCACTACTCGTTCATGAATACGAGACTTATACTTGAAGGTAACAGTTCCATCGCTAGATTGAAGATACTCGTAGCCCGATTCATCCTCTATCCAGTTCCGGTAACTTTTCCAGCATTGTTTTACGCTTTTAGATACAATGTAGCCGTTGCCTTCTTTTACGAGCAAATATAAGTTTTCTTGAGAATGCATGCCATTATCTGCTACGACAATTGTACGATTGGAAGGCAAAAGTTGGTTAGTATGGAGCATTTGAGTTAAAGTGGTTTTATCTTGCATATTACCAGGAAAGAGGTTAAATGAAACTGGTATTCCATGCTCATCCATGAATAATCCCATCTGAACAATTGGTTCGGGGCGATGTTCTTTTGATACGCCCTTCTTCCTTAGTGCGACTTTTACTAATTCACCGTTTTCGTCTAATACGTCTTCATCACCATACATTGTCTCATAGTAATAGTTTGTTACGTCATAATAGGTGAGATCTGTTTTTCTGCCAATACCAGATTTTGCAATACGGGTATTCATGCGAGTTTGGATGGCGGATGATTGATTGGCTAGTATGGTGAGTGTGTCGTAAACTGATTGAAGGCTCGTATCGCCAGATACTATCGGTTTAAAGAAATCGTCTTTCATTTGGTAGGTACTGGATTTGCTGGTAGGCTCAATGACGCGCGATATGACTAGGAGCTTAGTTATTCCGTTTAAATCATATTTGATTTTAGTTCTGCTTTTTGTTAGGGTTAATACTCTATTTATTTCTAGGTCATTATATATCTTTTCCAGAAAGACATATCCAAGATTCTTAGCCTCTTCTGAAAAATTCTGTGGACCAGTTTGCGAAAGATGGTAATAGTAATCTTCACTAAATGAAGAATCATTCTTGACACCATCAAACTCTATTTCACCTCGCTTAAACTGATCGCGAAATCTTTTCACAAAATCGGGCTTGCCATCATCAAAACGACTCACTGGACCAAGATTCTTAAGTATACGTACTTTTTGACGTTTAAGAGTTGAATCGTAATGACCTTCCACTATCCTGAGATAAGGCTTTCCATTATTTTTTACGCATTCCATTCTTGCCATAGTATTACCTTTGTTATATAAACATCTTATGTCTATATTGTATCACGACAAAACAACAAAGTAAAGAAAAAATAACAGATAAAAGTCTGCTATTTTTCGTTAAAAATGCTAATGATTAAGTCCTAAACTCGGGACTCAAAAAAGTATTCGGTCATGATCTTAAAATATACAGCGGCTTTGATGATACGATTCGCAAAGCTTGCAAAATCCTTCGTATTCGTGGCGGTATCGGCAGGAAGAGTTAGGATACTGCAAAATCCCAAATTATATCGTGGCCGCAAATATAAATATGCTATAATAGATTACAGATAAATGGAGTTAATATGAACGATTTAGAAAAGATGAGGCATACTTTAAGCCATGTCCTTGCAGCCGCAGTGAAAGAGCTGTACCCAGATGTAAAGTTTGGCATTGGCCCAGCCATTAATGACGGCTTCTATTACGACATAGACTTTGGCGAAACAAAAATCAGCGACGCGGATCTAGCCAAAATCGAAAAGAAAATGCGCGGCATCATCAAGCGCAGGTTAAAGATGACAAAACGCGAGGCAACCAAGACGGAAGCCTTGAATTGGGCTCGTGATAATCAGCAAGATTATAAAATCGAATTAATCAATGAACTCCCCGAAAACGAAAAAATCACTTTTTATGATATGGGTGACCTATTTACCGATTTATGCAAAGGGCCACATGTTGACAATCTAGGCGAAGTCGGTCCGTTTAAGCTCATGAGAATTGCCGGAGCATATTGGCGCGGCGACGAGAAACGGGAAATGCTTACTCGTATTTATGGCGTCGCCTTTGCTACAGATGACGAATTGAACAAATATTTAGAACAGCAGGAAGAAGCCAAGAAACGCGACCACCGCAAGTTGGGTAAAGAATTAGATTTATTCTGCTTCTCCGACCTCGTCGGTGCCGGCCTCCCTCTTTTTACTCCGCGTGGCACCGAGCTTCGTGAGCTGATGGCGAATTATTCGTTGTCACTTCGCGGCAGGGAAGGTTTCAAAAAAGTTTGGACTCCACACATTACTAAGACCGACCTCTATAAGAAATCCGGGCATTATGCTAAATTTGGCGACGAACTCTTTATGGTGCATTCGCAGGTTAGTGGGGAAGATTTTGCCATGAAACCCATGAACTGTCCGCATCATGCCCAGATTTTTGCCTCCCGCCCACGTACTTATCGCGATATGCCAGTTCGTTATATGGAAGCTACGACCGATTATCGTGACGAAAAAACTGGCGAACTGGGCGGTCTTTCCAGGGTACGTTCCCTTACACAGGATGATTCTCACGTTTTTTGTATGAAGACCCAGATCAAAGAAGAAGTCAGGCGCCTTGT
>JAZUNK010000043.1:0-7935 GCA_045604085.1 Candidatus Nanosyncoccus sp. | reverse complement strand
AAGGTATTAAGAAGGCTAACCCGGTTCTCCTTGAACCTGTAATGAAGCTTGAGATTACCACACCAGAGGAGTTTATGGGCGACGTAATTGGCGATATCAACTCTCGCCGTGGTCGCATCGATGAAATGGAAGATTTGAACGGTGGCGCAAAGCTCATCAAGGCATTTTGTCCTTTAGCTAACCTATTTGGTTACACTGGCGATTTGCGCGGTATGACTCAAGGGCGTGCAGCTTCTTCGATGGAGCTCTTTGCCTACGAGGAAGTTCCACCGAATGTAGCACAAGAGATTATTGAGAAGAGAAATTCGAAATAATCTATTTATTTAAAATCCCCCTCCAAAAAACGGGGGATTTTTGTCTTTCAAAATAAAAAAAGTCCCTCCGTTTTACTCGGAGGGAGAGGAAATGCCTACTTCTCGTTTTCTTTTTGTTCGGCTTTTTCAGCCAAAGTGTAGGACGCCGCGATTATAATAATAAGCATAATTAGAAGTGCCAACCAAATCAGGATAACTTCCCATAACGGAACCAATATAGTTTTGCAAGCTGCTAAGATAATAAAAACTACTCCTGCCCAAAAAGTAATTAGCGCTAGTGCGGCGGCGATTATGGTCACCGTGTACCAAAAATCGTGTCTCAAAACACTCATCTCCTTTCTAAGGTACAAGTATATCTCTATTATAGCATATTTTTCTAGAAAAGTAAAGTTGTATGTCTCATGTATGACTTTATCTTCGATTCAGAAAACTTCTTCTTGAGAGCATTCTCACGACCACATATCCACCCAATGAGACTGTGATTGTCGCTATGATAAATAGGATTGTATTATTACCGCCTACCCCTGAATCCTTCTGAATGGTCATATGACCAGTGTCTGGAACCGGGAGTTCAACTTGAACCGTTTCGTTTTTATTTTCGATATCCCTATGGGACAGAATTTCATACTCCTCTTCGTCGCCTTCACTATTTTCTTCCACCAAATAAAGGCTCTCGAAAATTACTAGCTCTGCGCCACCAAGTCCTGTCGTATTAATAGGATATTCCATGGTCAATTCACCGCAAGCTTCCTCTGTTTCTAAAATAACTTCTCGCTCTACTGATTCACCGTTTATGAGTGCTTCTTTTTCGGTGTTTTTACCCATAAGTACGCCTTTGATTTTATATTTTTGCCCTGGAATGACACAGTATTCTACCAAATCATCAATTATCACATCTTGATCAAGTGGGAGAATCTTATCTCCAGTTTCTTTATTTTTTGCATATGTTGTAAGGCTAATAACGTAAATCGTTTGGCTATCGTCGTCGAGATCTTCATGGGAAATAACAAGCTCATTCTCATAATAAAGCCCCTCAAAGACAACCAATTCTTTTCCGCCAAGATTTGTAGCATCGAACGTAAACAACATTTCCGTTGTACCGCATGCTGTTTCAGAATTTATTTCTATCTCATTTTCAACTTTTTCGCCATTAATCAATAAGGGCTCGCTGGTCTCCTTATCCATAAGAACACCTTTTATTACGAAATCCATATTTTCCTTGACGCAATAATCGATCGTATCTTTTATGGTAACCTCGTCGTTTTCTTCTATATACGAGTCGTTGTCTGCCAAATCAGTAGCAGTAGTTTCTAATTTAAAACTTGCACAAGTATTATTCCAATCTCCCAAATCGACAATCTGATTATTAGAAGTAATCTCGACTTTTACTTTTTGATTAATAATATTCGTGCAGAATCTGGTGGCGTCACACTCTAATTCTTGAATAAGATAGGTTCCATACGGAAGAGCCCCAACGCTGTCTGAGACTGGAAGAGAATTTCCCCTAGAGTCCAAGCCAAACCAAGTTCCGTAACCTAAGAAAGTGATTGACCCATTAAAGCCATATAGGGCGTCGTATCCGTTTGTGTGATTGGAATGAAGCGCAAAACTAGAAGAAGTGTTCACTACTCCATTTTCATCGCTGACTACAATATGTGTTTCTTTAATGTTGCTGTCTTCGTCTAGTGAAGAAATGCTAAATAGGGTGTTTGGCATCGGTTCGTTGCTAGTACTATTCATCTTAACGAATTTAACATCACCACGGATGGGTTGATTTTGTACAGTTGTTTCTATTTCGTAATTATTGTTGGTCGGGATAGTAACTGTAATCGGTGTCTGATTGACAACATAACCCTTTCCGGCCGCTATTTCTTTAATGATATATGATCCATATGGTAAATCTTCAAAAGTCACACTACACGTAGACGCGCCAAAAGTTTTAGTCGCTACAACAGAGTCTTTAGCGTAAGATGCGCCATTTATATAAATAGGATTGGTTGAATTATTGATAATTTGAAACTTGGTACCATTAAAACTTAGGTCACCTGTTTTAACACTACAGGAGCCAGTCTCTTTGTCAACCTTATTCAAGGTTACATTACCACGTTTAACCTGATTTTTAACCGTAAACGTTTGCCCAGATGTCGTGAGCATAACCGTACCAACGTCGGAGTTGTTGATGGTATAGCTAGCATTAGTGCTTCCGGTTGTGGTTTCTACGACTTTATAATTAATGCCTGTTAGCAAGTTCGAAAATATAGCAGTGCCACTGGCGTTTGTATTACCTTCCGCAACTACCGCTCCGTTATTATAAAAAGTATTATTGTACGGATTATAAATTCTGCTACCAGAATTATTTAATACTTGAAAATGAATATTTGCAAGACTGGCGTTACCTTGAGGAACGTTAGAGCTTGAATCATAGTCTTGTTTTTGAACGCTGATAGAACCATATGTCGCATTAGATTCAATCCACGCAATATTCTGTTTGTTCTGATCTACAGTCGCAGAAGAATCCAAAGTATATAGCTGGTAGTTTTTTGCCATCAGCCAAACGTCGGCATTATTGCTAATATAACTGTTAATCGCTGCTGTTTGCTGCTCTACCCATGCCATCTTTGCGTTCCATCCTGGACGGGTATCCTCGTTGTAACCGTTTTTTGTTGTTTCTGGATCGTTTATATAGGACACTATAGCATGAATACGGGCGAAACCAGCATCGTCTCTCGAAATCCCCATCTGGCTCATTATTTCATCTGTAACATCGTTGGAGACAGTGTAAATATATATAGCTAATTTTATTGCATCATTGTTTGTTTTGTTAGCTTTAATGCTTGAGCCATTGTCCACCACACCCAACCATGCATTAATACAAAAGCCAGTAGTAGTCATAGAGCCATATTTTACTGAAAATCGTGGAGAGTGAAGAACACCATCCCATCCTGGCCATTCTCCTTGACTATCAATACTCCCAGTGTAATTAATAGTTACATTTGCTCCGTCCGGAGTTGCAGCACTCGTTTTTTCAACTTTGTTTTGCTTCACAGCAAAAAATACACCAAGCATAACAACTATCAAGCAGGCGAATAAAGCCGCAAGTCGTTTAGCTATTCTTGTTTTTGATAGCACAAACATAATAGTTCCTTTTTGTTTATTGTTTTTATTTATGACCTTTGTGCCTTTAATTATATACATAAACTTTTTGTTGTCAAGATTTTTATTTATCTAAAATGTCTTTACAAATTGATAGAAATAGTCTAAAATAGTAGGGTAGAGATTTGGAGCTGGTTTTTATTAGTGCTCCAGACGTAAAATAATAGAAAAAGGAGAATGAATGGCAAATTTTGACCGTTCCAAGCCGCACATTAACGTCGGCACCATGGGTCACGTCGACCATGGTAAAACTACTTTAACAGCTGCTATTACTAGCGTTCTTGCGAAGAGACTTCCATCGGACGTTAATAAGCCAGTTGCTTATGAACAAATTGATAATGCACCTGAGGAGAAGGCTCGTGGTATTACTATCGCAACCTCGCACCAGGAGTATGAATCTGAAAAGCGTCACTATGCGCACGTCGATATGCCTGGGCACGCAGACTACATCAAAAACATGATTACCGGAGCCGCACAAGTCGATGGCGCTATCCTCGTCGTTGCAGCAAACGATGGACCTTTACCGCAGACTCGTGAGCATGTTCTTCTCGCTCATCAGGTGAATGTTCCGAAAATTATTGTTTTCTTAAACAAAATGGATCTTGCTGACCCTGAGCTCGTTGAGCTAGTTGAGATGGATGTTCGTGATCTTTTGAACAAGTATGGATTCGATGGCGACAACGCTCCAATCATTAAAGGCTCTGCTACTAAGGCTCTTGAAGGCGACAAGGAAAACGAAGATGCAATTATGGAACTCGTCAAGGCTATGGACGAATACTTCGACATTCCAGAACACGATCTTGACAAACCATTTCTAATGCCGATTGAGGATGTCTTCTCAATTAAGGGTCGTGGTACAGTTGCCACTGGTCGTATCGAGCAAGGCGTCGTTAAGTTAAATGACGAAGTTGAAATTGTTGGTCTTAAAGAAACTCAGAAATCAGTTGTAACTGGTATCGAAGCGTTCCATAAGACTCTTGATCAGGGTCAAGCTGGCGATAACGCTGGGCTTCTTCTTCGTGGTATTGAGCGTGATCAGATCGAGCGTGGTCAAGTTATTGCTGCTCCTGGTAGCATTACTCCACACACCGAATTTGAAGCACAGGTTTACATCTTGAAGAAAGAGGAAGGCGGACGCCATACTCCATTCTCCAAAGGTTATAAGCCGCAATTCTACTTCCGTACAACGGATGTTACTGGTGAAGTTGAGCTTCCAGCTGACAAGGAAATTGTCATGCCTGGTGATCAGGTAACCTTTAATGTTAAATTATTGGCACCTGTCGCTATGAATAACAACGACCGCTTCGCTATCCGTGAGGGCGGCAAGACTGTTGGTTCCGGCGTCATCACTAAAGTCATAAAATAAGTGGACTTTTCTTTGGGCAAAGAAAAGTCCAAGAAAAGAAACTAGTATAAAAACAAAGTCAGGCGCATGCCCTGACTTTGTTTTGGATTATAACAAAAATCTCCCGTTCGGGAGATTTTTGGTTGGTTCGTTTTCTGTTTTATCCTATTTGTCATATATGCGGCAAACAGATTTTCAATAAAAAAACAAATCTCATTTATGCTGAAAAAAGAGGCCTTAGCCTCTTTTTAGATATTTATTTTGTTACATTTTAATTTCTGCGTCGACGCCGGCAGGGAGGGAGAGGTTTTGTAGGCTCTCAATCGTCTTTGGCGTAGCGTTACTAATATCAATTAAACGCTTGTGCACCTTCATTTCAAAAGCTTCACCACCAGTCTTATAGACATGCGGAGACTTTACTACAGTAAAGGTACTACGCTTAGTGGGCAGAGGAATTGGACCACTGACAGATGCGCCCGTCCGAATAGCAGTATCGACAATCTGACGTGCACTTTGATCAATTACACGGTGATCATAGGCCTTTAATCTGATACGGATCTTGAGGCCTTCATCTTTTTTAGTTTCTGGCATTTTTTCCTTTCTCCCCTATAACCTCAGATGAACACTTAGATGGTTCGTCAATGAATATTAGGGGTAGATAATTAACTTAATATACTACCATTATAGCACACTTTGCGCTATTTTGCAAGATAGGGTATAATATTTGAGTATGAGCATGGCTAGTTTTAAGAAGCGTTTTTATTTCGTCGTAGCAAAATATTTTCGACATTTTGCAGATCGTGCCTTTAAGAGATGGTCGCCACGAGTAATTGCAGTAACCGGATCGGCTGGAAAAACAACTATGATGACAATGTTGGAGCATGAAATTGGTAAAAATGCTCATTACTCTCACGATGCAAATTCAGCTTTTGGGATTCCTTTTGATATGTTGGGGCTAAAAGGGGTACGTGGGTCAAAACTGAGATGGGCATGGCTTTTAATTGCCGCGCCATTTAGGGGATTGTTCTACACCCATAAAGAAGATTTTTATGTAGTGGAAATTGACGGCGAACGACCTCATGAGACTGAATTTCTGGCGGAATGGCTAAAGCCAGAGGTGACAATTTGGGTATCGATTGGTTTATCACATGCTGTCCAATTTGAAAGAGAAGTTGAAAATGGGAATTATAAAAACGTGAAAGACGCCATTGTTGCAGAATTTGCAAATTTACCAGCAAACACCTCGAAGAGAGTATATATTGATGCTGATTCAAAATTAATGATCGAGGCAACCAAAGATATAAAGGCGAAGGTTATTGCAATTAAAAAATCAGAATTAAAAAAATATGTAGTTTATCCTGATTCGACCGATTTTACCTACGGAGATACTACTTTTCATTTTAACCACCCAGAACCAAGAGATATTGCTTTCAATTTATTCGTGGTAAGGGATTTGATGAAATATCTAAAACTAAAATTTAATCCAGATTTTTCTGATCTTAAAGTTGCCCCAGGGAGAAGTTCACATTTTAAAGGGATTAAAGATACCGATCTCGTAGATAGTAGCTATAATGCACATATGATTTCAATGGCTTCAGTTCTTGATATGGCAAAACGAATGCATACAGATAAAAAATGGCTTGTAATTGGCGACATCGTAGATCAGGGAACGCTAGAAGAAGAAGAGCATAAGAAATTAGCTAAATTAATTGCGGAAACGAATCCTGATAAAGTGATTCTAGTCGGCCGAAGGACTAAGAAATGGACCATACCAGAACTAAGAAAATTAGGAATATCGGCGGTTGCAACAACCGATCCGCGTAAAGCATTAGAATATATAGAAAAAAACATTAGAGGCAATGAAACACTCATATTTAAGGGTAGTCAGTACCTTGAATGGATTATAGAAAAACTACTAGCTAATCCAAAGGATGCGAAAAAATTATGTCGACGAGAAAAAGCTGCAGTAGCGCGTCGAAAAAGTTGGGGGCTAGATTCATAATGAAAGGAGGATTTAGGTGGCGGATTTGTATATAATACACGGCTGGACTTATACTGTGGAGCCTTGGAGGGATACAATAAATAAATTGAGAGATGCTGGACTAAGTATAAAAATGCTAAAAGTACCAGGATTAACCGAACCGTCTAATAAAACTTTCACTGTCGATGATTATGTAAAGTGGGCTGATAGTGAGATTCCTGATGGATCAATTGCTCTAGGTCACTCTAATGGAGGAAGAATTCTACTAAATTTGTGCGCAAAGAAACCGAAAAAGCTAAAATATTTAATTTTATTAGATTCTGCTGGCATATATGAGCCGACACTGAAAAAGAGAATAGTCGAAAAAATTGCTAAAATCGGAAAGCCACTAAAGAAAATTCCATTATTTGATAAAATTTTTCATAAAGTTACTGGTTCAACGGACTATTCGAGGGCGTCAGAAAATATGAAAAAAACCTTAACAAACATGTTGGCTTCAGATAAAGAATTAGATTTTAGTAAAGTTGCAACTAAAACTTTTATTCTTTGGGGCAAAAAAGACATGACTACTCCTCCTCACCAGGCAGAAATTATGCACAAAAAATTGCCAGATTCTGAACTAAAGTTTTATGCAAACTGGACGCATGCACCATATATTTCTAGTCCAGACGAATTGGCAAGAGCAATAATTATTTTAATGAAAGGTCTAGAAAAGTGAAGCGTTATTTTCTAGGAATGGCGGCCAATTTTAGCAGACGAGAGAGAATTTTACATACTTTTGCTATTGGTAGAAAAAAAGACTGCGAACAGTTGGAGAATTTTTTGGAGAAGAAATACGGCGGGAAGGCGATTCTATGCAAAAATGGTCGCTCGGCTTTGGCTTTAGCCCTAATAGAATATTTTGAACCGGGCGACAAAATACTCGTAAATGGCTTTACCTGTTATGCTGTTCATGAAGCAATAAAAGCAGCTAAGCTAGAACCGGTTTATGTAGATATTTCGAAAGATAGCTTAAACTTTACTACAAAAACGCTGAACGCTGCAATCGAGCGCCAGACGACACCTCTCGGGCACGGAGTCGCGCCGGCCCGTCGTTACGGGCGGCGCGCTTCTTCCGCCTCACTCGTAAGCTCCGGCAGATC
>JAZUNK010000042.1:0-26939 GCA_045604085.1 Candidatus Nanosyncoccus sp. | reverse complement strand
TCGTCGAGCCGACGACGGCAGAACGAGCCCCCCGTAAAGACGGGCGGGCGAGTGGGCTCGAGGATGAAAAGAATTCTGCCGTATTTTTCCTTGCTTGGACAACTACGCCTTGGACCTTGATGGGCAACCGCGCTCTCGCCGTGAAAAAAGACATGGAATACGTCGCGGTCAAAGCTGGTGGAGAGATATACATTGTTGCGAAACCTCGCCTTGAGCATGTTTTTAAGGATGTTGACTATGAGCTCATCACGGCGACGGGTGACGTGCTTGGAAGGGATCCCGCAGAGCACCCGAAGGGTGGAGCTGCGGGAAGGAAAAGCACGGCAGGACCCGTCGCCACGATTAAAGGTAAAGATCTTGCCGGCTTAGAATATGAGTCCCTAGACGGTACCATTTGTAAAGTCTTTACCGCCGATTTTGTCGGCGAAGAAGAAGGCACCGGCATCGTCCACATCGCCCCCGCTTACGGCGAAGACGACTACGAGCTCTACAAGCAACACGAAGACGAAATCGGCTTCGTGGACACTCTAGATGAAAACGGCTACTATTTGCCAGAATACGCCGAAAGATTACACGCCCTCGGCGTCCGCGATACCGACGAACACGGCATTCAAATTTGGGCTGGCAATAAATTCATTGCCAAATGTCTAGAAGAAAAGGGAATTATTTATAAAATCGAATACATCCAGCACGAATATCCCTTCAACCCTAGGTCAAAAGAACGCATCATGTATCGCGCCTTCCCGTCTTGGTTCTTTGATGTCGAGGGCCAAAAACCTCTCATGCTCGCCGAAAATGAGAACATCAACTGGTTCCCAGGTTATCTAAAGCACGGCCGTTTTGCCAAAAACATCGAAGCCGCCCCAGATTGGAATTTATCTCGCGACCGTTTCTGGGCTACCGCCATGCCAGTTTGGAAAGGCGACAAAGGTTCCATTAAAGTCATCGGCTCCTATAAGGAGCTGAAAGATCTCTCTGGCAAAGAACTCGAAGACTACCATCGACCATGGGTAGATGATATAACTTTTGATATCGACGGCGAGCATTTCACCCGTATCGAAAAGGTGCTCGACTGCTGGTTCGAGTCTGGTTCTATGCCATTTGCTCAACTTCACTATCCATTCGAAAACAAAGAAAAGTTCGAAGCTAACTACCCGGCCGACTTTATCGTCGAGTATGTCGGCCAGGTCCGCGCTTGGTTCTATTACGTCCATACCGTGAATACCGCCCTTGCTGAGATTGGCGCCTTTGGCGAAAAAGCCAAGAGTGGCCCCAAGAACGCTTACAAAAATGTCATCACTACCGGCACCTTGGCAGGGAATGACGGTCGCAAAATGAGTAAATCTCTCGGCAACTTTACCGACCCGAATATCTTGATGGACCAATATTCCGCCGACGCTCTCCGCTTCTTGCTTCTTAGCTCCCCAGTTCTCTCTGGCGAAGACTTCGCCCTCATCGACAAAGACGTCTCTGATGTGAACCGCAAACTCGCTATGATCTGGAACGTCTACGATTTCTTCACCACCTACGCCGAGATTGAAGGCATCGATTCAAAGGATTTGGCGGGGGTGGCGGAAAAAGACGTTCCCGACAGGACCCCCGCCAAGAATCCTTTAGACATCTGGATTCTTTCCCGCCTCAGCGAGCTTCGCAATGAAATTGTTGAAGGTATGGAGGAGTATAATATTCCTAAAGCCATCGCCAGCGTTCTTCCGTTCATAGACGACCTCTCCAACTGGTTCGTCCGCCGCTCTCGTCGTCGCTTTAGTAAAAACGAGGATTCCGAGGACAAAAAACAAGCCTTCGCTACTCTATACTATACGTTAGTATATCTTGCCAAGCTTCTCGCTCCATTCACGCCATTTCTCGCTGAGGAGCTGTATCAAAAGATGACTGGCAACACCGACTCCGTGCATCTCTTAAACTGGCCAGAGACCGGTGAGATAGATCGCGAAGTGCTAGACAACATGGCCCGCACACGTAAAATCATCACCGACGCCCTCGCCCTCAGAATGCAAAAGTCCGACACCGAGGATCAGATTAAAGTTCGCCAACCTCTTTCCAAACTTACCTACGATGGTGACAAACTTGATAGCTTCTACGAGCAAATCATTGCCGATGAGGTGAACGTGAAAAAAGTCGAAAATGCCAAAGAACTCACACTAGACAAAACTCTCACTGAAGAGCTAAAGAGGGAAGGCTACGCTCGCGACCTCATCCGCGCTATTCAATCCGCCCGCAAGCACGCCGGCCTAAACATGGACGATCATATTAAACTTTCGCTCTCGATCGACCTTCCGCAAGGCTTCGAGGATTTCATCAAATCCGAAGTCCTCGCCGACGACTTCGCAAAAGACGCAAACTACACTTACGACGAAATCGCCAAAGTCGGCCCCGACAACCTCACCATCTCCCTCGAAAAGCTCTAACTCCACCCCCGTCCCCGCGGGGGCTTTTCCTTGAAAGAAAAAGCCCCTCATAGAAGAGGGGCTATAGGTACAAGAACATTAATCAAACTTAAACTGAGTAGCTACCGAACCTTCCGGCACATATAATTCGTAATAGGTACTCCACCAGCCGTTATCTGCATAAAGAAACCACCGTTCATAGTAAACTTCGGTATGCTTGCTCACCTTTACGAGACGTGGCTCCTCATTAGCATAATAGATCGTGGTCTCTCCCGCCGATACGGCCCCTTGCCGAATCCCGCCGTCTATTTCGTAATAGTAGCGATATACATCGTTTGTCGTAATCACGAATCGAGCCGCACCGCCACCCCCAGAGATATATTGGTCGCTATAAACTGAAACCAGTGGCGTAGTCTCTTCTATCTTTGTAACATTAAATTCTCCGCGGCTGTCTAATTCGTCCAATACAATACCACTAATGACACACAGTGTCAGCCCAGCAATCGATAGCGTAGCAGTTATACCGACGCCGATCCGGCATTTCACAGACCATGCGCAAAACCCTAAAAATCCGAACAACAACATCACTCCAAGCCCAATAAGTGCTCCCCAAAAAGCGTTCATATGTCTACCATCCTTCCAAAAAAATCAAATTTTCAGTTCAAGTTATAAAAGTTCTCCCTCATGCATATTCTACCACATTTCCGATATTCTCGCAAGCAGTCCATTCTCAAGCCATCCATTCGCTAACCACCGCCCAAAGTAAAGCCATTTGCAAATTACCATTTTTATGCTATAATTAAAAATGAGGTCCATTTTTTGACCTTGAAATTTTCGAATTTGGAGGTATTCAGATGGAGATTTCCATCAAAGAGCTCACGGAGGCTATACGCTATGCCAATGTCGACTTCGTTACGAAAGCTCTTGAAGGCTTTGGCTTCAGGAGAAACGCTTTGCCAGCTTTTTACTGCAGCGAAAGCAAACAGCTGGCCGTGCTCGCTCTAACTACTGCCGCTGCATACGGCGCTGGGGTGAACATGATGAAAACGCTCGTTGGACACATCGCACATGCGGTTGACATCTTTGGGGTCTTGAGATATGCAAACAGCAGATTCTATTTCAAGTACGAGGCCGAACAATACAAGGCACTCGTTCCCGAAGAACTCCGCAACGCTATACTCAAAGACGAGCCTAGCGACGAGGCGATAAGCCTAATTGAGGGCCTGGACGCTAGAATTCCTAGCCGTAAAGGCCCTATGGCTGCGCTAATCTCGTATCTCATCGACGGCCAGGAGGTCACAAAACTATCATCTCGTTTCAATTCGCCTTTGTTGTATCGCATGCTCAGGTCAGACTTCATGGGGGTGAGAGAAACGTTCCTCGCCATGGCTAGCAACTTGAAACCATGCGCATCCGCCATTTATATGGCTAAACCCAGCGATGGAGAATGGGGCGATGATCTTCTTGAGGCCATCAAAAAAGCCAACGAGTCTGCCGGATTCGAATATATGGCTGCTGAACCAGCTGACGCTGAACCCACCGTCAAGTAACCCTCCAACCCAACAACGCCCCTCTTCGTGAGGGGCAAATTTTTTATTCACGAGGCCCATTTTTCTTATGCTTGTCTAAAAAATCACAATGAGCTATAAAATAAATAGGCGTTAAGTGGGAGAGCACTTTAATTAAAAGGAGATGATATTGTGGCAGACAAGGCTAAATCAAACTATATTCTTAATTTTATGCCAATCCCAGTCATTATTCGCACCGGCAAAGGAGACTATGGCCCCATTGAATCTGATGGCGAAGTTATTTACGATCAAGAACGTACGCTTCTGGGAAAGAATGATCCGCGTCGCCTCTTCGTCAAGAGGTTTTTAAAAGGTGAAGGTATTAACCTCAAAAGTTATAGTTGGCACGTTGAAGTTAAAATGGGCGACCGTATCGTGCCTCTTCCGTCCCAGCGCGGCAATGTGTTGTTATTGGTCGGATTCGATGCTGCCTGCGCCATTAAGATGAGCGGCCGCACCATGGCAGACATCATCGTCCCAGAAAGGGCCCGAGAACGCAACGGTGCCATGTATTGCGAAAAATTTATCGTCTTCCGCTAAATGCCTCCCCCCGCTTTAAAAGCGGGGGATTTTTCTATGCAACCGTCAAAATACCCCTATAATTGACAAATAAACAAAAGTATGATATAATGAAAAGATATCTATTAGTACTTTTATAAATTCGTAAAGGAGAGTATCGATGGGTCACTGGACAATAACTGAGATTAATAGACAAATTAATTTTCTGGAGGAAGTTGTGGGTCGTTACGAATCGAGCGTCGATAGCCTCTACCGTTTTGAAAAGAGGTTGGTAGAGCGCGGGATTAAGTCGGAGTTTAGGGCTGAGCTAGGATTTAGCCCCACTACAGTGCTACAAATCGCAAGAGCCGACATAAATTATGCTCGTGGCGTCATCTTGTCTTATAAGCGTTTTGGGGAAGAACACCCCGTCGCCTACGAACACACAATGCAAATACTATTACCTATGCTTAAGATTCGCAGGCGCGTCGTAGAAACTGCCATGGATCTCGCCGAAGACTTCCATAATATTATGGAAGATATGTATGGTCAAGACGCAGCTTACGCCTGGGAAGAGTCTCAAGACGACCAGATTATAGCAGAATACTATGCCTCGCAAACAAATCTCCAGCCGGCATCAGCACCAAATTAAACCCTTTACACCAGACCCCCGATGCTTAGCACCGGGGGATTTTTGTATGAATCAAATAACCCAGCGCACATAGTCACCTTAATCCAGGTACACAATATATAGGGCTTAGCAAACTATGCTCCACCCATGCTTGACTTTATACCTCTATAGGTGTAAAATATTATTACTGGTGACAGGTTAATACCGATATAAATATGGAAGGAGAATATCCTATGCATGGTTTTGGTAAACCAACGTCGCCTAGTACATTTCGGGTTTGAAAGGAGTGAAATAACATTAAGCCGTTATTTCATCGCAAGATTCGTATTTAGTTCGCGGCGCCCCGAAAGGCGCGCCCCCCGAGTAAGTTTCAAACAGTAGGCGGAAGTCTACCATCCTGGAGACTACCCGGCCTACCCGGGAAAGGAATGTGTATGAAGAAAACGTGGCAACCGATCGCTAGCGGGCCCGGGGCTCGCCTTACCACATCATCGATTACTACATCACCGCCGGCCGCCGGCGCGGCTTTTATATCATTCTCATCGCGGAGCGATGAGGACATCGCGTAACCTGGGGACGACCCTTGTTGGGCCCAGAAACGCGGCGTGCATTCGCCGGCAAGAATTCATACGGCACCACCACACCCTTTTACAGCTAATGTACGTTAATCTAATCAAACCTAAACCCTCGTGGCATGTCTAAGGAGAAGAATCACTCCCCACGAGTATCAGACAACTTCGTCTCCTGAAGTTACGCCACATCGGACCCCCGCTACAGCCAGTATCGGGGGATTTTTCATTGTGGCACAATACTATGCGGCTTAAGGCTCCCGGCCTCAAATTTAAGTAATACAATACCCTCCTCACCCCTCCTCGCGATAAGCAATTATTATCTCTGCCTCGAACTTAAGCCACAAAAATTCCCCAGCTCCACAACGAGGGCTGGGGTGCGGGGGATAGTTATTTACCTACAGGCTTTGCACTCACGGGCTTGAGCACAGGCTCAAGCGCGACAGTACTGGTCTTTTCTTCGCCATGGTCCGGCACGATATTGTCTTCCTCGGGCACCACATAGATGCTAATCCGCCAATGACGAATCCGAATCCGCGCCCGACGCCTTTCTAGACTGAGAAAAGTGAGGCTCAGCACTGCGATGCCCATCCAAATGCCGACCGAAGCCGCATTGGCCTGCCCTTTGTAGAATCGCATAGTCTCTACTACGAGCTGAGCCAACCAGAACGGCCTGACTAAACTACAAAGAAATAGATAGGCGGGCGTTGCTGGGTTGCTCGGGTTTTTCCGGATTTCATCATCTACCGTCCAGTATTTGAGCATATAGGTCTCAACAAGAATGGCTATACATATGGCAATCAGCACAGCCGCAAGCACGATGGTAGTCTGCTCCAGCATGGGCAATTCTGTTAAGGATTCGGGTTTGTGGTCAAGATTCCAACCACTGGCGGCACTAGCCACAGTTATCGCTCGCCCCATTATGTAGAGAATCCCCCAGGCAAACCCAATTATAGACATAATCCTATTCTGCCTTATCATTTATATCCCTCCAAAAAGATAAATTACAAGAAGCCAAAAACCAGCCCCTCATTTATAATTCTAGCATACTTTATCACTTTTGTCAAATTAACCATTACAAAACACTAAATTTATGCTAAAATAATACAAAATCTGTACACATTAAAATTATGGAGATTATAAAATGAGCTTCACTGACATGCTCTTTCGCTAGCCAGGGTATATAAGCTGTTCAGATTATAATACTCGCAAAAATCAGCAATATCGCTTGTTTATTCGAAAGACGCCAAAAATAGTTTTGCCCCCACCCCGCGGGGGGATTTTTCATGCTCGTGCTTGACCCCATAAAAGGGAAGGAGTATAATAATAACACTGGTAACAGTGAGAGGTTCGATTGGGCGCCACCGAGTGCGCCAGCTTCCATAGTTACCTAGTACTTTAAGGGCTTTGCTTTAGAAGGAGCAAAAATCTTACCCGGAAAGGAGGGGAATGGGGTGAGAATTGATTTCTTTGTTTTTCCTTACGCGGTCCCGAGATTCTCGGAATCTGTGACCACTCTGCGCTTCAACGGAAAAGCTACCTCTTCGACGTCTGCTGAGTCGCGCGCGTTTCTCAAGCAGAAGAATAACGTCCAGTTCTATTACCGCCGTTTGAAGCCAGGCTAGCTTTAGGGCTACCACTAGGTAGCTTGTAAAGCGCGCAGGTATCTACCAAGTAGTGGTAGCCCGTCACAGTATCCAGTAGAAGCCTAACTGCAGAAAAATAAAAATCTTTTTCCACCACACTGTTATTCATTCCCGCATTTTCGCTTCCCCAAAGGTCATCTTAGACTCCTAGTAAAACCCACCCCGTGGCATGTCTAAGGAGAAGAATCACTCCGCACAAGTATGTATCAGACAACTTCGTCTCCTGAAGTTTCGCCACACCGGACCCCCGATACAGCCAGTATCGGGTGATTTTTTCATGCTTACAACGAAGAATTTTTCACGGCGGTTACCCCAGTTAATTTGACAAAACCATAAAAAATAAGCATAAACACTATTGACATTTTTGCTCAAGTGTGCTATACTCAAATTAAGTTAGAAAACAAAACAAACATTCTAACAAATCACAACAAAAAACAAAAATAATAAAAAAGGAAAAACAAAATGACAGAAACATTAAATTTACCAAAAAAAGTAATTAAATCAGATTGGACAGACGACATAGATTACGAAACTTACGGAAACAATAAACAAGAAAGAGAATATGTCTCGCCAACTGAAGTGTCAAAAGAGAGTATTGAAAAAATAAAAGCGAGAAACTTAAAACGCGGACGCAGCATCTTAAATATCTTTAAAAACGAAAAACTCGTAGCCTAAGTAAATTTAAAGACTAGTCATAATTTTCCGAAATATAGAAAGGAAAGACCAATGTAAGATAAAGATCAAATAAAAACAAAATATAAAAAGGAGAAAAATTTATAAGATAGATTAACAGATAAACGCCATAAATTACAAAAGCCTTACGATGCCATTTACCGGCATCCATACAAAACATCTCAATGGTAGAAAAACCGAACTAATGTTCGGTTTTTCTAATACGAAAGCAATTATAAAAACTATCTGATATAATAAATCTATGAAACCGGCCATAAATTCCGAACGTGTCGACAAAGCTATCGAAATGGCGAAAAAAGCCCATGAAGGCCAATTTCGTAAAACTGGCGAGCCCTACATCGTTCATCCTTTGGCTGTAAAAAAGATTCTCGAAGAATGGGGCATGGACGAAGATACGATTATCGCCGGAATCTTACACGATACCGTCGAAGATACTAATCTTAAGCTAGAAGATATTAAAAAAGAATTCGGCGAATCGGTCGCTTTTCTTGTCGACGGCGTCACGAAGCTCAGCACTGCTCGTGATGGCATGCGCGACATTGACACTTACCTTCCCGCGACGAAAGATAATTTCCTAAGACTTATGATAGCTCTCGGCGATGACATTCGTGTTTTAATCATTAAACTCGCCGACCGTCTCCATAACCTCCGGACACTTTCAGCACTCCCTCCAGATAAACAAAAGAAAATTGCCAAAGAGTCCCTCGAAGTCTTCGCGCCTCTTGCCGAGCGTCTTAATATGGGGCGTCTCCGAGTAGAAATGGCCGACCTTGCTTTTAAGTATGTCGACCCGCGCCGCTTTGAAGAATTAAAAGATTTAATTGAAAAATATAACAAGTCCGCCGAAAAATCTCTTAAGAAGATCGAAGAAGAAGTTGCAAAGGCTCTCAAAAAAGAAAAACTCCATTTTGAAATCTCTGGCCGCGTCAAGTCGGTCTATTCTCTTCATCGTAAACTCGCCAAGCACAATCAAAACATTCACGAGATTTACGACCTTACCGCTTTCCGGGTCATTGTCGACGATATTACTAGCTGTTATCTTGCTCTCGGCGTCATCCACTCCCTTTACACCCCGATGGGCGGCCGGATCAAAGATTATATCGCAATTCCAAAACAAAATGGTTACCAATCCCTTCATACAACCGTCATCACAAAAGACAAACGTGTCGTCGAATTCCAAATCCGTACTAAAGAGATGCACGAATACGCCGAGCGTGGTCTCGCCGCCAGCTTCTATTACAATGAGCAAAAAGTTACTGAAAACTACAAAAAAGGGAAGATCGAACATCTCCCGACTAATCTTCTCTGGATTACCGAACTTCAGATGACCGCCGCCCGTCTTCGCGAAGGTAAGAAAGTAGATCTTAAAAAACTCAAAATCAACCTTTTTGCTGACAAGATTTTCGTTTATACTCCAAAGGGCGATATCTTAGACCTCCCGAAAGGTGCTCTTCCTCTAGATTTCGCCTATAAACTCCACTCTGAGATCGGCGACCACGTCGTCGGGGTTAAAATTAATGGCAAAATGAGTAACTTGAATAAAAGATTAGAACAAGGCGACATCGTCGAAATCCTCACCTCTAAAAATCAGACTCCGAAACAATCATGGCTCGAAAAGATTTTCACTTCCCACGCTCGCGCTAAGCTCCTCCGCGCTCTCCGTATTCCCGAAGACCGCCAGCCTAAAAAACATCGCAAACCCCGCAAAACATGATATAATTTCCCCATACAAGCGAGGTAATTATGAAAAATATTATTAATCTCCCGGATAAGTCCGAGAGCTATACCCCTCACGAAAAGGTGCAGAAATATTTCGAAATTCTAGAACCAGTTTTTCCGGCCTGGCTTTATGATTATGTAAACACTAGGGAAATGCTTCATCAAAAACATATTAGCACGACCTGCGGCACTCTTTATACCAACTTATTCGAATCTGACTTCTTTTATTCCAGCCTCGACCATTCTATCGGCGTGGCTCTCATAGTCTGGCATTTTACTCACGACAAAAAACAAACTCTCGCCGGCCTCTTCCACGACATTGCTACACCTGTTTTTAAACACTGCGTTGATTATATGAACGGCGACTATTTAACCCAAGAATCTACAGAGAAGTTGACTCATGACATTATCGCTAATTCTCCCGAAATCACTAATCTCTTAAAACGTGACAATATAAAAATTAACGAAGTCGATGATTATCATATTTATCCCATAGCCGATAATGATACGCCCAAGCTTTCTGCTGATCGCCTTGAATATTCTTTATCAAATGCTTATCTAACTTATAAACTTGCCAATCTTGGCGAGATAAAAAATATATATCGAGATATTATTGTAGGACATAATGAAATCGGTGAACCTGAGCTTGAATTTAAAACTAAAAATATCGCTCGTGATTTTGTAAAATTAACTAGTAAAATGTCCGTTATTTATCGCGACGACCGTACCCGCTACACGATGCAATTTCTCGCCGACACGCTTAAAAAACTAAACGAGCTAAATCTTATTCAAAAAGAAGATTTATATAACCTAACCGAAAAAGAGGTTATAAATATCATAAATAATTCGGCCTATGCTGAGAGCTTTAACAAATGGCGTGACGCTAAAAAGGTCAAAACTTCTCTTGAGCCGCCCGAAGAAAAAGTTTATTCAATTCATCAATCTAGTAAAATTCGCTACATCGATCCACTTTGTGAAGATGCCCGCATGTCTAAAACCTGCGTGCTCTCGAGGCAAATGATCGAGGAAAACCTTTCTTACGACATGTCTTCTTACGTTTATCTCCCCGATTTAGATTTGTGAAACAAAAAATGGAGCCGTTTGCCCCTTGGGACGCTCCGGCGGAATTTTTCGCCAGAAAAATGGAGCCGATGGCAGGGGTCGAACCTGTGACCTGCTCGTTACGAATGAGCTGCTCTACCAACTGAGCTACATCGGCACCTATTCCATTATAACACAAGTGTGCTATAATTAGAACAGTTAAGGAGAAAGATATGTCTAAGGTGGAAATTATTAAACGTCCTATTGAAAAAGCAGGTAACAGCTTAAAAAAGTCCGCATGGTCTGCTGCTATAGAATCGCTTATAATTATGATCTTCGGGATCTTCTTGGTAGTTTGGCCAGACGCCACTATTAGTATTGTGTCTAATGTGCTTGGCGCGATTTTTGTGGTTATTGGAATTTACCGAATTATTAATTATTTTATCGTTAAGGGACAAAAAGATTTTTTCAATAACGATCTTTTGACTGGTATATTATATTTACTTATAGGTATCGCCGCAATCATGATTGGCGAAGATATAGCGAATGTTTTTCGTATCGTCGTTGGTATCTGGATGATTTACGAATCATTGACTCGTATCAATACCGCAATAAAACTTCACGCCGCTGGGATTAAAGTTTGGAGCTATATTTTAATCATTGCGCTTATCATGTTAGTTCTTGGTATTTTCGTTACTTTTAACTCTGGCGCAGTTTTGCAACTTATCGGTTGGATGATGATTCTTACCGGCATTATCGGGATTGTGGGGGATGCAATGTTTATCCAACACGTTAACGCACTCGTTGAAAAATTAACCAAGTAGCCATGAAGAATATAAAAGAAGACATAATAAATATCTACCAAACAAACCGCAGCACATTGGTTTTAATAATTATAAATTTATTCCTATCAATTATTTTTCTCATTTTTTCAATTATTAAATTAAATCCAAACGTCGCCGTCGTTAAGATTAGCTATGGCGACATCGGCGGATACCGTGATGGCGCCTGGATAGACATGCTTGTCTTTCCGCTTCTCTTTCTAACCTTCGGAATCTTGCATAATTTTATCGCTCTACGTATATTTCGCAAACGGGGCGGGAGTATGGCAAAATTCTTTTTAATTACCTCTACGACTCTCATTTTCTGGACATTCTTAGTTCTTACTCGTCTTCTTGGAGAGAGCTAATGCGTAAAAATCTGGAAATCCCACAAGGAAAACGTACTAAATTATATCGTTTTTTGGAAATTCTTCCAGGTGCGATTTCATACGGCGCTATAATTCTATTGTTTGTTTTATCGTGGGTAGATCCAGTTCTCGGTGCAATCTATTTATTTATTATCATCTCCTCTACACTCGTAAAAGCCGTCGGGATAGCTTATCGCACGGTACAAGGCTATGAAGTTATAAAACGTGCTAGTCGCGTTGATTGGCGCCGCCGAATGGAAGATCTTGAAAACCCGCATGAAGCCTACGAACGCCTTCGCGACGACGATAACAAAAGTTATCATTTCGAACAACATGTTGCGAATCTTAAGATGATGGCCGCAATGGAAAAGGAATATCCGAAGCCGTCTAAAATTTATCATGCTGTTATTATGGCTGCCTATAATGAAGGAGAAGAGATTCTTGGCCCTTCGATCGAAGCCGTAAAAAATACCACCTTCCCAAACGAACGGATTATTTTTGTGATAGCTTACGAAGAACGGGGCGGGGAAGAGATTGAGAAAACTGTTGAAAAATTAAAAAAACAATACAAAGGTATTTTTAAAGATTTTCTATTAGTTAAACATCCAGCAAACCTTCCAGGTGAAGTGATCGGCAAAGGGCCAAATCTTACTTATGCCGGACATACCCTCGCGAAGTACGTTGCAGAAAAACATTTACCAATTGAAAATATTATTGTAACTTCTCTTGATAGCGATAATCGCATGGCGCCGAAATATCTAGACTCAGTAGCTTATGCATTCATTACTCACCCTAATCGGCAACGCCTAAGCTATCAACCCGTTTCGCTATTTATGAATAATATCTGGGACGCTCCCGCACCATCGCGCGTAATAGCGGTTTCAAACTCATTCTTTAATGTCATCTCTACCATGCGTCCGCACGTCCTTCGTAACTTTGCCTCGCACTCTCAGCCTCTTCAAGCTCTTGAGGCGATGAATTTCTGGAGTAAACGCACCATTGTCGAAGACGGCCATCAATATTGGCGCAGTCTATTTTTCTTTAGTGGCGATTATTCTGTTGTCCCTATTCGTATTCCAATTTACCAAGACGCTGTTATCGATGAAACTTTTTGGAAAACTATTAAAGCGCAATTTGTTCAGGTCCGTCGCTGGTACTATGGTGCTTCTGATGTTGCCTATGTTGGCTCAAAACTCTTCGTTTCTAAAGATAAACGCTATATGCCATTTTGGAAATTATTCCCAAAGTTCTGGCGTCTTCTTGACGGGCATATTACCTTAGCAATTTTGGCTCCAATCGTTGCTTTTGGTGGTTGGGTTCCTATGATTATGAATTTTTCATCACACACCATGGTTGCCTATAATTTACCAAATATCGTTAGTGCTGTAGAAACCTTTGCTTCCATTGGTCTTATAGTCTCAGTTTTAGTTTCTTTCAAGATGCTCCCGAAACGTCCAGAAAAATACAAAAAAGGAAAAAATATTCTAATGCTTTTACAGTGGATTTTAATGCCGATAACATCTATTCTTTACCAATCTCTCGCCGCCTTTTATTCTCAAACTCGCCTTATGCTCGGCCTCTATATGGAAAAATTTGACGTCACCAAAAAAATCGTTAAAAAATAATTTGTTGGGTGTATAATTTTTTTAGGATGGGTGAGAGAATCACGGACAAAAAACTAAAAAATAAAAGATTTAAAAAAACCGAAGAGGCCATTATTATGGCCCTTTTTGCCGCTAAAGAAACTTTGAGCATCGACCGAATTATTAGGATTGCTGGCATTTCACGTTCTACTCTTCATCGCCATCATAAAACAGTTTACGACATTATTCCTAACTACGAAAGATATATATTAAGAAAATATGAAAGAAGCATAACGTGCGTATTAAAAATAAAGAAAATTCGACTTGCCTGTGTTTATCGAAAAACGTTAATTTTTATTCGAGTCTACCATAGGATTATTGAGCTTCTCATAAAATATGGTAAACCAGACATAATTGAAAAAATAATTGCCGTAATAAAACCAAAAATTCTTGCTACCGGAAAAATTACAAATACCGCGATGTTTGCAATTTATACTAAAGAAGTTTCTGAAATTATTGCTCAATGGGTTCTGAATGGCTTTGATAAGGCCGAAATTCTTAATACGGTCGAAAAGATTATGTATCTTACGAACTCCGCAAAGGATCGCCTCGGACCAATTACTAGATAACCGAAATATGATAGAATATAAATAAAGGAGAAATTTATGTCTAAATCCAAAGTATTTTTCACTAAAGAAATTACCCCAGAAAGCTTAATTGAAATTTATGAAGCTCTTAATATTGAGCTTCCGGGAAAAATCGGCGTAAAGGTTTCTACTGGCGAGGATGGGTCTAAAGGTTATCTCAAGGCAGATTTGATTGGGCCTTTTGTCAAAAAATTAAATGGTACAATTATCGAATGTAATACCGCCTACGCCGGGGCTCGAAATACCGCTGAAGACCATATGAAAGTAGCTGAGAAACATGGGTTCACTAGTTTTGCTGACGTCGATATTATGGACGCCGAAGGTGAATTTAAGATTCCCGTTAAAAATGGTAAGCACTTAGAATACGATATTGTTGGTAAAAACTTCGCAAATTATGATTCAATTGTTAATCTCGCGCATGGCAAGGGTCATATGATGGGTGGATTTGGAGCTAACCTTAAAAATCAATCTATCGGCATTGCTTCTAGAAATGGAAAAGCTTACATTCATTCTTGCGGGAAAGATGAGAATCCCGATACAGCCTGGGATGTTCCTTATGAACAAATTGATTTTATCGAATCTATGGCTGAAGCTGCTACGGCGGTTGCTGATTATCTAAAAGAAAAGGGAAGGCCAATTGTTTATATTACGGTTATGAATGCTTTATCTCTAAGTTGCGATTGCGATGCGAACCAGGATGATCCAGTAATGGCCGATCTCGGTATTGTCGCGTCTCTAGATCCAGTTGCAAACGACCAAGCGTTTATCGATATGATTTGGGCATCCGAAGATCCCGGCGCGAAAAAATTACAGGAACGTATCGACTCTCGCTTGGGTCGTGAAATTTTACCATATGCCGAATCTCTTGGTCTCGGCTCGCGCGAATACGAATTAGTAGAAATTTAATTAGCGCTTTTTATATTTTGTAATTCAAATCTATATTCTTGTTTTGCATTTGGATATTTTTTGCGATCAACTTTTTCTATGAACATATCATACGGCCTCGCCCATAGACGCCCCTCGCCATATAACGCCCTATACAGAACCATTTTTTCTCCCGTTTCGCTATGATATACTATATCTTCTACGATATATAAATCTCCCTTAAAGTGGCGATAAATTTGATGTACTTTGACTTTGTCTTTATCAGTCTCATTTTTGGTCTCAGTAATGATTTTCCTAAAATCCATCCTACCACACATCATCCAAGCCATTAAGGCCCCAACGAAATTTCCGGCGACACACAATAAAATAGACCAGCTAAAACTCATGGCTACCCCCATCGTAATTGCATTCGCAATTGAATGTTGAAAACCGCAGAAAATAAAAAGCGGCACCCCAAGTAATATTCCTAACGGCGAACCCTTTTTATAAATTGCAACCGCTAAATACATAATCGCTCCGCAGAGTACTGATTTTAAGAAAAATTCTCCCGAAAATTCCCAAGTCGCCACCTTTGCATTTGCTGCAGCCAAAACCGTTTCGTCTATTAGCCCAAATATTACACCAATTAAATATCCCGTAATCAAATTTACTATTAAAATTATAATAAGATCAGAAATTTTAACATCATCTTCAAACAAAAAACCGCATTTTCCAGTAAAAAGATTTAGACCTAACACGCAAACCCCAAGCAAGCCAAACGAAAATAAAAACGGCCCGAGCGGTTCGCCGATTCTGAGTAATATATAATCACCAAGCCCAATCAAAAGACTGGCGCCCGCCGCAAGTCGCGCCACCCTTGCATATTTTTTAACTTTCATCTTACCTCCGTTTTCCCTAATTATATCATTTTTAAAAGAAATATGATATAATAAAAGAACGGGTGATTAGCTCAGTTGGCTAGAGCGTCTCGTTTACACCGAGAAGGTCGGGGGTTCGAGCCCCTCATCACCCACCAGAATAAAAAATAAACCCCACAGGGGTTTAATTTTTATTCTGACGGTGAGGGGATTGAACTCGAAGGGTTCGACCGGACGACGAAGCGAATAAAAATCTAGAATTTTATTCTAGATTTTTTGAGCGAGGAGGAACGGAAGGAATTTGCGAAGCAAATTCCTAGCCCCTCATTCTAATCTGACGCCCCATGAGTTGTTTTTGCTTTAGCAAAAACTAGTGCCCCCTCATCACCCACCTCTAGTATTTTTAATATTTTTTCAAGTTATGCGACATTTGTCGCAAAACTCGAAAAAACTCAAAGATGTTGGCACGAAGCTATGGTAAAATTTTCGGTAATGGAGGAGAAAGGGAATTAATGTTAAAAATTGTAATTTTTGATTGTGGGTATGGTGGGGAGTTTTTTGCGGATCAACTTGAAGAAGAGCTTCCGGTCGCCGACATTATTCGCGTAATTGATTGGCGTAATGCCGACAAAATTCAGGCTAGTCCAAAATTAGCCCGAAAATACGCCGAAAAGGCACTGCATCCTTATCTTGGAAAAACAGATCTAATCATATTTGCCAATCATCTGCTAACGATAACTAGCTTAAAATATTTTAAGCGTAAATATAAAAATCAAAAATTCATTGGTTTAAAACTAAAAAAACCAGACACCTTCATTAAACACGATATTTTAATTTTAACTACAAAACCAGTCTCTAGAACTATCGCATATCGTAATTTTCTTTTTCGGCTAAAACGTAAAACTAAGACGCTCCTGCTTGATGATTGGCCCCTCAAAATTGATGATGGGGAATTGTCTGAACCGGAAATTCAAACGACTATTAAGCGTATGTTAGTACGAGAAGATATCGATCCAAAAGAAATTATCCTCGCCTGTTCCCAATTTAATGATATCAAAAATGAGCTAAAGGGGGCTTTCCAGTGTAACGTTAGGATCTATGATAGTTTTAATGATGCTATTAGAGAATCATTTAAGGTTCTTAATCTTCGAGGTGGGATAGGGAAGAAAAAATATGACGAAGAATTTTTTATGATACAATGGATTTATGCAAATTGAATTGAGTCATTTTTATGCTCGGCTTGGTGCGATTGGTTTAATTTTGCTTCTCGGTTTCTTCTTGGGCAAGAAAAAACTAATTAGTACCGAAACAAATAAGCAGATTACTAATCTTTTGCTTACTGTGTTTATGCCGGCTTCACTTTTTGTGGCTTTTCCGTCAGAATATGATGAAGACTCACTAAATCTCTTTTTTGCTGGGTTAGCTGCTGGTTTTTTAATTATGCTTATGCTAATACTTCTATCAAAAATTATAATTAACAAATATTGGTATAAAGGTGGTCTTCGTTTTGAATCTCAGTTTGCCCTGATATTTAATAATGCTACATTTCTTGGTTATCCTATCGTTGTAAACACTTTTGGCTCTACCGGCGTGATAGCTTACTGCGGTTTTATTATCGCTTTTAATATTGCGCTCTTTTCTTATGGTATTTGGCTTTTCGAACATAAAGTTACTTTAAAACTCCTTAAAGGTATTATTACGAATCCAAATATCTTAGCTGTCCTTTTAGGCATGGTGTTATTTCTTGCAAATCTCCATCTGCCAAATTTTATTACCGACGCTGTCGGTTTCGTCGGTAATGCAACGACCCCACTTTCGGTAATCTGCATTGGTTTTATGCTATCTCGTGCTGATTTTAAATCTATTTTTACAAAATGGAGACTTGTCGTTACTGCTCTTATTCAACTTACTATTGGTCCAATCACGACCTTCTTTCTCTTATCATGGCTTAATTTTCCGAGTGAAGTTATCAGTGTTTGTACTCTGATTCAGGCTCTTCCGACTGCCACATCCCTCGGTCTTTTTGCGACTGAATACGGCGGAAATAATATTGAGGCATCTGAACTTGTTGCAATCTCAACTCTTCTTTCAGTTGTAACCATGCCTATCATGGTTTTAATATTTTTAACCTAGGCTCTAAGATAATCTAGTTTGACTATATTTATGATATAATTAAACTAAATATCAGAAGGGAAATAAAATGAACGATTTAGAAAAAATGAGGCATACTCTAAGCCATGTCCTCGCCGCAGCAGTCAAAGAATTATATCCAGACGCTAAATTCGGTATCGGCCCTGCGATTGACAATGGTTTTTATTACGATATTGATTTTGGCAAAACAAAAATTTCCGATACTGATTTGCCCAAAATTGAAAAAAAGATGCGCGGAATTATTTCTCGTAAACTTTCGATGACAAAACGGATAGCTTCTAAGTCTGACGCGCTCAATTGGGCACGCGACCATAAGCAAGATTATAAAATTGAACTTATTGAAGAATTACCCGAGAATTCCGAAATATCCTTCTATGATTTAGGTAATATATTTACCGATTTGTGTAAAGGTCCGCACGTAAAAAACCTTTCCGAAACAGGACCTTTTAAATTGGTCCGGGTCGCCGGAGCTTATTGGCGTGGTGATGAAAAGCGAGAAATGTTAACTCGCATTTACGGCGTTGCCTTTGATTCCCAAGAAGAATTAGACGATTATCTAAGGCGTCAAGAAGAAGCTAAGGCGCGCGATCACCGTAAGTTGGGCAAAGAATTAGATCTATTTTGCTTCTCCGATCTCGTCGGCGCTGGCCTTCCACTCTTTACCCCTCGCGGGACTGAACTGCGTGAGTTAATGGCAAATTATTCATTAAGCCTTCGCGGCAGGGAAGGGTTTAAGAAAGTTTGGACTCCACATATCACAAAGACTGACTTATATAAAACTTCCGGTCATTATGCTAAATTCGGTGATGAATTATTCATGGTTCATTCGCAAGTTAACGGTGACGATTTTGCTATGAAACCAATGAATTGTCCGCATCATACGCAAATTTTTGCATCGCGTCCGCGCACCTATCGCGAGATGCCAGTTCGCTATATGGAGGCGACGACTGATTATCGTGATGAAAAAACCGGCGAGCTTGGTGGTCTTTCTCGAGTTCGCTCGCTGACACAAGATGATTCTCACGTTTTTTGTCGTAAGGAACAGATTAAAGAGGAAGTTGCTCGCCTAGTTAATATTGTTAAAGAATTATACACTACTGTTGGCATGCAAAAACTACGCGCGAGATTGTCTTATCGTTCTGATGAGGATAAATATCTTGGTGACAAAAAACTTTGGGAAATGGCGCAAGGCCAAATTAAGCAGGCTGCAATCGATAACGGTCTAGATTATTTTGAACAAGAAGGCGAAGCTGCTTTCTATGGCCCTAAGATTGACTTTATGGCCGAGGACGCTATTGGCCGCGAGCATCAACTCGCGACGATTCAGTTGGACTTTGTCATGCCGGAGCGTTTTGAGCTTGAATTCACAAATGAGAAAGGCGAGAAAGAACGTCCGGTCATGATTCATCACGCCACGCTTGGCTCTATCGAGCGCTTCCTTTCGGTATTTATTGAACATACTGGCGGTTGGTTCCCGTTCTGGTGTGCCCCCGAGCAGGTTCGTATCGTTACCGTAAATGACCAAGTCATAGATTACGTCGAAAAAGTTACCAAAATTCTAGATAAAATAGTTCTTGATAAGCCGCTGAAGTATAATGAACTACGTTATACTGTAGATAGCTCAGCCGATTCTTTGGGTAAGAAAATTAAACGTGCGACTGAAATGAAGATCCCTGCTATTCTTGTCGTTGGTCCGAAGGATGCCGAAGAGGGAATCGTTTCTATCCGTCTACGTGATAGGGAAGAGAAAATTAAGCTCTCGAAGCTCGCCGAATTCCTAAAGGAGCTAAAGTAGTCATGGCGGGTAACCGAAATCATTTTTCATGAAAACCATAGTCATTTTAGGTCCCACAGGTTCAGGCAAAACCGGCGTATCTATCGAAATCGCTAAAACGCTCGGCGGCGAAATTATCTCAGCCGATTCACGAGCAATATATAAAGGTATGGATATCGGTACCGCTAAACCAACAAAAGAAGAAATGCAAGGCATTCCGCATTACGGCATAGATTTAGTTGAACCCGGCGACCGCTCCACGGTCGCCGATTGGAAGAAGTATGCTGAAGAAAAGATAAAAGACATAAAATCGCGTGGCAAAATACCGATTATAGTTGGCGGTACTGGCCTTTACATTGACGCACTTATATATGATTATAAATTTAAAGGCCCTACCGGCCAAAAAATTGGTGATATTGAACAAAAAACTTGTTCAGACAGAACAGAGGTAAAAGGCGACTATTTAATTGTAGGAATAGAGTGGAGTTCGGAAGAACTTCGAGCAAGATTGAACAAAAGAATTGAACAAATGTTCACACAGAAATTGTACGATGAAACTCAAAAGTTGGTTCGAAATTATGGTTGGGATAATCAAGCTATGAAGAGTGATATTTATGAGTATGCTTGGAAATATATGCAAGGTGAACTTTCATTCGAAGAAGCAAAAAAAATGTGCTTCTTCGAGGATTGGCATTTAGCTAAGCGACAACTAACTTGGTTTAAGCGGAACAAAAGTATAATTTGGCTTAAGTACAATCAGGTTTATCCATACATTAAAAAAAATTTCTAAAAACTTATCTAAATCGTGATAAAATATGTATAGGATGAGTAAAACAACTAATACGCCAACCGAAAAGTTATTCGGATCGAAGACCCGAGCGAAACTTTTACGGTTATTTTTTGAAAGTCCGGAAAAAAGTTTTTATGTCCGCGAAATGACAAGAGTAATCGACGAACAGATTAATTCAGTTCGTAGGGAACTACTAAATCTTGAAAGTATCGGAATTATAAAAAATGAGACTTTTGATAACAAAGTTTATTATTCAGCGAACAACAAACATCCTTTTTTCCGCCCACTTGTTGATATTTTTTCGAAAAAAATTGATACAGTCCGCGAAAAAGATATCAAAGAAACTACATGGGAAGAATATTGTCGACCAGTTAAAAACTATTTGAAAGGATTAATTGTTACAAATCGCCTTCCTGGACAGGATGGTGTAGATTTGCTTATTATTGGAAATGATAAAACTAAAAAACTAACCCGTTGGGCAGAAGTTGTCGAAAAGAAACAGGGCAAACCCCTTAATTACGTCATTATGTCTACCGACGATTTTACCTATCGAAAGAGCGTTCACGATCGTTTTGTCGCCGAAATTCTCGAAATGGAAATTACCGAAATCATTGATCCCGAAAAAATAATAAAAGAATAGGAGAAATATGTTCGAAATTGAAAGTAAATCTCAGGATGAAATTACTATCATCACTAAGAAAAACATCATTAAATTTAATATTGCTGACGCAATTATTGATGCGGGGCTTTCGGTAGGAAAAATTACCGGTCCAGGCGAGTTTGAAATTGGTGATGTAACCATCCGCGGTATTTCCACCGAGAGCGGCAAAACTATTTATGACGTAGAAGTCAGTGGAGTTCATATCGGTATCATTGGTAGTATCGAGGAAAACCTAGACGACATTGTCGCTGATATTCTTTGCACTTCCTCTATCCGGGCTATTCGCGAGATTGAGCCAAAGCTGGTTGTCGCTATGGGCAACGTTGACAGCATGGTTGCCGACCTAAAACTCACTGCCCGCACTGAGAAAAAACTCAAGATCAAGAATCTAGACAGCCTCCCAGCAACTAAGGAAGTAGTGGTATTAAATTAAAATGAACACGACGGGTGACACGCTTGGAGGGGGACCCCCAAAATTGTCGTCAATTTTGGGGGAGGAAAGCGTGGCAGGACCCGTCAAAAGTAAACTATGAATTTAAATCCTGGTTACATAATTATAATTTTAGCAGTAGTGGTAGGCTCGGTAATTTTACACGAATTAGCACACGGGCTCGTGGCTTATTGGCTCGGTGACCGAACCGCGAAAGATGCCGGCCGCCTAACATTTAATCCGCTCAAGCACATTGACCCATACATGTCCATTCTCGTTCCAGTTGTATTATATATACTTAAAGCCCCAGTTTTCGGAGGAGCGAAACCGGTTCCAGTAAATTATTATAATTTAAAGTGGCGCGAGTGGGGAATGGCTCTTGTCGCCCTCGCCGGTCCGATGACGAATTTTCTGATTGCATTTTTGTCATTTCTGATTGGACACTTTACCGGCTGGATTTATGGGACAGGTGGCGAAATTGTTAATTTTATTTTTACAGAACTAGTGCTTATAAACCTCGGCTTCATGCTCTTTAATCTTATACCTATTCCACCGCTTGACGGATCTCGCGTTCTTTATGCAATCTCCCCGGATTTTTTCCGCAATTTTCTTATGAGTATTGAGCAATACGGCTTCATTCTCGTCTATTTATTAATTTTTCTCTTCGGTGATATTTTCTCAAATCTTATGCTAAACGGCATGAATGGAATCCTAGACTTCTTCTACTTAATAGTAGGTGGAAGATGAGATAATAGTAATTTATGCGCGAGGTGAACCGCTCATAAATTACTATTATCTAATCTACAAGTATGCTATAATAGAATTAGCCCTGTTGGCGCAAGATTTTCCTGAATAATCTTGTTTATGGGATTTCGTGGCTTACACCCGTGGGTGTATCGCATAAGATTTTACCCACCTTGTATATATTACGGGGAAAACAGGCTAACGGGGCATCATAACAAAAGAGGTGGGAATGAAACAAAGAATTCGTGTAGTTGGTTTAATAAAAAACAAGGATGGAATCCTGATTTTTAAGCGCCTTCGCGGGAATAGCGAGGGTCCCGTTTTTTGGGAACTCCCAACCGGTAAGATTAAGTTTGGAGAACAGCCGGAAGAAGCTATGGCTCGCTCGCTGATGGAATACGCTGGGCTAATTGCCTCAAATCTTAAACTTAAAGATGTTATAACTTTCCTTGCCCCTGAAGGTTCAAGTCAGCTTAGTAATCTATATATTATATACGAAATAGATATAAAAGATGGCGCTAAGCCCGTTCCGCAGGAAAGATATAACGCCTTTAAATTTATTAAGGACTTTTCAAATCCAAATATACGACTCGACGAAACTACGATGTCGGTCTTGGAAATCGAAGAGGGAAGAGTTACGCACGATCGTATTTCTCCTCGTGATACAGCCAATGGTATTACTATCAATGTCGATGGTGCATCGCGTGGTAATCCGGGTCCATCTGGAGTTGGTTATTGTATCTATGACAATACCGGCAAAATTATTGAACGTGGTGGCGAATTTATTGGGTTCGCTACTTCTCGGGTTGCCGAATATTATGCCATGCGAAAGGGAATAGAGCGAGCAATCGAACTAGGTTATAAGACGGTTCATTTTATATCCGATAGCTTGATGGTCGTGAATCAGTTAAACGGAATTTTTCACATTAAAAATCGCGATGTCATTCCGATCTATGAGGACATTCAGGAAAATCTAAAAAATTTCGAAGCTGTTTCATTTACTCATGTTCCTAGGAGTAGGAATGTAATTGCTGATTCTGAGGCACACGCTGCAATCGAAGAAACTCTCTTGAAATAACAGAGGTAGCTATTGACTTTTTTAAAGCGACATGATATAATATACAAGATATGTCGTTATTATTTAGAAAACCGCAACTAAAAGTTATAGGCTCAACCGAGTTCATTGATGTTGCTGGGATAAAAAATGTGCCTGCAAAAATCGATACCGGCGCCGATTCTTCGGCAATTTGGGCTTCGAATATTGAAATGCAAAAAAACGGCATCTTAAAATTTTCATTATTTGATAAGAATTCGCCTTATTTTACGGGCGAAATTTTAGAGACGCGTGACTATAAGGTAAAATCGGTTCGCTCTTCACATGGAGATAAACAAGTTCGTTACCGCATTAAACTACCGGTTAAATTAAGTGGTAGAAAATTTGAAACGACATTTACTCTAGCCGATCGTAAACAAAACAATTTTCCCGTTCTTATTGGTCGACGAACTCTAAAAGGGAATTTTTTGGTTAATGTTTCTGAAGAGTCTGTTGAACGCCCTAAATCAACTAAAACTCCCAAACTTAATCAAGAATTAAAGAAAGATCCTTATAAATTTCATCAAAAATATATTAAAAAATAGAGAAAGGAGGAGTATGAAGCTAGCTATATTATCAAATGGACCAGGGAATTATTCAACCAAACGCTTAGTTGAAGAAGCTAAGAAACGCGGTCACGAAGTAAAAGTAATTAAGTATAAAAATTGTTATCTTTCGCTTGATGATAAACATCCAGACGTTTATTATGAAGGTGAAAAACTTGAAGGCTTCGATGCGATTTTACCTCGTATTTCTAATAATATGACCCGTTACGGTTGCGCCGTTGTCCGTCAATTTGAGATGCAAGGAGTTTATACTTCTGCTGCCTCTGTGGCTATTACTCGTGCACGTGACAAACTTCGTGCTGCTCAGATTCTCGCAAAATACGACGTCGATACCCCTAAAACCCTCGTTTCTCGCAATACTTCAGATATTGACGATCTTATTGAGCAAATTGGACTCCCAGTTATTATCAAACTTGCTACCGGTACCCATGGTAATGGTGTTATTTTGGCTGATACTCGTAAGGCAGCGAAATCTGCTCTTCAAGCCTTTTATCTTTATAATGAAGACGGAACGAATATTTTGCTTCAGGAGTTTATCAAAGAGTCTGCTGGAACGGATATTCGTGCCTTTGTTGTAGGGCACAGAGTAGTAGCTTCGATGAAGCGCGCTTCCCTAGACGATGATTTCCGATCAAACCTTCACCAAGGCGGATTAGGTACCCCGATCAAACTAACCGATCAAGAGAAAAAGGCCGCCTTGAAGGCAGCAAAAGCTATGGGGCTGCATATTTGCGGGGTCGATCTCATGCGCTCCAACCGTGGACCTCTCGTTCTTGAGGTGAACGCCTCACCTGGTTTTGGTATCGAAAAGGTTACCGGTCGCGATGTCGCTTCTAAGATTATTGAATATATTGAGCATAACGCTCCTCGTCGTAACGGCAAAGATAGAGTTGGTGCATAACATGGGCGGGTGACGGCTCTGGAGGGGGACCCCCAAAATGTTTTGCGAAGCACAAATTTTGGGGGAGGAAAAAAGCCGGCAGGATCCGCCCAGCGTATGACGTGCTTAAAATTTCAAGTCCCACTGGTAAAACTAGATATTTGGCTATAAATATGCTATAATATACCTGAGCCTGAAAGGCAGCCGCTTTATATAAGAGGAAAGTCCGGGCAACACAGAGCAGGGTAGTCGCTAACGGCGACCGTCCGTAAGGATAGGGAAAGTACCACAGAAACAAAACTACCCCTTAAGGGAAAAGGTGAAAAGAGTGAGGTAAGAGCTCACAGCGCGCGGTAGCGATACAGCGCGGAGGCAAACCCTACCCGTTGCAAGGAGTGCTATCAGCTTCTGCTCGAAGACGCACGCTCACCGCTAGAGTGCTATAGCAATGTAGTGCCAAGATAGATGATTGCCAGTTTCGCTTGCGAAACCACAGAACCCGGCTTATAGATGGCTCATATCAAAAACCCACCCTGGAAGGGTGGATTTTTGTTTCAGATGCTATAAATTATTTGTTCTTTTTCTCGGCACGAGCCTTAGGAGACTCAATCAAGCCCTTCTTCTTAAGTGTACGAAGAGCCGAGGTAGAAACATTGCATTTAACTTTCTGGCCATTAATCACTAAAGTTCTCTTGCTCACATTAGGCTTAAAAACCTTACGGGTGTGCCTTTGCGAGAAGGAAACATTGTGACCATACATCTTGCCTTTGCCAGTAATTTCACAAATCGCCATCTTATTTCTCCTTCACTGTATTTACAATTGCCTTGAATGCTTCAGGATTATTTACGGCGAGATCAGCCAAAACCTTGCGGTCAAGATTAATATTCTTAGCCTTAAGACCAGCGATCAACTGAGAGTAGGAAAGACCAAGCTCTCTTGACGCGTTATTGATACGAGTAATCCATAAAGCGCGTAAATCACGTTTGCGATTACGACGATCTCTGTAACTATAAGTCAGAGCCTTAATTACAGCCAGCTTACCCAAGCGATAGCTACGCGTACGCGCATGTTGCATGCCCTTGGCAGCAGTCAAAATTTTCTTATGTTTTGCGTGTGCCGCGACACCTCTTTTAACTCTCATGACTAAACCCCCAATGCTTTCTTAATATTCTTATTAATTTTGCCATTAATAGTCGCAGCAGTTTTCATATTGCGCTTCCTGGCCTTAGATTTTTTAGCGAGAATATGATTCCCAAATGCTCGCTCGCGTACCAACTTGCCAGAACCAGTAATTTTGATTCTTTTTGCGGTACCTTTATGCGTCTTTAATTTCGGCATAAACTTTCCTTTCGTTAAATTTAATATCTAAAGTGCCACCAGACGACCGTGAAAGTAGGAAATTACTTCTTCCGAACCGTACCTGGTTATTTCTTGCGAACCTGTACTGACAGGTTCCGTCCGTTCAATTGCTGTTTACCCTCGGTGACGACGTCTTCGCCAAGTAGCCCCAGAACTCTGTTTAATAATTCTGTACCTAGTTCTTTGTGAGCCATCTCGCGACCTTTAAAGACAATCATAATCTTCACTCTGTCGCCATCATCTAGAAAGCCACGCATCTTGCGGACTTTGATGTTAAGATCGTTATCTGAAATTTTAAGACCGATTTTCATTTGCTTCAGCTCGGATTGTTTCTCACGGGCTTTTTTGCGGTTTCTAGCCTCTTCTTTCATCTTTTGATACTGGAATTTACCCCAGTCAATAATCTTAACGACCGGCGGATTAGCATTAGCGGCAATCTCCACTAAAACTACTCCCTGTTCCTTCGCAAGCATTTGAGCCTCACGACTCGACATAATGCCAAGCTGCTCACCACTGCCACCTATCACGCGCACCTCCGGATAACGAATTTCTCCAT
>JAZUNK010000041.1:0-26608 GCA_045604085.1 Candidatus Nanosyncoccus sp. | reverse complement strand
TTTGCCATAATTTCTCCTTATTTTTACTTCTCATCTAATTTCTAAGTCCACCCCTGTAATTTTCAATTCTTTTCCACAACTTTTCCACAACCTACAAAGTCGCCAAAATATCTTCCTCTTTAAGAATAATGTAATCTTTTTCGTCAACCTTTATCTCTGTTGTCGAATATTCTTTATAAACAATCTTATCGCCTTTTTTAATCACGGAAACCTCCGGCCCAACCGACTCTACTACCGCATATGCCGGCTTCTCTTTTGCTTCCCCAAGTAAAATCCCCGATTTTGTCTTTTCTAACGGTTTTTCAACAACCGCCACGACTCTGTCTTTTAGTGGTTTTAACGCCATATCTGTTATCTCCTTTTCTACCTCTATTATAGCACAAAAATTAGCACTGTAAACCCCCGAGTGCTAATTCTTTATGTTTTTCTAAGCTTCTAAAAGCTCAGCCGCTTTTTTAATCATATAAGCTGCTTCATTGGTCGGGATCACATAAATTGGTTTCGATCCTTCCGCCGCCACATTAGCATATCCTTTGCTCTTATCGATTGAAACATCATCTTTAATCTTAAAGCCCATAAACTCCAATTTAGAAATGATTGAACCCCTTACTGGAATTGACCGCTCCCCAATCGTTGCTGTAAAGACAATTGCATCAATTCCCCCCATCTTCGCCGCGAACTCGCCAATCTTCCCCGCTACACCGTCAATAAATAAATTATAAGCTTTCGCCGCTTCCGGTACTCCTTCTTCAGCTCCCGCAATCACCTCGCGCATATCACTCGTTCCATCTAGTGCAAATAACCCAGACTCTTTATTCATAATTTTAATTGCTTCCGCCGCACCAAACTTCTCACCAAGTAAAGCTCCGATCGTTGGATCAATTGAACCAGTCCTCGTCGAAGACATTAATCCTTCAAGCGGCGTTTCGCCCATCGATGTATAAGCCGGCTCTCCATCAATAAACCCAGTTACTGAGCACCCCGACCCTAAATGGCAAACTACCATTTTCTTCTCTAAAATCCCAAGCTCTTTAATCTTCCCCATCACATATCCATACGAAGAACCATGTGCCCCAAATCTTCCTAAATCAAACTCCTCGATAATTTCGCGCGGCAAAGCATACTCTGCATCTTTTCTAGATTCCCGAGTAAGCGCCTCCGAATCCGACATTGTCATTACCGGTATCCCCGGAAACGCCGCTTGCGCATTTTTTACCCCTCTAATCGCTCCTGGAACATGTAGTGGATAAGTTAACTTCGCTTTTTCTAGCTCAGTAAATGTTTCATCATCTACGATATGATGCTGCGAAAAGTAAGTTCCCGCTGCCGGTGTTCGAACTAAAATTCCATCGAGCGGATGTGCTTCATTAATAAATCCTTCCGCCTCAAAAATTCCCTTTGCCTCTTTAAATGCCTCGTCAAGCGAATCCCAGCTTTTATCTAATTTTTCTTCACTTCCATCCGCTCTAGTAATCGTACAAATAAATTTCTTCTTTCCATTTTCTTCAATCCCCTCAAAATAAAGCGAACAAACCTCATCCTCGCCTTCATAAAGCGAAAACTTCTCCGAACTCGACCCCGAATTTAAAACCAAGAAAATTTTAGTAATGTTTGTTGACATATAAATTTTAACTCCTTTTCCCTATATTATAACATATATAATATATAGGAGTTTATTAATCTTCAAGATCTAACTCTAATATATCCGCCGCTTTTTCTAGAATTTTCTTTTCTTCATCAGAACAATCCAACATTTTTACCTTAAATAATTCAACTGTTTCTTCATGTTTATAATTCAAAATTTCAAGCGATCGCGCTGCCCCCGGAACCTTCCTTAGTACTCCCTTCGCAACTAAATTATCAATATGTTCCGCTACCGCTGAAACCGAAGAAAGACCTAACCCAGCCATAATTTCTCGATATGATGGCGAATATCCATTTTCCTCTGTAAAATCTTGCAGAAAGTCTAAAAGTGCTAATTGTTTTTTTGTTAATTTCTTAGCCTTCATGCTATAATTATAAACAATGGAAAAAAATAAATCAATCGATGGTCTCGTTCCGCGTCAGTCTAAAAAACCGGCGCATCTTAAATCTAATTCCAAAAAATCCGCTAAAAAACCTAAAGTAGCCCCAAAACCAAAAACTTCTCAAAAAATTGAGCAAATTTCTTCTGAATCTTCCGTTTCCAAAGCCCCAGTTTTAGAACCTAATGCCGAAGCTAACGAAGATTTTTTAAAACCGGTTCAGGTATTTAATTTTGATGAAGAAGATGGAAAATTAATAGCTTCCGAAGAGCCCATAAATAAATCCAAAAAAGAAAAACCAAAAAAAGAAAAAAAACTTGTGTCTAAAAAACGTAAAATAATCACCATAATCATTTTAATTGTTGTTTTAATTCTATTCGGCTTAGTCTCATGGGTAATTCTTTGGGGAAATGATATTATCGCCAAAATTACAGGCGGACAAGGCAATATATTAAATCTCATAACTTTTACCGAACCAACTTATGAACCCCTTAAAACCGACGAAAACGGTCGTACAAACATTCTCGCTTTTGGCACTAGTGGTTACAACATGGAAGGCGACGAAGGAAACGGTATCCATGACGGCGCCCAGCTAACCGATTCGATCATGATTATCAGTTTAGATCAAGAGACTGGTGATCTCGCCATGTTATCACTCCCCCGCGACCTAAAAGCTTCCCCGACCTGTACTGCGACTGGGAAAATTAACGAAGTATATTGGTGCAATAATATGAATGGCGATAATGAACAAGCCGGAGCTGAAGCTTTAATGTCAGAAGTAAGTAAAATTCTCGGTATAGATTTTCAGTATTATGCTCATTTAAACTGGGGCTCACTTATTCAAATCGTAGATACCCTCGGCGGTATTAATATCACTCTAGACGAAGGTATTTATGACTATTATTATACAGGTGCCGTATTTGAACCGGGCGTTGAATATACTATTAATGGCGAACAAGCTCTCGGTCTCGCCCGTGCTCGTCATGGCACCTCAAGCGGAGATTTTTCTCGCGGTGCTTCTCAACAAAAAATTCTCATCGGCATCAAAGATAAAATCTTCGAAAAAGGGCTCTCTTTAACTGATATCTTAAGTTTAGCCTCTACTCTTGGCGATAATCTTCGTACAAATTTTTCTCTTGAAGAAATGAAAACCTTAGCACACCTCACTTCTAACTTTGATTTTAACAACATTCGTCAAATCTCTCTTATTGAACCAGAAATGTTTCTTACGACCGGAAATATTAATGGTATTTCTTATGTTTTACCAGTTGGCGGCGTCGGCTATTATTCCAAAATTCAAGATTTTGTCGCTAAAATGTTCTCGAGCGACCCCAGAACCTATGAAAATTCTACTATTCTTATCCTAAACGGAACTGAAACACCTGGTCTCGCTTCAATCGAAAAGACTACTCTCGAAGAAGAAGGTTACAAAAACATTTATACAGATAATGCTCCAGAAGAAACCTATGAAGAAGATTATATCCTATATTCGTTGACCGATTCTGCTCCAGGAACTAAGAAACTTCTTGAAGAAAGATACAACCAAACCGCTAAATCAATCGAAGATCTTCCTGCCGATATTAGCCAAGACTACGACTTCATAATAATAATTAGCAATAATCCTTAGGATAAATACGTTTATTCTACAATAATCTTACTAATAATTAGTTTTCTCTCCCGCCCTTCCCCTTCCGAATGCGTTTCGATATCCGAATAATCTTGCGCTAACTTATGCACCACCCTTCTATCTGCGGCATTTAGATTAACCTCCATTGGCTCGCCGGTTTTTCTAACTCTTTCAATCCACCCTTCAGCCTTTTCTGCAATTCTATCAGCTCTCTGTTTCTTATAGTTCGCCACATCTACATTCACACGCGTAATTTCCGCCTCTTTTGAAACTAGCGCCATAGATAAAATATGTTGTAACGCTCGTAAATTATCCGCATTCTTACCGATCAAAAGAGAATTCAGCGAAGTCGACGGAACAGATAATTGAATTACCTCATCATCAATCGTTGAATAAACCGCTACGTTTATTCCAAAAAAACTAAGTAAATCCTCAAGGTATCGCGCCGCGAACCGGATTGACTCATCTTTATTCATATTTTATCTCCTTTTCTTTTTAATATCTTTCGCGGAGATTCTTTTAATTTTTGTTCCTGTTTTTTTATTTTCGACCACTTCGGCCTCTTGTATATTCCTAAGTTCTTTTAACACAACTTTATCAGTCATATCATCAATTTCCCTATTTACACTCCTAAGAACAATTTTCTGCTGTATTATCGTTATTATATTACTAAGGAAATAATAAAAAGCTAACGCGCCATTTAAATTAAACATGATAACAAACATCATTATCGGCATCATTGCTGACATCTGTCCAGTTGTCATACTCGTAATTTCCGATTCGTCAATTTCTTTTCCTTCTTTAGCTTCTTTTAAAATATCACGAAACTTTTTCTTTTTTTCCGACTTCCCAGACGGCATTTGTTGTTTAGTTGCAAAATACTGTACTACCGATGCCATCACAGCGCAAACTAATATGAATAATGCGCTCCACGAAAACTTCCCCATCATTACATCACTAGCTTTCACATCAAGTCTAATCACTCCAAAAAGTTGCGGATAAAAGTCATACGCCACTTTTTCCTCTACCGGAATATCATTATTTGTTAAATCAGCTAAATAAACTTTTTGTTTCTCTTCTAAAGCTTTTATTTCCGAACCTTCATACGCAACAATATCGTATGCTCTGTTCATTAAATTATCAGTCGGAAGCGGCGTTGCAATTACCTTAATCGCTGAAAAAATCGCGATAAAAATCGGTAATTGTATAATTAAAGTCAAGATAGAACTAAAAGGTTTTACATTATATCTTTTATAAAGGTCCATCGTTTGCAAAGATTCTAACTGTTTATTTCCTTTGCAATTCTTTTTTATTTGCGTCAGCTCCGGTTGTAATTTTCGCATCAATTTCGTCTGATTAAGCTGTCTTCTCACCAACGGCCACATACATAATTTAACAATTACCGTAAAAATAATTATCGCAAGCCCAAAATCATGCACTAAATTAAATATTACAAAAAGAATATTTACAATCGGCCTAACAATAATAATATCTATCAAATTAAAAGGACTACCAGCCCAAATCGATCCTATAATAAACGCTACTATTAGCGTCCAAATTAAATATTTCCTAAAACTCTTTTTATCCATTCTCTTTATTATAGCATACTTTAGCTTCGGCAATTAATTTACCTAAAATTTCCTCAAGTTCAGAAAACGGCATTTTCATCACATCTTTTGAATAAACCACAAAAATATAATCCGTTTTTTTAGGAACTAGATTAAAATTTAGTCTAAGCGCTTCGTAGATTCGACGCCGAATTCTATTTCTTCCTACTGCACTCTTTTCTACTTTTTTTGACACAACAACAGCCACACGCGTAAACCCACGCGTATTTTTGGTAAATACCAAAGACATTTTAGGTGTCCTAATAGTCTTCCCATGTTGGTATACATACCTAACACCCCCTCGCGAATGAAATCTATATTTCTTATTAAGCACTTAACCTCGCACGACCTTTTAAGCGCCGTCGCGCTAAGACCTTTCGTCCATTCTTAGTCGCATTGCGCTTCATAAAACCATGCTCAACTTTGCGTTGCCTCTTATGTGGCTGATATGTTCGTTTTGGCATATTATTCCTTAAATTTTAATTTATATCAAATTCTTTATATAGTATACTCTATTTTTCCACATTTTTCAAGAAGTTTTCCACATTTCTATCAGATATTCTATATTTATTGTGGAAAACTTTATTCTGTTTCATTTTCTACATATTAAATCATCAAAACTCATTTTTAAAAACCTGTGGAAAACTCATTTTCTGTGCTATAATAGTCATCAAAAGGAGGTAAAATGTACGACGTTTGGAAGAACGCTCTTGCTGAGATCGAGCAACAAATTTCTGCAGCTAATTTTTCTACTTGGTTCCAGGATACCTCCATCCTTTCAAATGACAACGGCAATATTAAAATCGGGGTAAAAAATTCCTTCTATGTTAAACAACTTCGTAATCGATATCTAGATATTATAACTACTGCCTTAAAAAACAATAATATTAAAGTCAGCTCAGTCGATTTCGAAGTTCAAGCGAATGTTAAACCAAAAGTTCGCTCCCGTGAAATTACCAAATCATCCGATTCCCTTCTGAAAGAACGTGTTAAAACTATTAAAAATAACACAAGAGATCAGAGTAGTTATGAAACAGGCTTAAATCAAAAATATACTCTAGATAGTTTTGTCATTGGCTCAAACAATGATCTCGCCGTTTCTGCCGCTAAAAGTATTATCGATTCCCCAGGCGATCGCTATAACCCTTTCTTTCTTTATGGTGGTCCTGGTCTCGGCAAAACTCATCTCGTTCAAGCAATTGGTAACGAGTTACTCAAAAAAAATCCTGAACTTAAAATCTTCTATACTCCAATTTCTCATTTTTATTCCGATTTCATTGATTCCGTTAAACTTGGTAAAGGAAAAGAGTTTAATTTAAAATTCCGCAAATTAGACGTACTTATAATTGACGACTTTCAATTCATTGTGGGTAAAGAAAAATCACAGGAAGAATTTTTTAACATTTTTAATGATTTATATCAACTCAACAAACAAATCATCGTCACCTCCGATCGTCTTCCTAGTCAAATTAAATCGGTTGACGAACGACTTGCTTCTCGTCTAACTTGGGCTGGCGCTTTTGATTTACAATTACCAAAATTTGAAGATAAATGTGCAATTCTTCGTGCTAAAGCCGAAATAATGGGAGCTGAAATTGAACCTGAAGCTATTGAATATATTGCCGAAAACGTAAATACTAATATTCGCGACCTTGAGGGTGAATTTTCTACCATATTATTAATGTCAGAAGTTCGTGGTTTAACACCTTTGGAATTAATCGAAAATGGCTCAGTAAGTGTAAATAAAACATCTAAACTTCGTCCAGTGTCATCCAAACAAATTGTCGAAAAAGTTGCTAAATACTACAATCTCCCAGTAAAAGAAATGTGTGGAAAATCAAGAGTCGCTAACATTAAAACTGCTCGCCAAGTTGCTATGTTTATCTTATCAAAAGAACTTTCTTTAAGTACAAATAAAATCGCCACTGAAGTTGGTGTAAAAGATCACACTACAGTTATGCATGGGATTAAAAAAATCGAAAACGATCTTAAACTAAATTTCATTCTCCGCGACCAAATTGAAGAAATTAAGGAAAAAATCTATGGCTAATAATTTTTTTATTCAAATTGTGGAAATCACGTGTAAAACCCTCTGGAAAACTCCGCGTAAAAACCGCGTAAAAAAATGTGTAAAAAATTTACCAACTCGTATCTCATGTGTAAAAACCACCTTTCCCACTAACTTTTCCCTCATTTCCCACCAACTTTTAAACATCTATTTTACCCCTATCGTTCAACTATTTTATCCACTATTCCACAACCCCTACTATAACAACTACATAATATTTAAATAATAGAAAGGAAGTAAAATCTTATGAAAATTAAAGTTACACAAGAAAAATTAAGTAAAGCTTTAAACAATGTTAGTCGTATCGCAATCGGAAAAGTTACTTTACCTATTTTAAATAACGTCCTTATAAGAGTAGATAATAAAAAGGTTTCTTTAATTACTACAAATCTAGACATGGCTATCATAGACTTTTTGCCAGTATCAAGTTCAGAAGATGGTGTAATTACTGTTCCAGCAAAACTCTTAGCTGAATTCGTATCTAATCTTCCAAAAGGTGAAACTATTGAAATTTCAGCAGAAGACACTAAAATCACAATTAGAGCCGGTAAATATTCATCATCAATCAATGGTGTTCTAGCAGACGATTTTCCTGAACTCCCAGAAATTGATGAGAAGAAAGCTATTGTTTATAAAATAGGTGTAGATGAATTTAAGACTAGTATTGGTCAAGTAATTATAGCAAGTTCAAACGATCTTACTCGCCCAGCACTTACTGGTGTATATTTTAATACTAATGAAAAAACTCTCGCTATTGCTGCGACCGATGGTTATCGGCTTGCTGAAAAAAAGTTAATTGATAATATAGAAAGCGAAGTAAAAGCAATCGTCCCATCTAACTCACTCCAAGAAGTACTTCGTTCCCTTTCGGATGATGTTGAAGAAGTGGAAATTTCGTTCAATGATGATTTAGTACGTTTTCGTTTAGGTGAAGTTGAAATTATTTCTAAACTTATCGACGCAAGTTTTCCAGATTACCAAAAGCTAATCCCGAAAGACAGTAATATTAAAGCTGTTATTGATCGCGAAGAATTGGTTCGCGTAACGAGGCTTGCAGCTCTTTTTGCTCGTTCTGTCGGTGGATCAATTATCTGTGAAACAAAAACTCCAGATATTTTTTCTGTGAAATCCATTGCTAATGAGTTCGGCGAAAACGATTCCGAAATAGAAACAGAAGTAAATAACGACGGTAGAGTAAATTTAAATTCACGTTTTCTCCTTGATGCTCTCAATGCTCTCGAGGAAAAAGAAATTGATTTTGCTTTTTCTGATCACGTTGCACCAATCGTCTTAAAAAATAAGAAGAGTAATAAATATACCCACATCATAATGCCACTAAACTCATGATTATAAAATCTATCAAATTGACTAATTTTCGTAACCATTCTAGTTATAGTCTAGAATGCAGTGGTGAGACATCGTTAATTCTCGGTGAAAATGGCTGCGGTAAAACTTCCGTTCTTGAAGCGATCTATATCTTAACTAGGGGGAAAAGTTTTCGTGCCACAGATCCAGATATTTTAAAACGCGGTAAAGACTTTTATCGTATCGAACTAGAATTTGTAAATGGTGAAAAAACAACCGCTATTTATGATGGAAAAAATAAAAATTTTATAATCCTAGATAAAAAAGTTAAACGTCTACCTAAAAAAAATAAATACCCCGTAGTTTTATTTTTACCATCCGATTTAAATTTAATTAGTCACTCTCCAAGTCGACGACGTGATTATTTTGATCGTATTTTTAGCCAATTTGACGAAAAATATGCTACAAGTCTCTCTAAATATGAAAAAGCTCTGAGGCAACGTAATGAACTTTTGAAAAACGACTTTCTAAAAAAGGAAGAACTTTTTTCCTGGAATATAATTCTATCTAAATACGGCACAGATTTATATAATTTCCGTGAAAAATTCATTGAGGAGTTTAATCTAAAGACGACCAATATTTATCGTTCTATCGCTGAGAATGAGGACGAAATTAAAATTGTCTATAAAACTGAAATAAAAAATAATTCCACTAATGAATATCTAAAAAATCTTGAAAATAATTTCGAAAAAGATCATTATCTTGGACACACTAGTTTTGGGATTCATCGTGATGATTATATTTTTGAATTTAATCATAAACCAGCCGACGGTTCAGCTTCTCGCGGCGAAACTCGTTCAATTATTCTTACTCTTAAATTTATTGAAGCCGATCTTATCTATCAAAAACTTCATCAGAAACCTATAATTTTATTAGACGATGTATTTTCCGAACTAGATGAAACCCGCCGTAAATGTCTAGTTAAAAATTTTCAAGATAATCAAGTAATTATTACAAGTGTAGAAAAGTTTTAGTTTTTATTCTTTATAATTTAATCAATAAGTTAGGCGTTTTACTATAACGATAGTACTAGACCCCTAAAAAGCAAACTAAAATATGGTATAATACCCCTATATGATAAAGGTAGAAAAAATTATACCCGGCGGTTTCGGGTTAGGAACTTGTGATGATGGCAAAAAAGCTTTCTTCTGGAATGTTCTTCCCGGTGAAACAATTGTTGAATATAATATTACTAAACAAAAATCACATTACATTGAAGCCATCGCAACAAAAATTGAAAACTCCTCTAATTTTAGAAAGGAGCCAAAAGATAAAAGTTTTCTTTCTACCTCACCTTGGCAAATTATGGATTATGACTACGAACTTAAATTGAAACAAGAGTTGGTTGTTGAAATTTTTCGTGAACATCAAATCGATATTAGTCTTCCTGAAATTTTTACTGATCATAAAGATTATTATTATCGTAATAAAATGGAATATGCTCTCTTCTGGGACAATGAGGAAAACAAAATTAAACTTGCTTTTCATGCTCGTGGTTCTCATCGTAAAATTCCTATTAACCAGTCGTCTATTGAGCGCCAAGAAATTTTTCAAGCGGCTACTAAAATCGTCGATGAACTAAATCGAACCCATGAAGAAGCTCGTAAATATCAATCCCTTCTTCTTCGCTGTAGTCAAAAGGGTGAAGTCTCCGGCGGTCTTTATGAAAATCATAAACCTCACCCCGCTTTCAAAAAGCTGACTGATGAAATTTTAGGCTACACTTACTCTTATTCCCCGAATGGATTTTTCCAAATCAATCTCCCGGTTTACGAGATGGCGCTTAATGAGATAAAAAAACATATCAACACGGATAATGTTCTTGATCTTTACGCTGGGGTCGGTACTATTGGTCTCTCTGTCGCCCGCGACAAAAATCTCACTTTGGTCGAAGTTGATAAATATGCCTTCAAAGAACTTAAAGAGAATGCTAAAACTACATTACAACATTTTAAGGGATCTGCCGGAGCTTACGAGCGAGGCGGAAGGAGCGCGCCGCCCGTAACGACAGAGCAACGAAGTGAGCGAGAACCGAGCTTGCTCGGTTCTCCAAACGAGGCAGCTCTGTCACGGAACGAGACGGGCCGGCGCGACTCCGTGCCCGAAAAATGTTGTAATGTAGTTTTGAGTAAATCAGAAGCAGCGCTAGACTATATCAACCTCGACCAAACCGTTATTTTAGATCCTCCTCGCTCCGGCTGCGACAAAAAACTAATTGATAGATTAAACGAGGTAAAACCCGAAAAAATAATTTATTTATCTTGTAATCCAGCCACCCAAGCCCGTGATATAAAACTTTTGCTCGACAATTACAAAATTAAAGATATAAAAACTTTTAATTTCTTCCCCCATACTCCACATATTGAGAACCTAGTAATTTTACAGAAATCATGCTAGAATAATTTTAAGACGGAAAGGTGGCCGAGTGGTTTAAGGCGCACGCTTGGAAAGCGTGTAAAGGGGCAACTCTTTCGCAGGTTCGAATCCTGTCCTTTCCGCCAAATTAGCAATTTGAAAAGTACGAAAAGCGAAGCTTTTCGTAGCAGACTGAGGAAAAATCTATTATAAAAATTTATTTTTATAATAGATTTGGACGAAGGATGCAAGAAACGAAGTTTCGTACTTTTCAATGAAAATTTAGCGGCTCTAAAGGCCTAGGATGAATATCCTGTCCTTTCCGCCAAAACCAAAAACATGGAGTAAAAGGTGAGCGAAAATATTTTAATCGAATTAAAAGGTTTAACTAAACGCTACGGCTATGGTGATGCTGAGTCCTTTGCGCTTAAAGATTTTGATTTGACTATTAAGCGCGGTGAATTCATCATGATTATGGGACCGTCCGGCTGTGGTAAAACTACACTCTTAAATATTATCGGTCTTCTTGACCGAGCTACTAGTGGTGAATATATTCTAAATGGCGAAAATGTTGCTAATATATCTTCCCGTCGCCAAGCTAAACTTCGTGCTAAAAAAATAGGTTTCATTTTTCAAAACTTTAATCTAATAGAGGATTTGCCAATTATTGAAAATGTTGCACTTCCTCTAATATATACCGGATACTCTAAAACAGCTCGCCTTAAAAATGCTTCTTCTGCTTTGAAGCGTTTTAATCTTGGAGAACGTGAATACTATCTTCCATATCAACTTTCTGGTGGGCAACAACAGCGCGCGGCGATAGCTAGAGCGATCGTTGGGAATCCAGAAATTATTCTTGCCGACGAACCAACCGGCAACCTTGACTCTCATGCTTCTCATGCCGCAATGGAAGAATTAAAAGCTATCCATAAAGAAGGCAACACTATCATTATGGTTACACATAATCCTTCCCTTACATCTTATGCTACACGTGTTATTAATATGCTTGATGGACAAATTGACACTGATATTAAAACCGTTTCCGATCAAAATTTACCTCAACCAATTAGCGTTAAAATTAAAAAGAAAAAGGTGGAACCCGTGATAATTATTAATGAAAAAAAGAAGAAAACTAAAAAACGCAAAAAATCTCGGAGGAAACGTTGATGGCTTCGCTAATTAAAACTCACTATAAACTTGCAAAAACCGCAATTAAAGAAAACCGTACCCGGTCATTTTTAACTTGTCTCGGTATAGCTATCGGAGTCGCTAGTATTGTTCTCATTCTGTCCCTTATGGGTAGTATATCTAGTCTTGTCAAAAAAGAAATAAACGAAATCGGTGCTGACTTAATTGTTGTGCGCCCAACCTCTACAAAAGATACGATTACTAGTATCGTAGAAGAGTTGACCGCATCAAACACCTTTCAAAAATCAAATCTTAACCTTTCAGACATAGGAGCAATTCAAAAAGTTGAAGGCGTCACCGCTGTAGCTCCAATTGCGGTTTCAACAAACACCATTAATACAGATAAAAATAATCTTTCTTCCATCACGGTTATGGGTACAACTCCTAGTTTTGCAACGATTGAGCCCCTAACTTTAAAATACGGCTCTTTCATAAGTGAAAATAATTCCGAAAATTCTGTCGTTTTAGGGCATACGCTATCCCTTGCTCTTTTTAATACAATTAATAGTACCGTTGGTAAAACCGTCAACATCATGGGCGAAAAGTTTATGGTAGTCGGTGTTTTAGATGAAGTTAATCAATCAATAAATCTTGACAGTGTAAATTTTGACAATGCACTAATCATGGATGTAAATAGTCTAGATAAAATTACTGGTTCAACCCAGATTCAACAGATTAATATTAAGGCCTCTAATACTGATAGTCTCGCAAAAATTGCCAACGAGATAAATGACACTCTTTTGAAGCAAAAACTTGGCGATAAAAGCTTTGTTGTCGCCTATGGCGATAATATTACTCATCCCGCTAGTTCGCTTTTTAATATAGTCTCTGGTATGTTGACGCTAGTCGCCGCTATTTCCTTAGTTGTTGGAGGTATCGGGGTAATGAATATTATGCTTGTCTCAGTTGCTGAGCGAACGCATGAAATTGGTATTCGAAAAGCCGTCGGTGCATCAAGTCGGAATATTCTCATGCAATTTCTTTTCGAATCACTTATTTTGTCGGTACTAGGTGGCATTTTTGGGCTTGTGCTTGGCTATATCTTGGCCTTTCTTCTTTCAGTTATTACTCCATTCACACCATATATCAGTTGGGAAATTCTTGCCATTACTTTCTTGACCGTTATTATAGTTGGTATTGTTTTTGGTATTTATCCTGCTCTTAAAGCAGCTTCAAAAGATCCAATCGAATCCCTTAAACACTATCGTTAATGCTATAATGTAAATATGAAAAAGCTATTAGAAAAATTACCTTTTTACAATACTGCCGTTCTTCCCTATCATTACATGCAGGCTGTTATTGCTAGTGTTAAATATAAATTCCCTGGTAAAAAACTTCGGATTATTGGCGTCACTGGTACAAACGGAAAGACAACGACTTGTTTTATGATTTGGCACATGCTAAACTCCGCTGGCTACAAAACAGGTCTTATGACGACGGTAGCTTATGGAATAAAGAAATTAAAACCCGAGCTTAATCATATGACTACCGTTGATGCATTTACGCTAAATCAACGCATTAAAAAAATTGCTGATGATGGCGCTGAATTTCTCGTTCTTGAAGTAACATCTCATGCCTTGGCAGAATTTCGTACTTTGAATATTCCTTTTGAAATAGCAGTTTTTACAAATCTTACCCATGATCATCTCGATTATCATAAAACCTTAGCAAAATATCGTTCTGCTAAAGGTAAACTTTTCAAAAAAGCAAAATTTAGCATATTAAATGCGGATGACCCGGCCACAAAATATTATAAAAAACTTACGGACAATTATGTCACATATGGTATAAAAAGTGGTGAAAATCGTGCGAAGGATATAAAATTAAGCGTAAAAGGTATTAAATATTCGTTTAATGATATAATTATTGAAACCAAAATTCCTGGTGAATTTAACGTTTATAATTCTCTTGCTGCTGTTCTTGTCGGAAAAAAACTTGGTCTTTCAAACTCCGAAATTGAAAACGGCATTAAATCGTTAGAATTTGTCGAAGGCCGCATGAATATTATTGACGAAGGCCAACCTTTTACTATCATTGTCGACTACGCGCATGCTCCAGATGCCTTAGAAAAAGTATTCGCTTCTCTTCCGAAAACAAGCGGAAAAATTATTTCTGTACATGGTGGTGCTGGACGTCGTGATCCATCTACTCGCCCAATTCGGGGTGAGATTCTCGCAAAAAATTCCGACATCGTAATTATTACCGAGGATGATTCTCGCGACGAAGATCCAGAAAAAATTGCTGAAGGTTTTATTAAGGGAGCTGAAAAAGCCGGAAAAATTTTCGGAAAAAATTTATTCAAAGAATTGGACCGCAAAAAAGCGATTGAGCTTGCACTAAAAACCGCTAAAAAAGGCGATATTGTTCTTATTCTCGGCAAAGGGCATGAAAAATCCATTCTCCGTGCCGATGGGCCACATGATTTTGAGGATATAAAGGTTACTAAAGAGCTTCTGGGTCGTATTCAGCGATCCCGTCAATAATTTTTTCTGAGGAAATTCCAAGCCCTTCTGCTATAGCTACAGCACAAGCCATATACGACACCGCGGTTTCTCCAGGAATAAAAGTTGCTACTGAGATAATTTCAGATTTAATAGATAGCGTCGCTTCTGTTCCCTTTGCATATAATTTAGAATTTAATATTTTTACATCACTACTTGTTTGTCCATAATTTATAGTTCGCTCGCCCCCCTTAAAAGTAGCAAAAGTATCATAATTTTTATCGTCATGGTTTAAAACTACTATCTTTGGTTTCATATCAAACAAAGTTTTTTCATTTTCAAGAAATTCTTCTGGTTCCATATCAGAAAGACCGGCTGTTACGAAATTAGTCATCGCCGCCACCGTAACTGGTAGTCCATAAAACACATTATCTCTTAGACCCTCGGCTGGGACAGTCACTACGACATAATTTGCCCCTGCCTTCCATGCATCACTTAAGAATTTATGTAGCATCCCAATTTTAAAAGGCTGATCGGAAGCCAAAACAGCAACTTGTTCTCCTGCAGCTTTTAAGATTTCATGAACATAATGCGCTACAACAGTTTTTCCGGTCGTTCCAGTAATTGCGATAAGCTTCATATCCTTCATTGGATTTCCATAATAAGATTTTAAAAGCCTCGCTTTTAATTTTTGTGAACTACTCTTTAACCCACCTTTTTTATTTTTGGATTTATTAGTTCTTTCCCGCGTTGCCATGATACCCACATTATAACACATTTCACTGAAGTATTAGAAATAATTTATTCAGAGACGCCAGATTAGTGTTTTCTTCATGTGAAACGCAATTATTGATAGAGTGAGCATGAAAAAAAACGCCAAGATGACGTCTCTGATGGCGGAAGCGGGGAGATTCGAACTCCCGAGACGGTCAACCCGCCCACACGATTTCGAGTCGTGCGCCTTCAACCACTCGGCCACGCTTCCACGAATAATTTTATCATAAAATCTCTAAAAATACCACACAAAACTCCAAAATATGTTATAATAATATAGTCACTGAAAAGTGATGCTCATTTAATTTCTAGGTGGATGCTTAAAAACATCCACATTCGCGCCCGTAGCTCAGCTGGATAGAGCGTTTGCTTGCGGAGCAAAAGGTCGTAGGTTCAAATCCTGTCGGGCGTACCAAATAAAAAGACTCTAAATGGGTCTTTATTTTTTGCTTGTGTTTATTTTTTATGCTACAATAAAGCTATGAACTGGGATCAAATAACTGACATCATTCTTTACACAAGTTTTGCCGTTTTAGCTATATTTGTAGTTATCGGTATTTATCAACTAATCGCGCGAGGATCTTTTAAGAAGATTGACAAGGCCATTCGTTGGATGCCGCTCCCGCTGGCTTTAATGGCTATAACCTATCTACTTTTTGATAAAATAATCCCCCCGATCACAACTCGTCCCAACGGTTCCGGCGAACCAAGCTTTCCTTCTACTCATGTTATGGTTGTCGCAACTATTTTTTTCCTCGTAACGATGGAACTTCCAAAATATGTTAAATCTAAAGTTTTACGCATCATTCTCGAGGCCTTGATGGTAATTCTTCTCTGTATAACTTGTGTTGGTCGCGTAGCCGCCGACATGCATTCTCCAATCGACGTTATTGCCGGCCTCATTTTTGCCTTCATTTTTACAGAGGTTTACTACAGAGTCCTTCATCCAAGGAAAAAGAAAAAATGAGCAGTGTTTTCACGAAAATTATTAACGGCGAAATCCCTTGCTATAAAATCTACGAAGATGATAAAACAATAGCCTTTCTCGATATTCATCCTGAGACCAAGGGCCACACCCTCGTCGTTCCTAAAAAAGAGGTCGACAAAATTTACGATCTTTCCGATGAGGATTACGTCGCCCTTATGGCTACCGTCAAAAAATTATCCAAACATTTAGAAAAAATCTTTGGGGTCCGTACTCTCTGGAAAGTTGTTGGGACCGATGTTCCCCACGCCCATGTTCATCTTGAACCCTACGATCCAACTTGGTTTCATGGTCGCGAAGTTAAAATGGTTCACGAAGAGTTCGAAGAACTCCGCCAAAAACTCGTATACCACGACTAGACTAATCTTAAAAAATATGATATTATAATACCAACGTGGGCCGCAATTTAACAATGGAGGTGATTTTATGCTTTTTGTTTCCAAATATTTTCAAAGCATACCATACGATGACGAGTCTGCCATCATTTGGCACTCGATTTTCGGTCGTCCCATGCTAGTTTCAAACGAGTTAGCTACCGCATTGAAGAAAGGCGTCGCTATAGACGTTAAAAAGATTTTCGGCAGCACATACAAAAAGAGTTCCGCCGTTAAAAAAGCAGTAAATACCCTTACTAGCGCGCATATCCTTATCGGTTCAGAACAACTTGAGGAAATGGAAATCAAAAGACTTTTCTTTAAACATAATAAAATCGGTGAAAATAAAGTTAAAAGTCTTTCACTTATCATGAGTGAGGAATGTCCGTTTCGGTGTAAATATTGTATTCATTTTGCCAATTCTGAGCATTACTATAATCCCGAGAAGTTTATGTCAGAAGAAGTCGCCAAAATCAGTATCGACAACTACATGTCTATTGTTCTAAGTGATGGAATCGACGAAGCCTACATCAATTTTGGCGGCGGAGAGCCTTTGCTTAATTGGCCAGTAATTAGGCGTCTTCTGCCATATATTGATGGCTATCGTCAAAAATATAGTCAAAAAATCAGAACTAGCATCAACACTAATTTAAGTCTCTTAACGCCAGAAATCGCCAAAGATCTCATCAAGTATAACGTCGAAATTGCTGCTAGTCTTGATGGGACTCAAAAAGGTAACGACGCCGTACGTTTAACGAAAGATCTAAAAGGCACCTATGATTCAATTGTGCGGGGCTTTCAAATCCTACGCGACCAAGGTCGTCCACTTGACGGCTTTGCTATGACCGTTATCGAGGATAACTTCTTCGATGTTGATACGCCAATCATCGACTGGGCGGCTTCATTAGGTATGACCGAAGTCCGTATTGATATTGATGTGGTGGGCGTCGTTAATATCCCGGTGGATGAAATCGTTAAGCGACTCATTGAAGTTCGCCAATACGCCAAAACTAAAGGTATCTCAATCATTGGTTTCTGGTCGCGTGCGGCTGAAAATCTAGGACTCATCCCCGAAGACGAAGATATCGGTTTCTGTGGTGGTGAGCGTGGTAATTCCCTCTGTGTGGCTCCGAGTGGACAAGTTTTTCCTTGTGGCTACAGTAATTATGAGCTCGGACGCTACGACAATATCATAGATATTCACAGAGGTTATCCGTATTTTAAACTTCTCGAAAAACGCAATCTCGACAAACTTGATCATTGTCAGACTTGTCCTATCCTCGGCTTTTGCCGTGGTGGCTGCATGATTACTCATGAAGCCGGCGGTGGATTCGAAAAACTCTCTCGTATGTGTGAACTCTACACTAAAATGACTTACGCGATTTTACGTGAGTCGGTCGAAGTATGAGTTCTTCGCATAAATTCTTAGAAAGGAGCAATTACCATGAAAGCACCCATCAAGGTCACGACCATCAAGAGTATCAAAATGCCTGCGGTCGCCATGACCTGCAAGAATCCCAGCAATTGCCACTGATTCTTGCGTACCTTAGCCCTAGTTAGGGGCAGGGCGGTTCTTTACGAACCGCCCTTTTTCTTATATAATATGATTATGAATAAAAAAATTACCCAAATCGTCGATCAAATTAAGACTAAGTATCAAAATGTTGACACAATTCTTCTTTTTGGTTCTGCCCTTTCTGATACCTGGACTCCAGACTCGGACATCGATATTTTTCTTATTGATGATCAATTTCATGATTCCCGCGCCAATCTTTATCTAGATGATGTTCAGGTCGAGCTTCAGCAAGACAATTTTGCCAATCTTGCCAAAGACATCGAGTCCGAACGCGGACGTCTTTTAAACCGCAACGTTGCTACCATGATTGCTACTGCTAAAATTATTTCCACAAACTCCCAAAATAAGATTAATTCCCTCAAGTCTCTTGCGAATGAAATTCTCAAATCCGACCCTGTCTATACCGACGAAGACGTTAAAATGTGGCGCTACTCCATTGACGATTATCTTGCTAAGGCCGCTAAGGACGTTGAAAAGAACGATCCTGTTGCTTTCTATCTCGATGCTCACTACGTCATCCAAAACGCTCTCGAATTATCCCTCGCTACTCATAGTGCTTACCTTCCTCAGCCTAAGCATCTCGCAAAACTTCTTCAAAGAATCGATCCTACTCTTCTGGAAACTCTTAAATCTTATGTCCACGCCTCAACTCTCCCCGCTAAACTTTCCGCCATTCAAAAACTTAAGTAAAACCTTGCCTAAAAGTAGAATTATATAGCTTATTCTATCGGTTTATAATCCGATAAATTATACTTAATAGTGCTCTATCGGGACGATAAAACTTCTATTATATGATATAATTATCCTAAGTAATAGTTCAAGAGGATTAACATGAAATTTGCGAGCAGTTATGAACCGGGGGAATATGAGAGTGATATTTATGCCGCATGGGAAGCTAGCGGTATTTTTGACCCAAAAACAACCACCTTGCCCGTTGATGACAACGGTGACGGCATCGATGATCGAGAAAAAGGTAAAACTTCTCGTACTTTTAGTATTGTCATGCCACCGCCGAACGCCAACGGCAACTTGCATATCGGCCACGGCCTCACTATCGCTCTAGAAGATTCCCTTACTCGCTATTATAGGCTAAAGGGTAAATCTGCTTGGTATATTCCTGGTGCCGACCACGCTGGTTTTGAAACCTGGGTTGTCTACGAAAAGACTCTTGAAAAAGAAGGCCATACTCGTTTTGAATACTCCCGTGATGAACTCTATGCTCGTGTCTGGAATTTTGTTGCTGAGCAACGCGGCAATATGGAGCTTCAACTTCGCGCCCTTGGTGCTTCCTGTTCTTGGAATGACCTCACCTTTACACTAGACGAAAATGTTATTGATCGAGTTTACACGACTTTCGAAAAAATGTGGAACGATGGCTTAATTTATAGGGGCGAAAAACTCGTCAATTTCTGTCCGAAACACAGAACCGCCTTCGCCGACATTGAAGTCGAACACCAAGACGAAAAAGGCACCCTTTGGGATATTGAGTATAAACTGGACTCCGTGCCCGAAGAAGGTGGATTCGTGACTTCTCTCATAATTTCCACAACAAGACCAGAGACTCTTTTTGGCGACGTAGCTGTTGCGGTCAGTCCCGACGACGAACGCTATAAGGACCTAATCGGCAAACACGTTAAACTACCATTAACAGATAGGACTATTCCCATCATCGCCGACGAACACGCCGACCCTGAATTTGGCACCGGCGCTGTAAAAATTACTCCAGCTCACGATTTTGACGATTTCGAAGTTGGTGAGCGTCATAACCTTGGTCGTATTCAAGTTATTTCCGAATCCGGACACATGATTAATGTCCCAACAGAGTATGAAGGCTTAACAACCACTGAGTGTCGTAAAAAGGTTCTTAAAGACCTCAAAGAACAAGGTTTACTAAAAGGCGAAAGAAAAATCGAACACTCTGTTGCACATTGTTATAAATGTGGTACAGTTCTTGAACCGATGCTGAAAGAACAATGGTTTATTGATGTTGAAAAACTCGCAAAAACCGCCATTGAACATCTTGAGAATGACGAGATTAAATTCCACCCCGAAAATAAGAAAAAAGTCCTTATTAACTATCTAAAAGGCCTAAAAGACTGGAACATTTCTCGCCAGATCCCCTGGGGTATCGCTATTCCAATGTTTAGAAAAGTCGATGATCGTGCTACCGACGAGCCAGATTGGATTTTTGATCGTCGAACGAATTTAAAAGAAATTGAAAAAGCCGGCGTAAGGTATGTTCGCGACGAAGATACCTTCGATACTTGGTTCTCATCTAGTCATTGGCCTATCGTCTGTACAAACTGGACCGAAGAAAACTTTAACCCATATTATCCGCTAAATGTCATGGAAACCGGAGCTGATATTCTCTTTGCCTGGGTTGCTCGGATGATTATGATGGGACTTTATGTAACCGGCGAAGTTCCCTTTCGCGAGGTCTATCTTCATGGCCTCGTTCTTGATGCTCACGGTAAAAAAATGTCTAAATCAAAGGGCAACGTCATTAATCCGATGGACCTTGTCGCGAAATACGGTTCCGATGCATTCCGTCTCGGTATCCTCCGCGGCCGTTCCGCCGGTATGAATCAAGCTTTCAGCGAAAATTCCGTCATCGCCGGCCGCAACCTCTGTAATAAACTCTGGAACATCTCCCGCCTTGTCCAATCTATCGTAGATGAGATGTCGGACAGGACCCCCACCTACACTACTAACAATATGGGCGAAGACTGGATTTGTCGAGAGATAAACAATTGTTTAGAGCAAGTCGAAAAATGTATGCAGGAATACCGTTTTGCCGAAGCGGTTGAGGCATTATACCAGACTATTTGGGACAAATACGCCGACTGGTTTCTCGAATCCCAAAAAATATTCAAAAATTCCGAACTCTTAAAAACCACCCTCGAGGCTCTATTAATTGCCCTTCATCCTTTTGCTCCTTTCGTCACCGAAGCAATCTGGCAGAACTTAAGTTGGACCGAAGGCTTCATAGCCTCTCAAAAATGGCCAAAGAAGCTCAATTTTGACCCAATAAGCGCCGAGAACTTTGAAAACATAAGAATTATCGTGTCCGAAGTTAGAGCGACCTTAGCGAGCCTCCCAGGGGCTAATAACGCCAAAAAATACGGCTTGCTATACGATAATGACAGCCTCGTAACTGATAACCAACTTTTAATCAAAGCTTTAACTAAAGTTCCGACTATTAATAGTCTTGATGGCTCCCCTAGAGGTCTAAGATTAGCCCTTGCAAACCACGAACTCTATCTCGACGTTTCTGAAAAAGTAGTGAACGAATACAAAGACGCCCTAACCGAAAAAATCCTCTCTGTTGGTCACGAACTCGACGCTTTGAATGTTCGCATGATGAACCCAAATTATGTCGAAAAAGCCCCTGCTCACCTTGTCAAGGAGACTACTGACCAAATCAAAGAAAAAGAATCCCTTATCTCCCGCCTTAAAACCCAACTCTCCCTCATCTAAAGGGAGAGTTTATAATAACTTAGATTAGTAGTCTTATGCGTCCTGTTTCTCGTATTCAGTCATTAATTTGTCAACTGCCTGATAAAGTCTCGAATCGCGTATATCTACCACCTCAGGCGCATTAGCAGCTGGAAAATTATCTACGTGTTGTCGCTCTTTAAAGCTATCAACTTCCCTCATTGGCACATGCTCATAATGTTTTTCTATGTTTCCTAATTCATCCCGGCTATTTACCATAGGTTCATAAGTTCCGTCCTTTACCGCCTCTCTAACCGCAATAGCCCTCTCTACTAACTTAAAAGTTGGACTCTTTTTAGCACGTTCTAGAGATTCTGGGTTATCTCTTATGACATCTAACCACAATTTAGCTCCGTCGGCCAATAAACTATGAGTATCACGACCATTTGGATTAGACAAGACAACTTCCCTATCAGTCGACAGATGAATTAGCGTCGGTAAAAGAGGTACCGGAGTCCCATTTTTTGTCGGATAGTTATCCAAAATTGTGTCCCCACAACTGTTCAAGAATCTCTCCTTACGCATTTCTTCCTCTGGAGAAGCCGCATCCTGATCTATAATCTCCCTGAAAGGCTTACCATCCAAACTAAATTCTCCAATCATATCGTCTCGGTAAAGTATATCCGCGTCTAAAGAAACTGCTGCTTCGTCAACTTGTTCTTGCCACAAGGCTCTTTCATGCAAGAACTCCCCCAAATCTTGTCCATCTCTCGCGCCGATTGATTCCATTGCCGCCTTAGTTACTTGTGGAGCCATCTCTTCTCCTATTTCACGATATTCTGCTGCCTGTTTTCTAAAACTGTTGCTTAGCCCTTCTGGGGCCTCACGCTTAGAATCTGGATGTTCTTTATTTAATTCGGCCATGGTATCCCATGCCGAAGCTCTCGCAGTATCCATTCCCCCATTAAAACCTAACTGTTCTCCGCTCATTTTTTCTCACTTTCCGCCGCACCAAATAAACAAAAATGCGACTATTTACTTTAGTCGCGAAACTTACAACTCACTTAGATAAGCAAATTGCGTAAATAGCCGCATTAATCACTTATCTAAGTTTTTAAAGATGAATTGTAAGTTTCGCACCTTTATTGTACCACACCCACACCTTATTACAAGGTTCAACCACTCTTTAATTAACCACCTCAAAGCAACTTCCCAAGCCTTATTTCTTGACAAATACACGACTCTGTGCTATAATAGCAATAAGTTGGTTACAAAAGACCAGCTCGCACCCACTCACGTATGTGTTTGGGAATTTTAGAAAGGGGGTATTCGTATGAATACCAAGGAGAAACTTTATCAAATCGAGGATGGTCCCAGCCGCGACCGGCTCATCGACGCGTTTAAGTACGCATATGATAAGCGCGGCCGTATCGAAATCCATTTCGATGTGGCAATAGGCTATACTGGCCTTCGGGAAGATCCTAAAACGGTCTACATCTCGGCTGATATGGACCGTCTTCGTATTCTCCGTCTTGAGCATGAAGATGGTAGTGGCCGTTCCTTTAATATCTATGGGACTTGCCGAGCTAACCTGACTCGTCTTGACGGGTTTGCGACTAAGATGGACATGGAAACCTACCGATTTGTCGCGTACTATAACGCCGCCAACCGTAAAGGAACCATTCGATTCTCTGAAGCTTAATTGCCCTCCTTTTCCCTCGCACCCGCCCGAGCTTCCCGCTCGGGCTTTTTATGTATAAAATTTGACATTTAAAGAAAAGTATACTATAAATTAGATAAGAGAGTGAGAATTAGCACTTTTATCTTATATTATATGCCAGACGAAGAAAGCATTGTTAGACCCCACTTTTTGTGGCAAAGTAGGCAGAAGCAGCAATCGAATCATAAATCCAGAAAGGAGGGCTGGACTATGAAACGGTACGAACCTAAGAAGTATGAGTTGACTAATATGACGCTAAAAGACAGAGACGCAGGTGGCCGAATGGTTACCGTCCATCGCATCCGTTCGCTCCGAAACTTCAAAATTACTAAGTGGGTCCACCATAGACCAATCGTCATCGAAGTTCGTATTGGCGACTATGGTGGATGGATCGAGAAGGAAGACAACCTCTCTCATAGCGGCAAAGCTTGGGTTGACGAAACAGCCATCGTTTTCGGTGACGCAAAAGTTTCCGGCGACGCGTGGGTCGGCGGTTATTCCCTAGTCTTTGACCACGCTAAGATTAGGGGTAACGCAAAAGTTCGCGACTCTAAGATTTGTGGCCACGCCGAAGTTCGCGACAATGCCGTTGTGGACAAAGCCGGAAAAATCAAAGGATCCAGTCTGATTTATGGCAGCATGCACATTTCGACAAGCTATCTCGAATAGCTATCTGAGTGAGATCAAAATTTAATCAAGGCTACCCACTAGGTAGCCTTTTTATTATATTTATCGAGATTAAAAAGTGGCTTTTTGTCACCATCAATAATTCCCTGCGCTTCGCGCAATAATTTCTCTAAAGCCGTCGCAGATGAAGCTGATCCAACATGTACTGTTCGGATTACACGATTCCCTTCCTTATAGCATACTTGCACCCCAGTTGCCCCCGAAGTCGTTTTAAATTTCCGTATATAAGCCATGGCTTAATTGTAGCATATCTTTTAAATGGCGATCGCGAGCCGAGGACCAGTGAGAGCCATTTAAAAGATATAGGTATGCACAATTAATCCACAAAACTTATCCACAAAAACCATAAGCAAATTCAAACTAGTTCCCTTATACCTAGCAACCACGCGGACTAGCAACCGCACTTGACAAACAAATTTGCTCACGCTAAAATAGAATCAACAACGACGGTCTAATGTCCGAAGTTGGGAGAACGTAGAAGTTTTAGCATCCAAAAAATTCAAGAAATGTATAAAAGCGAAAGAATGCTAAAACAGAAAAACTGGTGTCTTGGCAACCGTCTAAAATAAAAGTCGGTAAATTTTGCATAAGCATAAAATAAAATGCTTAAGCTGTCAATGTTAAACACATGTGGATATGGTATAATGAAAGGTATGGAAATTCCAATTACGCAATCGCGGGAATGGAAAAAACTTCAGGATAAATTAGGTGAGATTAGTTTTTTAGAACAGGGGAGCGGGTACCAATATTTAGCAATATTAAAAGAGACGCCAGTGGGGAATTATCTATATCTTCCTTATGGCCCCGTCTATATAGATAAAAAAGGCTTTTTTAATGCCATAAAATCTCTTAAAAAGCTCGCGAAAGAAAAGAACGCAATTTTTACTCGGCTGGAGCCACGTAATCCAGATTTCCCAAGAGCATCAAACCTTAGAAAATCGCATGATTTAAACCCAAAGCAGACTTGGCTTCTTGATCTAACTGACAAAGATTTAAAAGGAAAACTCCCATCGCGCCTCTTAAGATACTATAAGTCTGCCGAGAAGAAAGGCTTAACGATCGAGGCTTCTAAAAATCCTGACGATATAAAACATCTCTTAAAACTTCAAAGAGCTCTAGCTCATGAAAAGGGAATTAGTATTTTCTCCGAAATGTATCTTAAATTAGAACTGGCTCAGCCCTTTGCAACGCTGTATTTAGTGAAATATCAAAAACAAGTTATTGCCGCTGGTCTGGTTTTTGACGATAAGACGACTCGTTACAATCTTCAAGGCGCCCAAAACGAACAGGGAAGAAAGCTGCACGCTACTGGTATTTTAACTATTAAACTAATTCTTGATGCAAAAGAAAAAGGTCTTAAGACTTTTGACTTCTGGGGTATTGCACCAAAAAATGCTGGAAAAGACCATCCTTGGGCTGGCTTCACTGCCTTCAAGAAGACCTTCGCTGGCTACGAAAAAATCTACGCCGGAACCTACGATTTAGTTTTAAATCCAATAAAATATCGTTTCTATAAGATCCTTCGCCATCTTAACCGTGTTTTAAGAAAATAGGTTGTGATAATATGAAATTTATTGCGCTAGAACCAGAAAAATTTCGTAAATTCGCCGACAAGAGCCCATATAAATCCTTTTACCAAACTCCCGAAATCGCAAAATTAAGGGAAGAAAACGGCTGGATCTCCTATTATTTTGGTGTTGAAGAAAAAGGAAAACTCCTTGCTGCTGCTATGGTTGTCGCAAAACCCACTTTTCTCGGTAAATCAACTTACTATATTCCCGGTGGCCCTCTGTTAGATTATGAAGATATGAGACTAACTAATTTCTTCATGAAAAATCTCAAAAATTATACAAAGACCCATAACGGATATATTTTACACATTGAGCCATATTACGAAAAAATCGAGCGCGACCGCGACGGTAAACTTGTTGAAAATGGTTTTAATCATCAAAAGGCCGATGAAAACCTTAAAAGTCTAGGTTTTAAACCTCTAGAAACATCCGATAATCCTAAATATCTCTTTACTTTGGATTTAAGGAATAAGACTGAAAAAGAACTATTTGCAAGCTTCAAACAAAATACTCGTAATCTCATTAACCGCGCTGAGCGCCAAGGCGTAAAAGTTCGCGAGTTAAAAAGGGAAGAGTTAAGCATTTTTAAACGGATTACTAAATCTACCTCTGCCCGTCGTCATTTTTCCGATAAACCTCTCAGCTATTACGAAACAATGTACGACCTCTTTCACGCCAAGGGTGAAGTAAAATTCCTCATAGCAGAGGTAAGGCGTATGGCGGGGGTGGCCGACAATGTCTTTTTCAAGGGCAATGACCGATTAGCTCGCTCTGAGGCGTATATTCCTGACGTGACCGAGAAAGCTGCCCG
>JAZUNK010000040.1:0-4188 GCA_045604085.1 Candidatus Nanosyncoccus sp. | reverse complement strand
AGCATAATGAGATTTAGACCAGATTTGTTTATCGTAATTTTCACAACTTAGCAACGAAAAATGTCTCTAAGCGAAGCGGATAAAAGACATTTTTCTTGCCCTATGTTGTGAAAATTACAAGATAAACAAGTCTCCGCCCCCGAAAAGATGTTTTTATTATTCTACCGTTACAGATTTAGCAAGATTCCTCGGCTGATCAACATTATAACCTTTTGCAATTGTCATATAATACGCGAAAAGTTGCGAAATTAAATTCATCAAAATTGGCGCAAAAATCTCTAATTTACTTGTAATTTTTACAACATTTTCTACAGACAAATCAAATTCCTCAGCATTTGTCACAACAATCATATGCCCTCCCCGTGCCAAAACTTCTTGCACGTTCGAAACCGCCTTCTCATATAACTCGCCTTTCGGCACTAGAGCTAATTCAAAGAACCTGTCGTCAACTAAAGCCAGTGGCCCATGTTTTAATTCCCCAAAAGCATACGCGTTTGCATCGATATACGAAATTTCTTTAAGCTTCAAAGCCCCTTCCATCGCTGTTGGATACGCCGTATCTCGTCCGAGATAAATCGCATGTTCGTAATTCTTATAGTTATCAGCAATTTTCTTCATCAATTCACCGTTTTTATCTAGTACCTCTCTCATCTCTTCCGAAAGTTTAGCAATTTCCTGAATATATGGTTTTAGAATTGACTTCTTAACTCCCTTAGCTTGTGCTATTGTTAACCCAAATATTACCATTGCTATAACTTGCGAAGTAAACGCTTTTGTTGATGCTACTGAAATTTCCGGTCCAACATGGACATAAGTTCCCCCATCAACTTCGCGTGCGATCGTTGATCCAACCGCATTTACAATTCCAATCGTTTTTGTTCCCTTCTTTTTTATCTCACGAAGACACGCCAAAGTGTCCGCCGTCTCCCCAGATTGCGAAACAATTAATGCAACTGAATCTTCTGGAATATAAGCGTTCCGATATCTATATTCACTCGCAATTACAGTTTCTACTGTCAATTCAGGCGTAAACTGTTCAATATAATATCCCGCAAGTAGTCCCGCGTGATAAGCCGTCCCACATCCCACAATTACTAAATGTTTAATTTTACGTAGTTCTGCCTCCGTTAAACCCGGCCCACCTAACCGCACAGTCCCCTCCGTAGCATCTACTCGTCCGCGCAATGTCTCAATTAACGACTCCGGTTGTTCCATAATTTCTTTAAGTAAGAAGTGTTCATAACCACCTTTCTGAATCGCCGAAAGATTAGTTTCAATTTCCTCAACTTTTGCCGAAACCGGTTCTGCGTTAAGCGTTTTAACTTCAATACTATCTTTCGTTACGCGCGCCACTTCCCCATCATTTAAATAAATTGCTCGTTTCGTATGCCCAACTAACGCTGACGCGTCCGATGCAATTAAAGTTTCGTCATGCCCAACTCCGACCACAAGTGGCGACCCACTTCTTGCTACTACAATTTCATTCGGATTCCCAACCGCAACAACTGCTATTCCATATGTCCCTTTTGCTAACTTCAAAGCCTGCACAACCGCATTAGAAAGCGGGTATTTTCCATTCTTGTAAAATGAGTTAATTAAAACCGCTAAAACTTCCGAATCCGTTTCTGATTTAAATTCATAATCCGGAAACTCTTTTTTAATTTCTTTATAATTTTCTATGATTCCATTATGGACTAAGTAAATTGAACCGGCTCGATGTGGGTGCGCATTCGTTTCACTCGGCTCGCCATGCGTCGCCCATCTTGTATGTCCAATACCAATTTTATCATCGCGTTTATTCTTTGCCAATTTCTCTTCAAGACTTGCTATTTTCCCCTTCGCCCGAATTAAAGTCGCTTCGCCATTATTATCTAAAGTTACAATTCCCGCCGAATCATATCCCCGATATTCTAATCGCTTAAGCCCAGAGATTAAAAAATCCTGCGCATTCTTTTTCCCCACATATCCCACAATCCCACACATCCGAGTTTCCTCCAGTTATCTACCAACATTATACCATACATGAGGAATACTAAAATCTTAGAAAGTAGAAGTAGCGGAAGAAATGAAGTTTTTGGTATAATTAAATTGGGAGGCTTAATGAAAATTGAATATTTGGGACATGCGTGTTTTAGACTAGATGATGAGCTAGTAATCGATCCATATAAAGATGAGTCAGTATCCGGTTTAAAGCCGTTACGAACGTCTGGCGTGAAAGTGATTTGTACGCATGGACATGCAGATCATAGTGGAGTAGAGTGCGTAAAAATTATGGGCGGTGAATGTGGGTTTGAAATTCAAGAAGTGCCAAGCTGGCATGATGACCGTGAAGGAGCTTTGCGCGGACCGAATACAATTTTTGTAATCACTAAAAATGGTGAAAAATTAGTACACTTAGGGGATTTAGGGCACTTTCCGAATGATGAACAACTGAATGCGATTTCGGATGCGGATTATTTATTAATTCCGGTAGGAGGATATTATACAATTGACGCAAAAACGGCGATAAAAATTTGCGAAGCGATAAATCCAAAACAAATTATCCCAATGCATTATCGAACGACTACTTCCGGATATCCAGAGCTCGCCACAGTAGATGAGTTTTTAGAATTAACGAAAGAAAAAGGACTTTCTAATAAGGTAAAAATAGAAAAAGTTGTTTAGAAGGTTGATTTAATATAATACAGCTTCATTGATTTTTGCGCCATTTTCTGTTATAATATATAATCAGACGAGTTTAATTAAAACTTGTACTTTTACATTCTTTAGAAAGGTTGGTGACTATCATGGCAAGAAACTTCGAGCTTGATTCCCTAAAGGCAAAAGAGCAAGAAGCCTTCCACCGCAAGCAATCCGCATTCCAAAGGTACGTTGAAGCAAAAAACCGTGCTAATACAGCGCACGATGCTATGCAGTCCGCTTGGGAAGAACGTTGTTCTACTCGAGAGGAAATGAACCGCGAATATGAGAGAATGCAATATTCTAGCAACAATTATCGTGAAGTTTGGGACGAGTATGGTAGAATTCGTGACGCGAACAATGCCCGTATTGAATCGCTTCGTTACGAAGCAGATTCTGAGCACCAAATGATGAAAGATTGTTTCGATCACGCAAGTGATGCATATGAGTATGGCAACAAATCCGAAGCACCTATCTACGCAGCCGAAGGGCACGAACATAAAAATCGCCGCAACGAACTCAACGAAGAAGTTAGTAGGCTGATACAAGAAATCCGCGATGCAAAGGCGAATGCCGAGTGGCGTGCCCCTAAAACCGACAGCTCTGCGTTTCGCAGAGCAAGAGAAGCGTTCAATGTCGCTAAAGCTCGTCATGAATCTGCTCAGGCAGAATTCAAAAGGCTTAAAACCGAACGCGACCATTATAAAGCCGAGTTCGATTCCGCCCAGGAAGAGCACACTCGCCTGAAGGAAGAATTCCAAAGAAAACTCGCCGAAGTAAAGACAAATAACCAGCGCGAGCGTGATAAAACTCTTGATAAAGCTGGCGTACGTTGGTCTGATCGTAAGGACGCAAAAATCGTCAAAAAAGCAGACGGCACTACGCAAGTTTATCACGGGGGACTCGGTTCCGGCGACGGTTTAGGCCATGGTCATACCGCACTTGATCAATTCGGTAATAAAACCTACGACCGAAAAGCCTTCGAAAAACACGGAAGACAAAATTTTACCGATGATAAAAAAGGAATAACTATTTACGATCGTAATGCAAGACCTGGACATCAAATAAAAGGAATTAGTGGTGGAGTTAAACTTAGACCAAACAATTCATTCAGAGGCGAAAACCAAGACTGGCACAAAGGCAAAAAGCCAGGCATTATTGGTCATTCTACACAGTTCTACGACGATGGGGTAAGAATATCCAGGGACACTAAAGACGGTGTCCACGAAGTAAACACTCACTGGACCGATGCGCGTCTACCCAAGGGGCATCCAGACTATCATAAGAAACCTAATGATTAATCCGAACCAACCTGAAAAAAAGCCACGAATGCTCGTGGCTTTTTAATTGCAATAAACCATGCTACAATAAAAATATGGAAAAGCGAGAGATAATAGATGGAATTGTTAAAGAATTAGAAATATTATCATCCGAAAAACCGCAAGATTTTTATTATTCCATAGATTCATACACAGACGATTATTACGAAGATAGTATTTGTGCATTGAT
>JAZUNK010000039.1:0-27833 GCA_045604085.1 Candidatus Nanosyncoccus sp. | reverse complement strand
GGTTCGTCTCCGGAGGAGACGGTTCTCCTGGCCGTCCTGCGTATGACGTTCGCGATTTTTCAAGTCCAGCATCCGAAAAAATAGATTCAGCATCAGCCCGCTCGCCACCAAGCCAATTCGCATACACATGTGATTTCAGATGATGCACCGCATACAGTGGCTTATCATGCAAAATAGCAAGAGTACGAGCCGTCAACGTCCCGATGAGTAGTGAACCTAAAAGCCCTGGCGCATGCGTCACAGCAATCGCGTCTATATCGTCCCACGAACACGAGGCACCAGACAGCGCCTTATTAATTACTGGCATCATTGCCTCAAGATGGCTTCGTGCGGCTACCTCTGGGATCACCCCACCATATTCTTTAAAGATATCAATCTGTGAAATAACCACATTCGACAAAATCCTAGCCCCATCCTCAACCACGGCCGCCGCCGTCTCATCGCAACTCGTCTCAATCCCCAAAATTTTCATCTTCTAATTATACCATAGGTATCTGTTATAAATTAATCCACGAACTGCCTTAGTCGACTTTTTTTTGTTGTGTGTTTTTGCGACGATTTATTACAATCATCACAATCCCGATTACGATGAAAATTATGCTTACCATCTGCGTTGAAGATAATATCACCCCATTGTGACTCATTCGTAGAAATTCTAGTGCGAATTTACTTAGACCACACAGTAAAAACATCTGCCCAACTATCATCATCTTCTCCATTTTCTTATGCAAACAATATTGCAGATAGATAAAAATAATTAGAAACACTAGACTTTCTAGGTGTTGCACCGGGAACAGGGAAACATTAGTGGGTGCCGGACTACGTGTCCCATAGGTCACATTAAAAACTCCCTCATAAACTATCCCGTGACAGCATCCCGCAATCGCGCAGCCAATTTTTCCTACACTATACATTAGAGGAATGGCCGGCGTCATAATATATAACAAATCTAGATATTTGCGTCGTATTTGCCTTGAAAAAACAAACACCATCACTAGTACCCCAATTACAGCTCCATACGCCGAGAGACCCTCAGTGAATACACTAAAAACTCTCCCTTGTAGATTCATTGTTGCAAGAAAAGTATAATATTTAGCCCCTACTATTGCTCCAATCAGAATATAGCTTAGAAGGATAAGTTTTTCCATTTTGGAAAAATCTAAAATTTTAGCATTTACGATACAGGCGATCCCACCCAAGATTACGGCTAAGAATATAAAGAAGTTATATATAGGTATAGATGAAATCTTAGCTAAGGCAAGGATCCAAATTATCAGAACCAGGCTTAATATCATATATAAACCAAACACGGCAAGGGTAATCTTCTTTTGCTTCTGGGTAGCCTCTTTTTTATCAACCGTCGTAACTTCTAGTCCACAAACCTTCATGAATGCCACAACGTACAGTATTGGTCCTATGAGAGACAATATATTTCGCCAGACGCGTTCCGCTCCCGACATTGCTCCAGCCGGCTTTTCTAGTATTACTGTTAAGATTACTGCACACAGTGTTAGCCCAACCACGAGCAGGATATCTCGGACAATTTTCTGTTTTACTCTACTCACGGATGAGACACCTTACTGCCATTCCTGTACTTTCTCCATAGAGACGAGCAGAAAAACCATTGCCACTATTACCATTCAACATATACGCTATCCCCCTGGCTACGGGTTCATCATTGCTATTTACCGAACCCCCAGTTCCGGTCCAATATCCTCCAGTTACCCCTCTTCCAGAAGTCGCTGAACCTATATATAGTCCAGAGTATACTCCGTTTAATGGGTATGCTGCTACATCTGTTAAGCTCTCCATTCCTTCAGCATCACTAGTATTTAATAGTCTCCACCCGGCTGGACAAATATCTCCTGCTGTATCCGTCATCACGTCATAAGTCCCATTTCCCGCCGTCGCCGAGTACCAGCTATACAAAACCCCATATCCATACCAAGACAATGTTTCATCTCCATAGTTTATGTTATAATCTTCGTTCGGCGCGCTGTCCAATTCACCACTAATATTATTTGTGTTTATTTGTGACTGGTTTACGCAATTTTCATCTGTTTCTACCATCCAACCACAACCTTGTTCCTCCATACTACTACACCAAGTATCCGACGAGCTGGAAAGATGATTACTGGTCACATTCCCACCATAGCTATTAATCAGTGGTAATGAAGGATTATTCGTATTTTCTGCACTTAGCTCCACTGAGTTATCTAGCCGCAGATTTTCCATCATCCAACATAAGCTACCAGTGCCTACTATCGCATAAACATTGCTGTCTCTCTTATCCGTTAGCGCAATTACTTCTCCGGGGTCCAATGCTTTACAGCTGTCTACCCCAAAGTCTTGCAGATAAATTCTGTTACCATTCTCGTCAATTGCTGCTTTTACCCATATTGCATACATTTTTATATTTCTATTATCGTCAGCCAAACTGACTAGTTCCGAATTAATTGTTATTGTTTCGTTTGGACCATAGATTATCGAGCCACCTCCAGGTTGTGCGTCTGGCTCTGTCGACCACCCAGCAAATCCATAGTCATCTCTAGCGTAATTTGGTGCGTAGAGTGTAGTTGTTCTACCCTCCAAAGTCCCATCATTGACTACTTCCATTTCTCGGTATCCACCGTTCCCATCGTAAGAAATTGTGTATAGTGGCCCCCATTGCGCGTATAACATAATAGTATCTCCAGTTGTCGCTCCTTGGGGAGCAGTGTAGTCTTGAGCATTATTGTAAGATTGTCCACTCCCATCACTCTCTGTATTCCAATTCAAGAACTCGTAGCCTTCTTTAGAGAATAGGTTCGGTTTTAATGCCTCACTTTGTCCTAGTGATATAGTTTGTGTTTGCATTACACCGGAAGTCGCACCGTTACCATTAAATTCAATATTTATGCCACTTGTCCACTGTGCGTAAAGCACTAACTCCCCTCCGGCCGCTCCGCCGTCTACATCATATCTTTCCCATGCGTTATATGAATCACCACTCCCATCACTCTCTGTATTCCAGCCGTTAAATGCATACCCGCTTCTCCTAAACAAATCACCGTTTATTAATCCATATTGTCCCGCAACGATATATTGCGTCGTCTCTACTCCCTCATCTGCACCATTACCATTATAGGTTACAGTAAATAAGTCGGCTGTATTTTCTATTGAGCTTGACGCTAAACACCTGACACTGTAGGCCATATTCTTAGCCTCTATTTTTAATGGCACCACTATTTCTTCGGCTACACCAAAAGCAATAGCCTTTGCTGAATCGCCAAGGTCAAATCCGTTATCTGAGTTCAAGCTCCAATAGGTTCCAATCTGCCCTCGTTTTGAAATGCTAGACCTATTTAATTGTCCCGAAAGTACAAAATTGTTGGGATGTTTTCGCCAGCGGTTTGCCGCCTCCAATGTTGTCTGCGTTGCACCATCCCCGCCTAATGCTCCATCAAGAGTCCTGAACCTATCGTTACTAGGTAACTCCCATCCGTATGGGCAAATTGAAGTTCCCGCCGACGTTTCAGTTGATGAAGGGCCGGCCTCATCGGAGTTATACTGACCATCACCAAAGTATGCCGTGCTCGCAATTGCCGCCGCCCAAGTATAATAATTCCCGTAAGAATATAAATTGGCCGCCCCACTTACTGGGTTCGTCGTTCTACGAGCAGTATTATTGTTATTATAGCGCGGCATCGTCACCATATCTCCGGTATAATATAGACTATTTGCGTCGCTACTATTAAAATTCTTTTCCTCAGGCTCCGCTAATCCAATAAACCTTCCGCCGAATTCGTCCGACTTTAACCTGTCGCTAAAATCCGCTTCGTTATTAAGCCGTAAATTCTCAATCATCCAACAATTACCATCAGCCAATTTTGCTACCGCGTATGTATTATCATCCCTTATATCTGTTAGAGCTGTAACTTGTCCGGTCCATAAATTATTACATCCCCTCCAACCTTGTAAGTCTCCCTCAGATGGCACCCATTCCGCATAGAGTGTAATCCTGCCGGTACTGTCCGCATTTGACAATAGACTATCAGTTATTTCAATTGTCTCGTTCGGCCCATAAGAAGTACCATATCCGTCTTCCTGAGTATTCCAGCCGGCGAATCCGTATCCGTCTCGACTAAAATTAGAAGCCGCCAAAGTGATCGTGTCGCCACTCGCAAATCCTCGATGCATTATCTGCATATCACCCTCATTTGCTCCATTTCCGTCATAAGAAATCGTTGGTTCTGGCTTCCAGACTGCGTATAGCTCCACGAACCCACCTTCATTCTGCATTCCTGCTACAGCACTTTCCTCACTACGATACAAAGCACTCGTTGCGTCCGCTGTTTTTGCCCACCCCTGAAAAACATAATTGGGTCTACTCGGCGTAGCATATTCCCCCACAACGGTACATTCGTCAAATGCACTCATATCTTGTGCATGATAACCTTGGACAGGGTTATCATCCTCGTCAAAACCTATTATAATTGCCGAATACCCCAAACCCTCAATTGTATCGTTTGTCACGAACCCAATAGTTATCGTATCACCACTTATCGATATTTGATCTAGCTGCGCCTCTTCACCAGTATCAGAATAAATTTTTACAATATTGGCTCCACTCGCATCGTGTGCGGCGGCGACGTCGTCCAAGCTGTAATATTTGCCCTCTAGCACACCAAGCACATCATTGCTGTCCGGTATTGCATAGGCTATTATTGCCCCAACCGACGTTGCTCCTGGAAAAACCATTACATCAAAACTACTTAAATCGCTGTCATACTTTTCAGTAATTTGGTTTAAATCTGGCATTTCATTAGTGGTTAGCGCATCAACGATCATGTTTTTTGGGACATTCGTAGTTCTCGATATTAACAAGGGAATGCCACCTTCGATTGTCTCGCTATCCCAAGCTACACCAGTTTTTGAACTCGCCTTACAGTCATCCCCGTACGCTACGACATTGGTTGTCCCATTCGTGAAACTTCCCCCGTTTGCGTCATAATTTATAGTTAGTCCTTTCGGTACGGCGTAAAACTCTATTTCGGTAGAATATACTCCCTCAGGTATGTCCAAATTGACGCATGCACCAAACTCAACCTCAGACTTTGCGCCAGGTTCTGTTACTCCAGCGACTTCGTCTACAAGAACCATCTTATCAACCGAAGACGAACCCTTTTCTAGTACAGGTACTTTTTTATACTCGTCAGCAACCTTTACTCCCCAGTTATTCGTTGGCAACTCTGCCCCTTCTTCTGTAATTGACGGAATTTCAGCTCCGTTTGAACCAGTCAGGGCATCGTCTAGGGCGTAGGCGTACAGGGAATAGCCAAGATTAGTTTTCTGCTCAATCTCTAATTCGACAGTCGTATGTTGACAACTCTGTTCGCTCCCATCATCTCGCGTTACTGAAAAAGTTTGGACTTCCGGTGAAATGACCGAGAGTCTATTAATTGCAAAAGTATTAGAATTCCAAAAATATCCTTGTAGAATATTGCCCACCGACCAAACTCCGATACCTATAAGTAAACCAATAATCCCAATCGTTTTTGTCTTACGTTTTAGTCCTATAAACTTGATGTAGTTTCTAAGCCGTCTATTCGATTTCTTTGTTGTAATTACAGATAGTAAAAATATCAAACATACCATAATTGCCACTCCAAAGCCCACAACTGCATAACCGCCACCAATCGAGCCAGCTATACCGGTATTTGGGATTGCCGGTGCTGACCCGCCATCGGAAATTATAAACTGAAGCCTCACTGCTCACCTCCTTTAGTAATATAACCTATATCATTTTAATGATATTACAAAAAAATGTTTTTTACAATATTAATTTTATGTAACGGGCTAAAGTGGCTTTTTATTTTAGAGATTATATCACGAAATAAATATTACTCGTGGTGATATTTACCGCCATGAGCTATCTCTTGTGCTCGATAAGTTTGCTCTGCTACAATTAATCTTGCGATCATATGGGGGAACACTAACCTCGAAAACCCCCATACGAAGTCCGATTTTTCTCGTATATATTCCGAAAAGCCATAAGCTCCACCAACCAAAATTATCACCTCTCGCCCACTAGCAAATACCTTTTCTAACCTCTCAAAATATTCATCTGATGATATATTTTCGCCCCGCTCATCGCAGCAAATCACATACTCACGTCCCGTAAACGGCCATTCCGCGAGTCTTCGAGTTAATTTTTCCTCTTCATAAAACTCCCAAGAAATCTCAAATGGTTTCCTTAGTCGCTTTTCATATTCTGAAATTAATTCTAAAAACGCTCCCTGATTTTTCTTCCCACCACAAATAATTCTAATCATATATCTATTATAACAAAAAATGGCTAGGCTGGCAGGATTCGATTGGAGCTTTAGCGACAACGACATCCTCGCTTTTTAATTTTTTGCGAAACAAAAAATGGCTAGGCTGGCAGGATTCGAACCTGCGAATGACGGGACCAAAACCCGTTGCCTTACCACTTGGCGACAGCCTAATCTTATCTTATTTTATCACACTTTCTTCAAAAATCAAAGTATGCTACAATAAGGATATGGCTACTCGAAAACGCAAAACTACAAGAAAGAAAACTACTCGACGCCGAACTAAAGAAGCTCCTGTCGAACACGAATTGCCTGGTGGTTTCTGGCGTCAAATTACCGCAGTCCTAATGGTTACGCTTGCGCTTTTCTTTGTTATTACTTGGTTTGGCCAGGGAGGAACAGTCCTCAACGAAGTTCATAAATTTTTCCTTAGTATTGTCGGTTTCGCTGCCTACTTTATTCCCGCACTGTTAGTCTATCTTGCCGTAAAAATCTTTCGCTCTGAGGACAATCGCGTCGCGGTCCCAGTTTACATCGCCAGCTTTCTTATGATTATTTGGATTTCTGGTATTTCTGCAATCTGGCGAAACGGTGGCTACCTCGGTTCTTGGCTTAATTCTCTAATGACGAATATCTTAAACCAAGGAGTTGTAATCTTTATCTATATCGTCCTTATTTTTATTACAACCGCTTTTATTCTCCAGATTTCTCCATTGACATTCTTTAAAGGGACAAAAAACTTAGTCAAACCGGGTAAAAAAATAACTACCGATTCCGAAAATTCTAAAAAGGGCAAAAAACTTGGCCAGCTCGAAATTAAAGTCAATTCCGGTCTCACTCCCGCCGAATCAACTCCGGAGCCTTCTTCTCATTTGCTTCATAAGGCATCTGCTAAAACTACTCCTGAACCTGTCAAAGAAGAAAAAGCCCTCGTTGCCGTCAACGATCCCGATTGGAAAATGCCTACAACCGATCTTCTCGAGAAGAAACAATCTCCTGCCGATGCTGGGAATATCCAGCAAAACGCCTATATTATTAAATCTACTCTTGCTGAGTTTGGCATTGAAGTTGAAATGGAGGGTGCAAACGTTGGCCCTCGCGTTACACAATATACTATGCGTCCCCCAGCCGGCGTGAATTTAAGCAAAATCCTTGCTCGCGATAAAGAGCTTGCCCTTAATCTTGCTGTCGACAAAATTCGTATCGAAGCCCCAATTCCTGGAACGAGGAGTGTTGGTGTCGAAATTCCAAACGCCCGTTCTGCCGATGTGCGCCTCCGTAGCGTTCTTGAATCATCTGACTGGAAGAAAGCGACCGACCCTCTAACCTTCGCTGTAGGAAAAGACATCTCCGGGCGTGCCGTCGTTGCAAATCTCGCAAAAATGCCCCACCTCCTTATTGCTGGTACTACTGGTTCCGGTAAGTCTGTTATGACAAATACTTTAATTAGTTCGTTATTATACCGCAACGCTCCATCTGATATGAAGCTTATTATTGTCGATCCAAAACAAGTTGAAATGGCGCAGTATCAGGATATTCCGCATCTCTTAACTCCGATTATAACCAGCACCGAAAAAGCCCTATCAGCCATGAAATGGGCTGTCGGTGAAATGGAGCGTCGTTATACTTTGATGGCCGAAGAAAAAGTCAAAAATATCGCTGACTATAATGCAAAAATGGCTAGAACATCTGCCGAAAACCCCGAAAAGGAAGGAAAAATGCCTTATATTGTCGTGATTATCGACGAAATGGCGGACCTCATGATGATGGCTGGTAAAGATCTCGAAATGCTTATTGTCCGCATCGCCCAAAAAGGTCGCGCCGCTGGCATCCATCTCGTTCTCGCAACTCAGCGTCCTGAAGTCAAAGTTATTACAGGTCTAATTAAAGCAAATATTCCTGGCCGTATTGCTTTCGCTGTGGGGTCTCAAATGGATTCCCGAATCATGCTCGATCAAGGTGGTGCCGAAAAACTTCTCGGTAAAGGCGATATGTTACTCTTGACAACCGAAATGATGGGGAAGCCTCGTCGTATTCAAGGCGCCTGGGCCTCCGATGACGATATTAATAAAGTTACTGACTTCTTGCGCGCTCAACGTCCGCCCGAATATAACGACGAAGTTATTGCTCAGCAAGTTGCAATTAAGGGAATGACTTCCGGCCCGGGTGATATTGGTGGTCTCGGTCGTCGCTTCGACCCGAACGATCCAATTGTCCGAAAAGCTGTCGAAATTAGTCTCTCCAAAGGGAAATTTTCTACCGCCATGCTTCAGACTTATCTCGGCAAGGGCCACGGTTTTGTTTCTGGTCTTGCTATCTGGTTTGAAGAAATCGGCGTAATTGGTCCTCAGAATGGCAATAAACCTCGTGATCTTCTTATCTCCTCCATGGATGAGTTTGACAGCTTAGCGAATGCGTAGTATAATAAAGTTACAATATTAGCTCAGCAAACAAGCAAGTTCTGTGTTTGCTTTAACCAAAGGAGTACCAATGAAAGACTACGAACTAACAGTCTTATTTCATCCCGATCTCGAGATGAATATTACGCCAGCTCTTGATAAAGTCAAGAAAATTATCGAAACCGCCGGCGGTAAAATTGAAAAAGAGGAAAGTGACGGGAAAAAACGTCTCGCTTATTCTCTAAAAGGGCAAAACTTCGCTCTGTTTTATTACTTTATTGTTAAGCTTCCTGCCGAAGCTCCAGCAAAAATTAGTAATACCCTAAATATTACCGACGAAACTTTGCGTTATCTTCTCGTTAAGGTTGATGAGAGGAAGGCAAAGATGGAAGCTCGCCGCAAGACAAAAAATTCCGAAGAAAAAACCGAAGAAACTGAAGAAAAAGGAGAATAATTTATCATGCGCGGATTTTCTAAAGCAATTATTACCGGTAATTTAACTCGTGACCCTGAACTAAGAACGACTCCAAACGGGGCATCGGTATGTAGCTTCTCGGTTGCAGTTAATCGTGTTTACAAAGATGCTAGTGGTGAACAACGTGAAGATGTCTCATTCATTGATTGTTCCGCTTGGGGCCGTCTTGGCGAAATGATCAACCAATACGCGAAGAAAGGCTCGGGCGTTCTAGTCTCTGGCCGTCTCGATCAACGAAGTTGGGAAGATAAAACTACCGGCCAGAAACGCTCGCGCGTTGAAATTGTTGTCGAGGATTTTAATTTTGCTGGTTCCGGTAATCGCGACGGCGGAAATTCTTACTCTAGCTCCAGTTCCGCTGATTCAGCGACACCAAGTGACATCCCGGATGACATCCCAGAAGGGGAAATTGATTTAAGTGATGTCCCATTCTAAACAAGAATTTTAAAAAAACGAAGGAAGGAAATAATGAAAAAATATAAAAATGATCCGAATCTCTATTTCGATTATCGCGATGTAAAAACTTTACAACGCTACATTGATGCTTATGGTCGAATTGAGCCAATTGCTAAAACAGGCCTTTCTGCTAAGCAGCAACGTCAACTTGCTGTTGCTGTTAAGCGAGCCCGCCATTTAGCACTTTTGCCATTTGTTGCTAACTAGGAGAAAATATGTACGGACCAACAGATCTAAAGAAAAACACTCTAATTACTTTAGACGGTCAGCCGTATAAAGTAGTAGAATATTCCCAAAAAGTTATGGGGCGGGGAGGCTCTATTGTTAACGTAAAAGTTAAGAATCTTATTACTGGCGCCCTTCTCCCTAAAACTTTCAAGGGACAGGAGAAAATTGAACCAGCTGAAGTTACGACTCGCAAGGTTCAGTATCTCTACCGCGACGACGAAAAATTCTATTTTATGGATCCAGAATCTTTTGAACAATACGAGCTAAACGCTGATATGGTTGGTGATTCAAAAGACTTTATGAAAGATGGCGATGAGATGGAAATTCAGTTTTATAACGGGACCCCAATTAATCTCCAGCTTCCAAAAAACATCTGGTTAGCCGTTACGTATACCGAAACGGCCGTTAAAGGCGATACTTCGACTTCGGTTATGAAAGACGCCACGCTTGAAACTGGCGTTGTTATTAAAGTCCCCGCTTTTATTAAAGAAGGCGACGTCATCTCTGTCGATACAGAGACTTATAATTATAGAGAACGGCGTAAGTAAATGACGGGTGGCCGAAATACCTTCTTCGAAGGGCCTAAGACTTGGCCGAGCGGCCCGGAGCGGCCCGAGAAGAAGGTATTCGGACAGGACCCGTCATTTACTCGTGGTTTTACTAAGCTTGCAGATGCTTCGCGGGCTTTCAATTTTGATTTCCGCAATAAAATTGTTCTCGACATCGGCTCTTCTACCGGCGGTTTTACAAAATACGCTCTAGATCAAGGAGCTAGAAAAGTAATCGCAGTTGAAAAGGGAACGAACCAAATGATGAAACCCCTTCGCTTCGATCCCCGTGTCGAACTCTACGAGAAGACGGATATTTTTGACTTTAAGCCAGAAGCACCAGACGTAATATTGGCCGATATTTCATTCCTATCATTGACAAAAATCCTAAAATATGCTAAAATAAACTTAGCTCGTAGTAATACGGATTTCTTGGTAATGCTAAAACCTCAATTCGAAGCAAAAACAGAGCAATTGAATAAAGGTGTGGTAAAAAACGAAAAAATCCGCCGCGAGATCATCAAAAATTTCGAACAGTGGCTAAAACAAAATAGTTTTTTGATTATCAAAAAACGTGACAATAGCCTAACCGGCAAGACAGGCAACAAAGAGCGCTTCTATTGGCTAAAAATAATAGATGACTAGTTTGCGAATTTAAAGCCATTTCAACGAGATTTTACTGATCATAAGCGAATTTTTTATATTCCTATCTGAAGAGTTTTTAGTTGACATTTTTTATAAACTGCTTATAATTAAATATATGAACTTATTGCATGGCGTGGGCGATTTCTTCTCCCTTGATATAGGAACGAACTCGATGCGAATCGTACAACTTTCTGGTGGAAGCCAACGTGGTTGGTCTCTTCAGCATTACGCGTACGTTCCAATCGATCAAAAATTAACCCAGGATTCATCCGAACTTGGTAAGAAACGTTTAGGTGAGGCAATTTTGGGCGCAATTAATCAGGCGGGTATTAAAACAAAAAATCTCGCCCTGGGCCTTCCTGCCAGTAAAACCTTTACCTCTATCGTCGAGACTGATACGCTTCCTGAAAAAGAATTAGCAAAATCATTTAAATATGAAATTGATAAATATGTACCGATGGCTATGAGCGAAGCAAAAGCTGATTATGTAGTGCTTGGGCCTAGTCCGAACGACCCAGCTAAAACTGAAATACTTGTTTCTTCTGTTGCTAAAGACTACGCCGAATCGACAATGGAGACTATCGAAAAAACTGGATTCAATATTATAGCTATGGAGCCTGAACCACTTGCTATGGCCCGAGCTTTAACTATACCAGGCGCGATTGATGCTACTATGATTGTGGATTTTGGTGAAAAATCAACGGATCTTGTTATTACATACAAAGAAAAACCTCGCCTAGTCCGTACTATACCTGGAGGTATTGATGTTCTAGTTAAAGCAGTTGCGAATAGCTTAAACGTTAAAGAAGATCAGGCCCGTCAATTTATTCTAAAATTCGGCCTCGACCAAAACCAGGTCGAAGGTCAAGTATTCAAAATTCTAGGGAGCCATTTAGACAATTACGCTTCCGAATTGGCAAAATCCGTTCGTTTCTTCCAAACAAAATATATAAATGGTAAAGTTGGAGGCATTGTTCTTTCAGGGTATGCGAGCGTTATTCCGTTGTTTGCAGAATACATTGAAGCTAAAACTAAAGTTCCCGCTATGAAAGGGAATCCGTGGCAATCAGTCCGTATGACGACCGATCAACAAAGAGCCCTCATGAGTGTTGCTAGTGAATTTGCAGTGGCAATTGGTTTGTCGGAAAGGAGTAATGATTAATGGCACACGAAATTAACCTTGTCCCTGATATTAAAGAGGAGATGATAAAAACTCTTAAACTCCGTAATTTCATTTTCTTCCTTTGTATTATTGTCGCAGCCGCCAGTATTGGTATTACTGCGATCATTGGCTTAATTATGGGTGGCCAACAACTCGCCATAGATAGCAAAAAAGCTACGCTTGAAAATCTGTCCTCAAAGCTGACTTCGTATAATGATCTCAAAGATTTTCTTACTATTAAAGATCAGCTAGGCAACCTCTCTACGTTATCTAGTAACAAACAAGTCTTGTCGCGCACTTTTGGAATTCTTTCAGCTATTATTCCAACCGGTGCCGACACAATCACCATTTCCGAACTTAGCGTTGATTTATCGGGCGATCAGCCGACATTTACTTTTGATGCTCAGGCGAATGCCGGGAAAGAACCCTTTATTGATTATAACGTCCTAGATTCTTTCAAAAAAAGCATGCAATATATGCGTTATGATTACGGTAATTATGTTGATAAAGATGGCAGCGATATTCCGGCATATTGTATGATAGAGTCTGGTTTAGACGGCGCAACTTTTAGAGATGGCGACAAAGGTATTTATGCGTATTGGACTATTAATGCTGAAGGATGTAACCCATCGTCTGAAGACGCAACGAATTCATCGAATTCTTACTCCTTGGAAGATTATGAAGGCCAACAAGTTGTCCGTATTTGGCGAACTCCGCAATATAATGAATGGTACAAAGAAACCGAAGTAGAGGGTCAACCATATATGAGCTTGAGTGGTGAAATCTCTAACGTTCCACATTTTAAAAGTTCCTGTATAACATATTCAGGAGATAATAGTCAAAATTCAGCAAGCCCAAAATGGACAGAGTCAAATGAAAGTTGTCTGCTCGTTCCTGCAGGTTCTGATGGCATTAGGATATCTGATTCATCAAACGGCCGTGGAGCATCAGAAGAATTAGTTCTACGTTTTTCCGCAACCATTACCTTCTCTCCTGAGGTTTATACATTTAATAATCATCATGTTCTTGCGATTCCTCCTTCTGGACGCTATAATGTAACCGATTCGTATGTCCAGATCCAGGCTATGTTTGGTGAACGGGCTGCAGATTGTGCAGAGAATGATACCGCATGTAATACTAAGGAGGGAAATTAAAATGGCTAAAGAAATTGCAATCGGGAAACGTGCTAAAATATCCGAAGCGCAACAATATATGCTGCTGTCTGTGTTAGGGGCCTCTATTGTTCTAGGCGCTGCCATCTCTCTTACAATTAATTTTATTCAACACATCTCATTTAATACTAAAATTATTATGGCAGAAGAAGAATCAATTGCAGCCTATTCGAATGTCATTAAGTCAATTGGTGTTTGCAAGAGCCCGAGCGGAAGCGTTTATAGTGACGATGAACTAAACAGATGTGACCCAGATAGTATAGAGGTTTCTGAAATCCCCGGAACTCTAAGAGCAAATATTATTGAAAACCTAGCTGCAAATGAAGCCCTAAATTCGGTCCCCAAAGAAAATGATTCAAGTTGTATTAATCCTTTAACCGGCAAAAATTATACTTATAAAGAACTTGACGAAATCTACGATGAAGCAAACGGCGGCTCGGAGCTTTCAGCTGCTAGCAGATTAATCCGAAGCTGTTCAGCCCTACGTGTCATCCCAGACGCCCTACCGGCCTTTAAAAATGAAGAAGCTCTTCTTGCAAGCTTGAACAAATTATTTATTATGTCTGGCTGGGAACCAGAAAGTCTCAGTCCAAGTGGTTCAACTTCGGTTGTTGATGAAGAAAAAAATCTAAACGCGATTTCACTAAGCCTATCGGTCGAAGCGAATACTGGAACAACTATGAACGTATTAAATAATATCGAACGTTCTATTCGTGAATTTAATATTGAACGCGCAACGATTGAATGGGGAAGTAACGATACTTTAGTTCTCCAGGCTCAAGCTACTGCCTATTATATGGATGAGTCATCTATTACCGAAACTACACAAACTATAAAAGCGGAGGGGAAATAAAACATGAAAACTGATTTAGCAACATCAATCGGAGCCGCTATCGCCGGCGTGGTTATTGCGTATTTTGTTTGCAATCTCTTTTTAGGACCTATAGAAGATTTTACCTATAAAACTATTGATACAGATGTGACCACCGATATAACCGAACCGAACATCGAAATATTTAATTATCGAGCATTAAATCCGACGGTTGAGGTTTATGTTGGCGAGTGTGATGAATACGACGAATATGGTAATTGTATAGAACAAACAACTATTAATGATGTCGAAGAAGACGCCTTAGAAGATATTTTGCAAGAGGATACCTCAGTTGACCAGGAGAACGGTTAATGGCTCTTTTAACCAAAGCCGCCGAAGATCGAATCATCAATCTCCTCATTGCAGAGGGTCTAGCCGACAGCAATCTAGTTCTTCAGATTAAACAAGAAGCCGAAGGGTCTAACAAGTCTGCGTTAAATGAGTTGATTGATCGAAAAATCATCAGCAATGACATGGTCGCCCGTGCTACAGCTGCGATAATTGGAGTGCCTTATGTCGAATTGAAGAATATCACAATAGACCAGGATATTTTAGCAAAAATCCCTGGCGATGCTTCTGAAAGAGTTCTAGCAGTTCCTCTTGGTGAAAAAGATGGCATGTTAAACGTAGCGATGGTCGACGTTACCAACGTCCAGACCGCCGATTACATTTCTAATCTCATTAACCAACCTATACGTGTTTGGATGTCTTCAGAGCGTGGCATAAGGGAAATGCTCGAACAATACCACGGCGATTTCTCTGGCGTTAAGGAAGCTGTCCGCGAAACGAACGAAGAAATTGCCTCTGAAGAACAATCTAATATAAAAACAATCGTTCAGGATTCTCCAATTTCAAAAGCCCTTACTACGATCTTAAGTTATGCCGCAAAGACTAAAGCTTCCGATATTCATATTGAGCCACTCGAAAATTCGCTTATTATCCGTTGTCGCGTAGATGGAGTTCTAAGAAAAATTATGGAACTTCCTAAGACCGTCGCTCCAGCCCTCGTCTCAAGAATTAAAATTCTTTCCAATCTAAAAATCGATGAACATCGCATTCCGCAAGACGGTCAGTTTACGGTACTTGTTGACGATCAAGAAATCGATCTTCGTATCGCTATTTCGCCAGTTACCTGGGGGGAACAAGTTGTTATTCGTCTTCTTGATAAAAAAGGTGTCAGTATGGAAATCGAAAAAATGGGAATGAGTGGCCGCGCTCTTCGTACTGTCCTTGAAGGAATTAAAAAACCAAACGGTATGATTTTAACTTCCGGTCCAACTGGTTCTGGTAAATCAACGACTCTTTATGCCTTAATTCAAAAAATTAAATCAGAAGAAATTAATATTGTTACGCTTGAAGATCCGGTTGAATATAAAATGAATGGAATTAATCAAATCCAAGTCAATGTTGATGCTGGTCTCACTTTTGCTTCCGGTCTCCGTTCGATCTTGCGCCAAGACCCCGATGTGGTAATGGTTGGGGAAATTCGTGATTCTGAAACGGCCGGCCTTGCTGTCCAAGCCGCCCTAACTGGTCACCTTGTTTTTAGTACCTTGCACACCAATTCCGCTGCAGGTATTCTACCTCGTCTTTTGGACATGGGAATTGAGCCGTTTCTTCTTGCCTCGACCCTAAATGTTGTTATCGGCCAGCGCCTCGTCCGTCGCATTACAGAAAAACGTGAAATGTATAAATCATCCGAGATGGAGACCAAAGAAATTAACTCCGTTCTTGGTGATCTTCTTCCACAAGACAAAGAATCGGTCGCAAAAGTTAGCGAAGATCTTGGTTATTCAGGTTTACCAGTTAAAAACGATAATTTCTATATGCTAGCGCACGGAATCAATTCAAAGGAAAATCCTGGCGGCTACTCCGGTCGAGCGGGCTTATATGAAACTATTGAAGTTGATGAGGATATTCAAAAAATGATAGTCTCGCACGCCACCGCTAATGAAATTATGCGTCTCGCAAAAACAAAGGGAACTGTGACTATGCGCCAAGACGGCATACTGAAGGCGTTATCAGGAATAACATCAATAGAGGAGGTAAACCGCGTAGCAAGTGACTTATCATAATGCTTGTGGTATAATATTAATATGCAAAATAATAGTGGGCAAAACAATACAACAGCAAATACAGTAAGAATTGAGAGCCTTCTCGAAGAATGTATTAAGAGAAATGCTTCAGATTTACATCTTCAGTATGGACTACCTCCGATTTTGCGTGTTGATGGGGCTTTGGCCCCCATCGCTGGTATCTCCGCCCTAAACGAAGAAACGATTAGAAATTTAATTTTTGCCACTCTCGACGCAGAACAACAGAAAATCCTTATTAAAGACAAAGAGTTTGATTACTCTTTTGCCTTCGGCGATATTGCGCGTTTTCGCGTCAATGCCTTTCATGAACGAGGCAAACTAGCCGCTGCTTTCCGTTTAATTCCCAATCAAATTAAAAATATTAACGATCTTGGCATGCCGGCCATAGTTGAGACTTTTGCTGAATACCCACGCGGTCTCGTTTTAGTAACCGGTCCTACTGGCTCTGGTAAATCTACGACCCTCGCCGCATTAATTGATAAAATTAATCGTGAAAAATCAGTTCATATTATCACGATTGAAGATCCTATTGAATTTACCCATAAGTCTCAACGTGCTGTTATCGCCCAACGCGAAGTACATTATGACACTTTTAGCTTTGCCGCTGCACTCAGATCTGCTCTTCGCGAGGATCCCGATGTGGTCCTTATTGGCGAAATGCGTGACCTTGAGACGATTCAAGCTGCAATCACAATTGCCGAAACGGGGCATCTTGTTTTTGCGACTCTTCATACCAATTCTGCCGCTCAATCCATCGATCGTATGGTTGACGTCTTTCCTTCCCACCAACAACCCCAGGTCCGAACTCAGCTTTCAAACATGTTGATGGCGATCTGCGCTCAGCGTCTCGTCCCGGCCGTTGGTGGTGGTCGTGTTGTCGCTGCTGAAATCATGATTGCCAATTCTGCTATTCGTTCTTTAATTCGCGATGGGAAAACCCACCAAATTGATACAGCAATCCAGACCGGCGCCGACCAGGGCATGCAAACGATGGATCGCACTCTTGCAAAGCTTGTTCAGACCGGCGTCATTACTTACGATTCTGCACGCGAATATGCTGTTGATATTAATGAACTCAATAGGCTAGTGAGAGGCTGATATGAAACGCTTTAACTATAAAGCTAAAGAAAAAGACACCGGCAAAATCGTAAAAGGTAATATCCAAGCAGAAAACGAACAGACCGCCGGCCGACTTCTTATTGAGCAAGGATATATTCCCCAATCCGTTGTTGAAGAGGGAACTGGATTATTTGGGGGCAAAGGCCATGTTACAAATAAAGACCGCATCATGTTTACTCGTCAACTTTCGACTCTTATCGGTGCCGGACTTCCACTTGCAACGAGCCTCCGCACGGTTATTGAACAGACGCAGTCTAAAAGCATGAAATCGGTCGCTGAGGAAATTTTAACTAATGTAGAATCCGGTAAGAGTCTTTCTTCTGCTTTTGCACAGCATTCTGATATCTTTAATGGAGTCTATCTCGCTCTTATTCAAGCTGGCGAAACTTCTGGTACCCTCGATCTCGCTCTAAAACGTCTCGCTGACCAAGAAGAAAAAGACGCTGCAATGCTAAGCAAAATCCGTGGCGCCCTCGTATATCCAGCTATTATTCTAGTCGTTATTATAGCCGTCCTTGCATTCATGATGATTATGGTTGTTCCGCAGGTTAAAAATCTTTATGAAGATATGGGCCAAGAGCTTCCGGGCCTAACTCAATTTTTGGTTAATCTTTCTGACTTTTTCGGTAATTTCTGGTGGCTCGTCGCGCTTATCTTAGGCGGCATTGTTGGCGGCCTTTACTTCTTCGTCAAAAGAACTCCAGTTGGTCGAAAAGTAATGGATAGTTTCAAAATTCATGTTCCAGTTTTTGGCGGGCTATTTAAGAAATTGTATGTTTCACGTTTTGCTCGAACTTCTGAAATGATGCTCGCAACCGGCGTACCAATGCTTGATTCTATTAGAATTGCAATTGGTGCTGCGAATAACGTCGTTGTTGAGGAAGAATATTCAAAATCTCTTGAGATAATTAAAGGCGGGAAGCCTTTATCCGAAGCCTTAAGAGATCGTAATTATATGTTGCCGCTCGTCCCCCAGATGGCTTCAATTGGCGAAGAATCTGGTAAGATCGACGAGATGCTTGGAAAAGCTGCCCAAGTTTACGAGAACGAACTTGACGAACAAATTAATAGTATTTCTACTATGATTGAACCAATCCTGATGGTTATTATGGCTGGGCTTATTGGTGTCGTAGTTGGTGGTACTCTTCTCCCAATCTATTCACTCGTTAATAATGTTGCAACCTAAAAACTCTTGATTTTTATTTTCTTTTAAGTTATTATAAGCATAAGGATAAAAAAATCTTAGAAAGGATTTATTTATGACAAAAGATAATATAAACTCTAAACAAGGCTTCACGATTATCGAGGTCGTTCTCGTGCTTGCAATCGCGGGTTTGATCTTCCTCATGGTCTTCGTTGCCTTACCAGCGCTCCAACGCTCACAGCGTGATACACAGCGCCGAAATGACATGTCTCGTGTTGACACTTCACTTGTTCAATATCAGACTAACCACAGTACTGACCCAAATAATCTTCCGAACACCGGCACAACAGCCGTAAAGTGGACTGCAAAAACAGATTTTGCCGGTGATAACGATTGTGGCACGAACATTGCTTGTATCTTTGTGCGTGATTATATGAACACAGGTGCTTCAGAAACGAACAAGGTCAATGAATTCCAAGATCCAGATGGTGTTCCATACAACATGGTCATAACGTCCAACTGGGCAAACAACTCAAATGCGGTAAGCACGAGCATATCCTACAATGACAACAACAAGTTAGTCGCAGGGGAAGTAGCGAATAGCTTTACTATTGGCGGTAATTCACCGTTCTCAGAGCACGTAGTCTACATTATTCCTGGTGGTAGATGCTCTGGCTCTAGTGTAATTAAATCTGAGCGCCGCCACTTCGCGATTCTTTATCGTCTTGAAGGTGCCGGTACCTACTGTATCGATGACCAGTAGAATTAGTAACTGCTAAAATCGCCCGAAAGGGCGATTTTTTTGTTGACACAAAGCATAAGTGTGATATTATATATATGTAAAAGGTCAACATAAAAATGCAAAAAATATTTAATTTTTTACCATTAAAGGGTCTTTTAATGGCCGTGATTGCTCTCGGACTTTTCCTTTTCCCCTCGGAAGTAAAAGCTGACAATTCTATAGATCAAATTCATATTAAGGTACCCATATCTTGTGGCGTATCAAAAACATTAAACTCTAGCCATTCTGCAAAAATTGAAAACGGTCTTTATAAGGAAGGGGTCGGTCTTACTACTATTGATATTTATTGTAATGATGTTAGCGGTTTTTCAATCTATGCCATAGGTTATTCGGGCAATGTGCATGGCAACACGTTATTGGAAAACAACGCATTGGACTCATCACATAATATAATTACCGGCACAGAAAAAACTGGTGGCACCTCAAATTGGTCTATGAGGTTAACAGCCGCCCAATCGTCAGCAGGTAATTTTACTATCCAAAACGGCTTCGACGAGTATTCATTAGTTCCAAACATTTATACAAAAGTAGCCACCATGAATTCAGTAACAAATATTGGGACTTCTGCGACCGGAGCAAGCTTCACTACTACCTATGCTGCATATATTAGTCCAACCCAGCCAGCTGGCACATATGTTGGGCAAGTTAAATATATTCTCGTACATCCCGCCAACGCTGAGCCACCTATGGAAAAAGTGACGGCACCTGGCAATATTGGTTATTATCCAAATGCTTCAGAGTACGCGGGCAGTATGGAGCTTCAATCAATTGACGAAACTGCTACTACTGCCACATTGGCGGCATCGAAATATTTACGGGATGGCTACGGTTTTGCTGGGTGGAATGATGAGTACGATTACTCCGGAAATTTTTATGGTCCGAACGAAGATATTGATTTTTCCGCCGGTGCCTACAAAGAACATGGACTGTCATTATACGCCGTATGGATAAAATCAGAAGGTAGTCTTCAAAATTGGCAAGGCTGTTCGAGTCTTGTTAAAGGTAAAACCACAGCACTCACAGACATTAGAGATGATAAAACTTATGCTGTCGCAAAATTGGCCGATGGAAAATGCTGGACTATTGAGAACCTCAGATTGGACGATTCTGCTAGCCCATCAGACATAGCCTACGGGTCACAGGGAATTGGCGGGAACTTTTCGAATTTGCCGGCAAGCACCAACGTGTGGGATACCTCCAGTACCACATTGCCACAATTAAATTCGTCTAACGCTGAGTCAGGCGGCACTATATCTTATGGATACTACTATTCTTGGCCTGCCGCAATAGCTAATACATCTAGTTATATGTCTAATAACGAAGCGATTAACACCTCAATCTGTCCTTCCGGGTGGAGATTACCAGTGGGCGGACAAACAACTATCTTTACCGATGGCGACTACTATAATCTAGCCAAAAGCATCACAGGAGAAGAACCTAATCAAAACCTAATTAGTGGCTATGGTTACTATGATGGCGCAACGTACTCAAAATTAGTCCGTGCATACCCTAATAATTTTATATATTCAGGATATTGGGATGAAACTTCTCAAAGTAATCAGGGAGCAGGAGGCTATTATTGGTCAGCGACGACAAACAGTGGAAACAGTGTATATTACTTATACGTAGGGAACAACACTATTCGGCCAGGTACATCCTATGATAGTAAAACGCGTGGCAGTACAATTCGTTGTGTCACAGATTAGCTATGTATTATTGCAATATACCCCAGCCCCTTCGAGCCTGTATAAGGCTGCCAGATTTCGCGGATTAGAAGATTTAATCGCTTTATCTCCATAGCAAGTTGCTTGCAAAACAACCATTATTCTATAGTTGTTCGGGAATGAAGCTCCAACCAGGTCATTTAGTACGCTATTATTACAATTTTGGTCTGGCGTGTTTTGCTCACACTGCATGACTTGAAGTTTATAATAATCGCCGGATGGATCCATAAAATTGTTTCCTAAATAATTATTGTAAAAATCCTGCCAAGTCGTACCGGGAGTTCTACCAGCGCCCTCTTTGTACTCCGCTATCCCCACCCCAGTCGGCAACGACCCTCTATTGTTTGTTTGATATTTTTTCACCGTTTGGATGAAAGTTATTATATCGTCTCGTCGTCTCGAATCTCTTTGATTTCTCTGCAGCGCCGGTAATGCAATAAAAACCATTAAGAAAATTAACCCCGCAATAGCGAGCACTAATGCTACTTCAATTATTGTAAAACCCCTCTTAGAACTATTTACACCCTTTTCCATATCTTAATTATAAATTATTTATGGTAAAATAACAATATGAAAGTTTTATTTTCCATTCTGCTGTTTATTCTCGGCGCATGCTTCGGGTCCTTCTTGTGTTGTCAAGCTCGTCGCTTAAGGTTAAGAGAAACAGTTAAAAAGGGAACTGCAAAAAAGTCTCTCGGTCCCCGCTCCATCTGTTTGAATTGTAGTTATAAATTAAAATGGTATGACAATATCCCAATCTTCTCTTGGCTTTTTCTTCGTGGTAAATGCCGAAAATGTCAAAAGAAAATCGGTCTCGCTGAAATATTTTCCGAACTTGGATTGGCCTTATCCTTCCTAGCTTTAAGCACAACTATTAACATAGAAACTGCAAGCGTTTTTACTTGGTGTATTTTTATTATGACCCTAATGCTTATTTTAAGCTTAGGCTTTTTAGCTATCTACGACGGTCTATACGGCGAACTCCCAAGCTTATGCTTGACAATATCTATAATCTGTGCTATAATAATTCTAACCCTGAAAGAATGGGCTACTATTTCAAGTTCTGGATTTTCTTCAGACCTTGTTTGGAAACCTGTTCTTTCTGTAATTATTCTTGGTGGTTTATATCTTCTCCTCTATCTTATTTCTAAAGGTAAGTGGGTTGGCGACGGCGATTGGCTTCTCGGGACCGCAATCGCTCTTGCCCTTTACGACCCCTGGCTATCGTTAATAACTTTGTTTATCGCAAACGTTCTTGCGTGTTTAGTCATGTTTCCATTCATAAAAGGAAAGAAGCAGAAAAAAATCTACTTTGGTCCTTTTATGGTTATTGCCTTTGTTATTACATTAACTTTTGCTGACTTTTTCTTCTACGCCATCGGCGGATAGAATAGAATTAATTGATAAAACCTTATTTTACCGATTGCAAAAAATAAGATTTTATCAATTAGTTTTATCAACCTATGTTATAATAAACTTATGGTAAAAAAGGGCGACACCTTAATTGAAGTAACTCTAGCCGTAGGTATCTTTTCTATGGTTGCTATCGCAATTGTCGCCGTTATGAGCAGTGGTGTTTCCGGCGCCCAAACTGCTCTTGAAACAACTCTTGCTCGCGAAGAGATCGATGCCCAAGCCGAAGCCCTGCGCTTTATTCAAGCTTCATACATTGCTGATAAAAATTCTGATGATAAAACTTATGAAAATTTATGGAAAAATATAACCAAAAACGCCGTAACTATTAGTGAGACTAATGATGCTCACGACGATCTTCTTCACTATACTCCTTCATCTTGCTCTGAGCTCTATAACACTGGCGAAGTTGATACTTATAATGCTTTTATTATCAATTATCGAGATTTAGGAGTGAATCCCGCCTCCGCCTTTATTTCAGCGAAGGATAATCCTTCTAAATTTGAACAAGCCTCAACTTACCCTCGCCTTATTTACACAGATAGAAGAAGCGGGCAAACGGAGGACCAAACCAGTTTAGTGGACAACATTTCCAGTTACAATTTTTACCGTGCCGAAGGGATCTATGTGATTGCTGTTCGCGATTCATCTAAGACTAATCTTGCCGGAATTAAAAAATCAGCCTTTTATGATTTTTACATTCGTACATGCTGGTACGGTTCTAACGCCAATGAGCCTTCGACCATCTCAACCGTTATCAGGCTCTATGACCCCGACGCTATTTAGCTCGTTTCCGAGTGAAATTTATCGTGTATTTCTTTAAGATGCGCATCAGTTACATGTGTGTAAATTTGTGTTGTCGAAATGTCAGAATGCCCAAGCATCGATTGAACCGAACGCAAGTCCGCTCCGTTCATTAACAAATCTGTCGCAAACGAATGTCGTAGGGTATGTGGTGAGACATGTTTCGTAATTCCGGCCATCCGTGCGTATTTATCCACTATTCTTTGAATGGATCTCGCCGTAATTCGCCGATAATCTCCTGACGTATCTACGGCCTGTGTATGTCGTGAATTATTTAAAAACAACGCTGGCAGGGAATCAGTCCTCGCATCAAGATAATCAGAAACTCTATCCGCCGCTGATTTGCTGATAAAAATTGGGCGGTCTTTTGAGCCTTTTCCTCGAACCATAAACTCTCGCCTTTCTAAATTTATCGAGTCGCGATTAAGCCCAACTAGTTCTGAGACTCGAAGCCCGCCAGAGTATAGCAACTCAATAATCGCTCGATCCCTTAATCCGGACTCATTTGATAAATCAATTTGTTCCAACATATCTTCAACTTCATCAAAATGCAAAAACGTCACTTGTTTTCTATGCACACGCGGTAAATCGACTAGTGAAGGGTCAAGCGATTTTATCTCGCGTCTGGCAAGATATTTTAAGAATCCTCGAAGCGCAATCAAATGATAGGCCTGCGTAATGGTTTTTAAGTCGTCTCCTCCGCTCTCTGATCCAAAACGATTCAACTTCAGCCGATATTTTCGCAATAATTCCTTTGTGATTTCTTCAGGCCTCAACAGCTCTTTATTTAAGATATCTAATGCTATTTCATAAAATCTTTCGAGATAAAGCCGATAATTGTCAATCGTCTTCTTGCTTCGTCCCGCTTCAATCTCGAGATGTTCCAGAAATTCATTAATCAAACCCAAAACTTGCATATTAATATTATATCAAATAAAACTAAAAACTAAACTTGAGCGAGCATGTGGCAAGCCCAGTTAAATTTGACAACTTTTCCTCATCCGAGGCGAGTAAAGTTGCGAGCAAAGCGAGACAACTTGATCGAGACGAGGATTGAGCGAAATGTTGTAAAATTTAACATGGCGCGAAGCCACCGCGAGCGGAGTTTAGTTTTAAGTTTATCTATGCTATAATATTAAAAAGGAGTTTTTATGGCAAAAGAAAAAGATTTCATTCAACGTACTTTAGTAGTACTTAAACCCGACACCGTCCAACGAGGAATTATTGGCGAAGTTATTCAACGTTTTGAGCGCGTTGGTCTTAAAATTGTTGGCATGAAAATGGTTATGCCGGAAGAAAAACTTTATCGCGCGCATTATGAAGATATCGGTCAAATGATTACTCGTCGTGGCGAGACTGCTTTCCGCTACAACGTCGAATATATGATGAGTGGTCCGGTCATCGCGATGGTTCTCGAGGGCGTTGAAGCGCAGCCTCTCGTACGTAAAATTGTTGGTCCTACCGAGCCGAAATCTGCCGAAATGGGCACCATTCGAGGTGATTACTCACACATGAGCTTCGGCTACTCCGATGCAAAGGGTACTGGTGTTCCGAATCTCGTTCATGCATCTGGCTCTCTTGAAGAAGCCCAAAAGGAAATCGATCTCTGGTTCAATGCAAACGAACTCTACGATTACAGCGATTTGAACGAAAAGTATACAAGATAAACCCAAAATCATTTTTTTGCAAAATGTAGAATTACCCGTTAAATCTTAAAATCTTACGGACCGAAGCCCGCCGTCCCGGGCGAGAGGTCCGCCTAAGATTTTAAGATTTATTTCGGCGCGGTTTTACCGATTGCGAAAAAATATTTTGGGCTTATATTCTTATAATACTTTTTTCAGAAACTCTTGTACTCTCGGCGTTTTTGGATGTTCGAAAAACTCTTTCGGCGTACCTTCTTCAATAATATGTCCCTGATCAAGAAAAACTACTCTTGAACCAATCTCTTTCGCAAATCCTATTTCATGTGTCACAATCATAACTGTCATACCTAAATCAGCGACTTCACGAATTAAACTTAAAACATCCCCAATCGATTCTGGATCTAGTGCCGACGTTGGCTCATCAAATAATAACACTTTTGGGTCCATCATCATCGCCCGAATAATCGCGATTCTTTGTTTTTGCCCACCGGACAAGCTCGCCGGATATGCTTCTGCTTTTCCGAGAAGTCCAATATGCCTAAGTAGTCTTCTTGCTTTTCTTTCCGCTGCATTTTCGTCCAACAATTTTAACTTAACCGGCGCTAAGATTAAATTCTCCATAACCGTCAAATTGGAAATTAAGTTAAAATGCTGGAATACCATGCCAATATTTTGGCGCATCTTCTGAGCATTTTTATCCGTGATTAAAATATTATTAAAGTAAATTTCACCAGCCGTGGGTTCTTCCATTCGGTTAATGCAGCGCAAGAACGTTGACTTTCCGGAGCCAGACGTTCCAAGAATAATTACTTTCTCCATTTCTTTTAATTCAAAATCAATCCCTCGTAGCACCTTGTTTTTTCCGAAATCTTTTTTTAATCCTCGTACTCGAATAATCTTATTTTCCATGTTTATACACTCTCTTTCATGTCGCTTCTTCGTAAGCGTTTTTCTATTCGTTTAACTATAAAGGTAATCAAATATACTACTGCTAGATAAAATAGTGCCGCTACGAACATTGGCACAATATAGCTCGCCATATTTTGGCCCGAACCAATATCTTTTGCGGCCATATTAAGATCATAGAGCCCAACCATACTCACAATTGCTGTTTCCTTAATCACGGTAATAATTTCATTTCCAAGCGCCGGAATGATATTTTTAATTGCTTGCGGCGCAATTATTTTTTTAAAGATTGTAAAGTTGGATAACCCTAAAGCCATGCCCGCTTCTTTTTGTCCCGGGTCAACTGACTGTATCCCGCTACGAATTACTTCTGCTGTATATGCCCCCGAATTAAATCCAAAAGCTAAGATTGCGGTAATTAACTGCGGAAATCCTCGAATCGCAAAAATCACAAAAAACATAATAAATAGCTGTAAGGCCATCGGCGTCCCTCGGATAATTGTCGTATACACTCGCGAAATAAATTTCGGCAAAATCATCCATTTGGACGGTCGAGCCGTATCGACTAGCGCAATGATCGTCCCGAGTAAAAGCCCAATCAAAATTGCAAAGAACGAAATCTGCATTGTTAGTAAAAAACCATGCAGAAGAGAATCAATGTACTCCGGCGTTGCAAAAAGTTCTACTAATTTATTGAAAAATTCATTCATTTTGTAATCCCATATATTTTAATATTAATTTGTCAATTTCCGATTGACCATCTTCATCAGGCTCTAGCATTTCCACTAAAACTTCGTTAAAAGCATCTAAAAGTTCCGGTCGTAGTTTATTAACAGCTATTGCGTAAGACTCTTCTACTGGATAATCTTCCTCAATGGTTCCGCCTTTATAATATAAAGGTAAAGCCGTTAGTCCCGGATTTTTTTCAACAATAAACTTCGCCGCCAGCTCATCTGCAATCGCATAATCTATAATATGTGCGTCAATCGCATCCGCCGATAGTTGATGCGAGTCTAAGCCTTTTACGGTTGTTTTTGTATCCTTTAATATACCATTTTCAGCTTCGTCTGACGCAAACAAATATCCTGTTCCACCCATTTGTGAGCCCAAAGTTTTACCCACCAAGCTATCCCATACTACATGCCCATCTCGTATCTCCGGCGCATTTTCCGATTTAAAAATTACATATTGTACAGAAGTATAATAAGGAATACTAAAATCTACTTTCTCCGCTCGTGCCGGTGTAATTGTAAGTCCCGCCGCCCCCGCGTCCGCGATTATTCCATTTGCAACGTTATCTATGATCACATCGAATTCCACATTTTTTATCTCAATCTTTGCATCTAACTTTTCTGCTACACGGTTTATAATTTCTACATCTACCCCAACAATTTTCCGGTTTTCATAATATTCAAATGGCGCAAAAAACGCGTTCGTCTCTACGATATAATCATAGCTCTCCAAATTATTTACTAGTCCAATTGTACTTAACACTACTACAATAATCGTCAGCGCTACAACAAGCCCTCTCACCGAGAGAACTTTTCTCAAAAACCTATTTTCCACCCTTTTAACCATAACTTCATTATATCATAATGTAGTAGCTTGGCACAGCAAAATAACCCATTACCAGAATGCTTCATAAAAAATGGTGACTCCGGTGCGAGTCGATTCGAAGAACGACTCGCTAGAGCGCTTCATAAAAAATGGTGACTCCGGTGCGAGTCGAACGCACAACCTTTTCCTTAGGACGGAACTGCTCTATCCATTGAGCTACGGAGCCATATTGTGATATAATATATATTATATCATGAAATTACATCTAAAGAAAGACGACAAAAAAACCGAACAAGAAAAAGTCGATGAACGTCGCGCGGAGGTTCTAGCTAAAGGCCGCAAATTCAAATAC
>JAZUNK010000038.1:0-2324 GCA_045604085.1 Candidatus Nanosyncoccus sp. | reverse complement strand
TCTGTATAATGGTCAGGAGAGCCGATGCCATAGATGCACGAGACGGAAGCGACAATAATAGTGTCAGGGCGAGTAAGGAGAGAGACGGTCGCGCCATGACGGAGGCGGGCGATTTCGTCATTGATAGCGGAATCTTTTTCGATATAGGTATCACTGCTGGCGATGTAGGCTTCTGGCTGATAATAATCGAAATAGCTAACAAAATAGTGGACTTCGTTGTCTGGGAAAAATTCGCGAAACTCGGAATAGAGCTGGGCAGCGAGAGTCTTGTTGTGTGCCAAAATTAAAGTTGGTTTTTGGTAATGCTCAATAATGTTCGCCATGGTGAAAGTCTTGCCGGAGCCGGTCACACCGAGCAAGGTCTGCTCGCGGATACCCTTGTCTAGGCCATCACAAAGCTCGGCGATAGCTTTGGGCTGGTCGCTGGTGGGCTGATATTTGCTATGCAATTTGAATTTTGGCATATATTATATATTATAGCATGCTATAATATATAATATGAATCAGAACGAGGAAGAGGCTAGCAAAAAACGAGCTTTGGAGCTTTTCTCCACTGGCGTTATTAGTACTTTTGAGGTGGGCACAACAAGAGGCCTACAGCAGATTCATCAGTATCTTTTTCAAGACGTTTTTGATTTTGCTGGGCAGATTAGAACAGTCGATATCGCAAAGGGAAATTTCCGTTTCGCACCTGCAATGTATTTAGCTGACGCTTTGAAGTCCATAGATTCCTTGCCTCAGTCTACTTATGAAGAAATCGTTAAGAAGTATGTCGAAATGAATGTTGCACATCCGTTTATGGAGGGCAATGGTCGCGCAACTAGAATTTGGCTAGACCAGATTCTCAAAAAAGAGCTAGGGGAATGTGTTGATTGGTCTAAAATCGACAAGAAGGACTACCTCTCCGCCATGGAGCGCTCCCCGGTTAACGATCTTGAGCTCAGGACACTTCTTGAGGGTGCATTGACCAACAAAATTGATGACCGTGAAGTCTATATGAAAGGCATCCAATCTTCGTATGAATACGAAGGGTTTGACAATTACGATGTCCATAATTTAGCGGGATAAAAAACGGGGCCTGGCTAAACACGAATTTCCGACCGTTGACTAGAGAAAGGGAAATAAATCATTACATGACTTATTTCTCTTTCTCTAATCTTCTTACGATCAAAAACGGTCGGAAATTGTGTTTTAGCCACCCGTTTTTATCGTGCTCAAGCTTTTAATCTAACCAACCATTTGCTATCCTAGGATCAAAACAAAAACCTATTTTAGTAGAAATTCCACAATACTAGCAAATTAACAAGAAAGGCTCTCAACAATATGATGGATAAATCACCCAATAACGATATAATTAGCAATCTAGCTAAATCTAGCAATGACAACGAAGACGGCAAGCCTGCCATAGAAATTAAGTCTCTCATTTACAATATCCGCGGCCAGCAAGTCATGCTTGATTCCGACCTTGCCAAACTTTACCAATGTAAGAATGGCACAAAAGATATCAATAAAGCAGTAAAAAGAAATTTACAAAAGTTTCCTGGGGATTTTTATTTTCAACTTTCACACGAGGAATATACAAATCTTTTGAGGTTCCATTTTGGAACCTCAAAATTAGACGAACATCGAGGAGGTCGGCAATATGCCCCCCATGTATTTACAGAGCAAGGCGTAGCTATGCTTGCATCAGTCTTACATACGGAAATCGCAGGAATGGTTAGTGTTAATATTATGCGAGCGTTTGTTGCTATGAAAAAATACATTTCTAGCAGCCTAATAGAACAAAAATATATCAACGAGATGGTAATTACTGACCATAAAAAGATTAAGCTTTTAGAGCAATCTTTCAAAAAATTTGAAGAAAAGGAAAAAGTAACCGGAATCTACTTCAACGGCCAAATCTACGATGCCTACTCCAGAATTTTAATAATATTTAGTGAAGCCAAAAAGAGCCTAACTATTATAGATGGCTACACTGATAATATCACGCTAGATATAATCAAGCGTCTAAATATTCCCGTCACTAACATCGCTAGTAAATCCGCTCCAATCAAACCCCAAGACATTAAGAAATACCAAGAACAATATAATAACTTAACAATAATTTATGACAATACTTTCCACGACCGTTATTTTATACTAGACAACAAAACCGTCTATCACTGTGGTGCTAGTATTAACCGTATTGGCTACAAAACCTTTTCTATCACCAAGATAGGCGACAATGAAATTGTGACTGCATTACTAAGTAAGATTAATCTCAAATAGGAAACGGGGCCTGGCTAAACACGGTCGGAAATTGTGTTTTAGCCACCCGTTTTTTA
>JAZUNK010000037.1:0-11566 GCA_045604085.1 Candidatus Nanosyncoccus sp. | reverse complement strand
ATGTCATCTACGGTAGTGTCATTGGCGGAGACATGAATAGAGCTGAGAATGAGGCCAGTAGTTAGAGTCATAGCTACTAAGCTACCTAGAGCTAAGTAGTCCTGACTAATCTTCTCACTCTTCTTCATGTATGACCTTTCTAGTATTTATATTATGTTATATTATTTTATCAATTTTATGAGCTTACTTATTATGGTTATAATTATAGCACCCTCATATAGTATGTCAAGGAAAATATTCGGGCGAAGTTCCCGGAGATTAATTTGAATCAGTTATAGTTCTAAGAGTTCGCTACACATCTGACGGTAAGCCCGTAATCCTTGGAGTTGTAATTTTCGCTCGGGTTGACTAACGTACTACCGAAATATAAGCTGTAGGCGCGCTGGTTACTGGTCATCGTGGCGGACCAATAGTACCCATGGATACCGCGACCATACGCAGACGAGTTGACGAATTGTCCCGAATAGACAAAATTATTCGGGAATTTACGCCATCTATCCGAAGCGATCGCGGTAAACTGACGTAAGCCTGTCCCCCCAAATTGTCTATCTAGGTAAGAAAGGCCCCCGCTCGTTTCACCTCTCCCTGGGTTCGTGCCCATTCCGCCATATGGTAGATGCCATCCCGCCGGACAAATAGAAGTGGTAATGCTATCAGTGGATCCCGCCGAAGTGACTCTTCCTATAGCTGCTACCCATGAATAATAATTACCATAACTATACCATGAATAATAAGTAGAGCTATCAGTATCATTATAGTTAGCAGTAAGACTAATATCTGTATTATTTTTGTTATACTGGATGTCCGTATAATCTGTCGTAAATGTATTGGTCGAAGGAGGCAGAGCAGAAATAACGAAATTGGAACCGTTCTGGGATAATGCATCTGTATTGATGTTTGCCGCCGATTCGTCTAAGCGGAGATTTTCCATCATCCAGCAATTGCCATCGACTAGTCTACCTACGGTATAAACGTTATTGTCTCGGCTATCCGTTAGGGCTGTAACTTGTCCAACATAGAGCGAGAAACACCCGGACCAGTTTTGCATAGTCCCAGCTGTTGGGACCCAGACGGCGTAGAGAGTGGCCTCGTGGGTACTGGAGTCGAAAGTTAGGTTGCTCCCGGTAATCTTTTCGTTCGGACCGTAGATTATATCGCTACCGTTTACGGTTGCGCTACTATTTTCACTCCAGCCGGCGAAGCCGTAACCGGTCCTATAGAAGTTGGGAGCTATGAGGGTGGCAGTATCGGTCATGGTTTCTATTGTCGTATAGAACCCGTTCATCGTTCCAGCAGTAGCATTGTTGCCATTATAGGTTATATTATATGGTCTAAAAGCATAAAGTGTAATGGTTGTTCCGAGAAAATTTTCACTATTCTGTTCAAGATAAGTTATTACTGAGCTCTCATCTGTAAAACTGATTGTTTCATCATTATCTGTTACTATATACCATCGTCCATTCCAAGGTACGGTCTCGGCGTACGCTCCGCTCATAGCATTCAAGCTACAATTTCCGACTACGTCTGATTTTTCCGTGTCAGGAATTTCGTCATAATATAGCGGATATACCTTCACGTAAATTCCATAATCGTAACCCTCTGCTGGACTACCACTACTCCACATATTTATCTGGATACTATTATCGTCAAATATATAAACCTCATTTTGGCTAGATAAATTTTCAGTTTCAGAATAAAGGCCAACGTATTGAGTAGTTGCTGTAGGAGTACTTGCCGATCTAATAATATCTCCGCCCGATCCTCGCGCGATATCTGCTCCCGAAGTTCCCGCTGTTAAGCCATAACTCACGACCACTTTTAGTTTCGCCGCATCATAAAAAGATACTAGCTCGTTTATATACTCATCATTTGCATATGGACTATTCTGTGTACCGTCTTCATTTAAATTAGAGCTTTTCACTATTGTTGGCGTGGTACCTTGGTACATCGCACTACAATTTCTAGTATAAAATACCTTGTTCGTCGTCTCCCCATTTTCAAACTCTAAGCCGTTAGCATCATAAATTACCGTAACCGGGTCTACATTAGAGACTGCAATATAATTTATAGTTACACCAGTATAAGTACCGTAATCTAAATCTGGTGTAGCATAGATGCCATAGTATAGAATGGTCTCGTCTTCAGCTTCCGTAGCAGCATAGCCGGTACTTTTAATAGTAAAGGTATTATCTAGATTGCCGTCCGGATTAGCGGGAAGTCCAGTAAATACGGAGCTATTCTCGTCTTCCGGTTTAGTTAGAGCTATACCCCAGGTATTATCAGTTAGAGTCTGGTCTGCTTCTGTGGAAAGGCCCGAGATTTTGCTAGTACTAGCTTCGTTTGTAATATTGGCGAGATCTATTGTATCTTTATCTATGTAAGCCATTAATGTATACCCAGCCGTAGTAGCCGAGTTAACAATAACCTTACTTTCGCTCATAGCATAGACAGCTTCATCGTCTATAGTGAGGTCTATATTAACATCTTCTGCAGTAATGGAAAGAACAGAAGTATCATCGCTGGTAGTAGATTCGGCATTAACGGAAAAATGGTTATTATTTAGTTTTAATATGGTAAATGTTGCTAATATTGCTATTAGAAAAGTTAAACTAATTATGGTTTGAGAAAGATGCTTCCTAAGTTTAAAGATTGGCTTTGTTCGATGCGAAGGTCTAGTATTTTTGTGTCGTAAAAAGAATAAAAATACTGTGGACATGAGTATAACGGCCACAATACTAGCTATAGGTATTGCGACGTCGTTTTCCTTCATAAAGCCACTGATGCCACCAGTATTTGGGACTACGACAGTACTGGCGTCTTCTTTTATATTCGGCTCGTTTATGTTTACTGTAATTTGAGTAGACATGTGGTGCCCCCATCTTTTATTGTTTACTCTCAAAAGTCTAGATAATAAGTTAATTATTACTAAACTCTTAAAAGAACTTAATATTTTTTATTGTATGACCTAACTCTGCTTATGATTATAATTGATTGATAAAAAACGTCAAGTGGTTTTTGGCTTTGTTACATAACCTCAACGGATCTTAGCCGTATCTTTTGCGCTAGTTTGGATCATTGATTAATCGCTAAATATCTATAAGGTAGGAAGTTTTCGCATCGCGACGAGCGGCGTCATCGTTTTTCGGTAATTCTTCGCGAGAAGAATAATCTGAAAAGATATCAAGCGCGTTATTTATAGGTCCATCATAAATCGGTAGCTTATCGTAGACGCTCCAAAGAATAATACGAAGCTCAGGAGCATTTTCGGCATAGAATTTTAATGCTTTAGACGTTGCGCGAATAAATTCTTCTTCGGTTTTTTTAGTATGGCGCCAGGTGCGTCCGGTAAGGAAATGCTCAGTAACAGCCGGAGAGGTCGCAATCATAAGGAGTAAACTTTCATAATTCCCTTTTTCAAGCATCTTAAGAAGAATTCCCTCGATTTCAGGATCGAGAAGCGTAACATCTAAAATTACATCAAATCCTGCATCAGTCAATGCTTTTAATGTTATAAACATCATTATCGTACTAAACTCGTCAGTCATTTTACGAAGATTTTCGTCGCCGTAAAAGTCTTTAATTTCTTGATAATGCGGGTGGTACTCGACGAAGCGACGGGCGGCAACGAGGACGGGATTTATATTCTTCTTTTCACAATATGCTTCAACGGCAGGAAGAATTTGAGTTGTTTTTCCAGAACCAGAGAGTCCTGCAATACGGAAGAGGTTTCTATTTTTAGTTTTGTTCTTTGTAAAATCTAGAAAAACTTTTTTAGCGATTAATGGATATTCTTCTAGGGCAATTTGCCACTCCGGTTTTACCTTTGAAGGCCAATGTGCCTTCATATAAGTAATAACTTTTTCTAATTCTCGATTACTTTCAGGCATTTTTTACTCTTTCTAATCTCAATTTTCTTAATGTTTTTAAAAACTTTGTATTCGCCTTCAGCTTGAAGCTCAACGGTAGCAGGTTTTAAAAACTCTATAATATCCCCATCGGTTTCGTTCCCCGGAGTACGAATCAAAATACTTTTTGTCATTAATTTTGATAAGCGCCAGAAATTAGTTAGGCGATCGGTCATACTACGAAACTTTTTCGGGCTTTTATAATCGTCTCCACCTTTCATAACACGGCACATTGAACGACCATTTACGGCGGCATAGTCGGAAGTTTTTTTATGTTGTAATTTTCCGTTTAATTTAAAGTCGGGGATAAATTGTTTTTTGTGACGATTTTTAAAATACCAAAAAATTAGATACAAATATGAACGCCAAGAACTTTTGTGGCCTTTTTGGAGTTTTTTGCGGGTTTTTGGTTCGTCAAAAAGTTCGCAGGCTTCGGCAGTCATGCCGATTGTAACATAGCAAGTTGCGTAGCGGAAAAATTTACCGTCGACGTAAATCTCCAAAGGATAGAACGAAGAAGCAATGAACTGCCTCTCGGACACGGAGTCGTGCAAAGTTTTTGTTCCGAGAGTGCGGGCGAGGTCGTTAAAATTGCCGTAGGGGAGGACGGCGAGACGAGCGTCTTTGTCTGACTTTAAGATTGCGTTAGAGGAAATAATCCCGGTTGCATCGCCACCGGCGGAGATAACGAGATCGCCATTTTTTAGAATTTTTGAAAGCGTTAAAATATTATCGTCAAGATTGGTTGGCTTTACTTCATATTTACCAATCATATATCCTTTTAGAGCTTTAACACGCTCTAATACTTCACTCTTTACATCTTTAAAGCGAGAGGAGCGAGGATTATAAACAAGAATAATTCGTTTCATTGAATTTATCGTAGATTATCGCTGTTTAACTTAGCGACCTCTTGGCTTTGGCTAGCATCGTTAGTTTGAGAGGTGTTTATGCCGGAAAAATTCGGGAGTAGCCAGCGAAGAAATGCATAGATTACGACATATGCGACAAGGCCGATGACAATTTCAAACATACGACGTTTAGCTTTACGAACTTTTTCTTCGCTACCACCGGCGGTTAAATATTGAATTCCAACAACGGTAATACCGATTACACCGAGAATACCAATTCCAATAGTCATGATATCGACAACGAGTTCAAGAACATGCATTATACTAGAGCCTTTACCGTCGTCACAAATTTCGCCGTTTCCGATAATAGATGTTTGTACACAATTATCTTTGTCGCCTTCTGCAGCAAAAACTGGTGCGGATATAAACGAAAAACTTGTACAAATTGCTAAAGTAATAAGTATAATTTTTTTCATTTTCCTCCTATTTTAGATATTCGTGTAATTTTTTAGTGTCTTTGTTTTTGCGAAGCTTAGAGAGAGCCTTAGCCTCAATTTGGCGGATACGCTCACGGGTAACATCAAATTCTGCGCCGACTTCTTCTAAGGTATGTGGACGACCGCCGCCAATACCAAATCTCAAGCGGATAATTTTTTGTTCACGATCAGTTAGAGTAGCAATAATTTCGGAGAGTTGTTCTTTTAGAATTTGGTTCGCAGCAGAATCTTCAGGAGAAGCGCGCTCTTCATCTTCAACAAAATCACCAAGGACAGAATCTTCATCGTCGCCATCGCGACCGACAGAAGCGTCAAGAGAAGCGATGTCTTGTTTAATCCGCATCACATAGTCAACTTTTTCGGGTTCCATGTCGAGAGCTTTAGCAATTTCTTCGTTAGTTGGCTCACGGTTTAATTCGGTAGTTAATTTACGAGTAGTTCTTAAGACTTTATTAATAGTTTCAACCATGTGGACTGGAATACGAATCGTGCGGGCTTGGTCGGCGATCGCGCGAGTGATGGCCTGGCGGACCCACCAAGTTGCGTAAGTAGAGAATTTAAAACCCTTATCGGGATCGAATTTTTCAACCGCACGAAGGAGACCGGTATTTCCTTCTTGAATAAGGTCAAGGAAATCCAAACCACGACCACCGTAACGCTTTGCAATAGAAACTACAAGACGCATGTTGCTTTCAACCATTTTGTCCTTAGCTTTTTTGTCGCCTTTAACAATTCTCTGTGCGAGATCAGCCTCCTCTTCAGGCGTTAAGAGCGGAATTTTACCAATTTCACGAAGGTATAACCTAACTGAATCATCGGCGAAAGCATCTACGTTTTCGGCGGTAATAGCAAGTTCTTCGTCGGAAAGCTCCTCTTCGTTTTCGAGATCTCGTCTTTCCGGCTCCATAAAATCAAGGTTTAAATCTTTTGCGTTCAAAATATCTTCTTTTTTCGAGCTCATTAGTGATAATTATAGTCTAATATAGATTATTTTGCAAGCAAGGATATATTTAACTTTGTAAGTTTTTAATTTCCTTCAAAATTTTTATAAATTCTTCAGAATCTTCGTCTAGAGAATTCAATTTTTCATTAAGGGTTTGAATCTTCTGATGTTTTGTCTCCCTTTCATAACGAGCGAGCAATTCTTTAGCTTCTTTTTCTAAATCGATATTATCAGTAAATTCATGTTCGGAGTTAAATACCAGTTCTAACTCGGAAAGCCTCGTTTCATCATCAGGAATCTCAAAAGGAACTTTAGTTTTCGTAACTCCACCAAAAATCTTTAGAGCGAGGAGGCTATCTTCAAGTTTTTTTAGTTTATTACTTTTAATTTCAGTTTTTGGCTTTTTGAGGTACTTTTTAGCTGATTGTTCAATTTTTTTGTTCAGACGGTCCCCCTTGTCACGAAGAATATTTACCTCAACGTCAAGCTTTTTCGCAATTTTTTCTTCGTAACTAGCACGTTCGACTTCGTCCTTAATATAGCTCAATAATTTTAAAGCAATGTCGGAATATTTACGTTTTCCGGGGGCCGAGGATAAATCTAGATTTTCTTCGTATTTTTTTAGAAGCCAATCGACGGCTGGGATGCGTTTATTGACTGCGTCTTGCCAAAGTTTTGGGTCTTTTTGAATCAATTCATCGGGATCCTTCGCTCCATGATAATCGGAAATGACAGTAAGATCAATTCCAAGATCACTGGCCATCATAATTGCACGTTCGGTCGCTTTAACGCCGGCCGCATCGCCATCATAAGCAAGACGAATATCTGAAGTTAAATTCGATAGAGCCTTTAAATGTTGCTCGGTCATGGCAGTCCCAGAAGTTGCGACTGCTTCCTTTACGCCAGCTTGATGGCTAGAAATAACGTCCATATTTCCCTCTACGATAACAACAAAACCGCTTCGACGAATTGAATCCTTAGCTTGATATAAACCAAAAATATAACGAGATTTATTAAAGAGTAAGGTCTCGGGTGTATTAAGGTATTTTGGTTCACCATGACCAATAATTCTAGCAGTAAAACCAATCGTGTTTCCTGTCGTGTCGATAAAAGGAATTGTCATCCGATTACGAAACATATCTCCGCTGTAACGATTTAAAAGGCCAGCGGAATCTAATTCTTCTTCCGTAAAGCCACGCTTTTTCAGAACTTCCGTGAGAGCTTTTCCGCTAGCCGGAGCGTAACCGATTTTAAACTCGGAGACAGTTTTACGATCGAGATTTCGTTGATAAAAAACATATTCGCAAACTGGTTTACTGCGAGCAAGACAGGCTTGATAATATTTCATAGCGAGAGCGAGAGCCTCTTTTGCGCGCACTTTCTTTTTTGCTACTCTTGAATCACCGCCGCGATATTTTGTTAGATCAACACCGGCTTGTGCAGCTAATTTTTCCATAGCTTCTTTAAAACTGATGCCCTCGACTTCCATAATAAAAGTGAAAATATCGCCGCCTTTGTTTGCGGAAAAATCATGCCAAATTCCTTTTTCGGGCGAAACCATAAAGCTCGGAGTTTTATCCACTCCCCATGGAGAGCGACCTTTAAGACTGCGTCCGGCACGCTTTAGCTCTACATATTGCCCGACAACATCCTCCACCGCGAGTCGGGATTTAATTTCCTCTTTCGCGTCTTGCATACATTCATTATATCATGGAATGATGGAATGTTTTTCCGAGACGTTTATCTAATCTTACAGTCAAGAAAAGATTCGTGATATAATATAAATATGGAAGGGCAAGAATATCTAAACCAAATTTCGGCGCAAAATCGACCGGAAATAAAACCAAAGAAAGGGATTTTGTCTTCAAAGTTTTTTTTAATTGGTTTAGTAGGGGTAATATTGTTTATAATAATAGCTATTATTGGGGCTATCTTAAGCGGAAATAAAGGTGGCGAAAAGAATCTTTCAATTAGCCTTAAACTTCATATAGACAATACTTCTGAAATAATTCAACAATTTCAACCTAACGTAAAATCTTCTTCCCTGCGATCGTCCAGCGCATCGCTTTACAGTGTTTTATCGAATACGAGTCGCGAATTAACGGGATATTTGACAGAAAAGTATGATTTTAAAGATAAAGATGTAGCGAAAAATATAACCGACGAAGCGACGCTTTTAAAAGATGGGCTTGAAGCGGAATTATTTGAAGCAAAGATAAACGGAATTTTAGATCGAATTTATGCACATAAAATGTCCTATGAAATTTCCTTGATAATGTCTGAGGAGGCAAAAATTATAAATTCGACCGGAAACGGAGCTCTAAAAGAGCTTCTCACGGCATCTTACAATAGTCTGAATAATCTTTATACTCCATTTAACGATTTTTCAGAAACAAATTAAAAGAAAGGAATGAAAAATGGCGAAAGCTGAAGAGGTGGATAAAAAGAAAATAAAAGCCGAGAAGGCGAAAGAAATATTGAGTAAGACTAAAGAAAAAAGCGGTGGTTTTAGGAAAGAATTTATAGAATTCATCAATCGTGGTTCTGTTGTAGATCTCGCCGTGGGTGTTGCGGTAGGCGGAGCTTTTACTGCGATTGTTAATTCTCTCGTAAATGACATCGTAATGCCGATCGTTGGTTTATTGGCGGGAGGAGTAGATTTTACCGGACTTGCGATTCGGGTGCCTAATTTCTTTGGAACTGGTGATGAAGCCGTAATTGCCTACGGTAATTTTATTCAAAATGTGATTCAATTCTTAATCATTGCTTGGGTAATTTTCATGATTATCAAGGCGATGAACCGACTAAACCGAAGGCGCGATAAGAAAGCTGCAAACGAAGCAGCAAAAGTTAAATAAATTAGTTTTATAAACTTAAAACACGCGCCACGTAAAAAGCACAACAGGTCAGGCGGACTCACTCAGAAATTTCAGTTCCTTCGTTCGTCCGTGACTGTTGTGTTTTTTACTGGGCGGTTTTAAAATGTTTATAAAACTAATTTATTTAACTTTTACTGGGTCAAGTTGTAGCTTAATCTTATTAAGTCTTCTATTTCTGTTTGGGTAAGCTGGCCGGCGAGGACGATTTCGATGCCACCTTTACCATAATAACGAGATTCCATGACAGACTCGTATTTTTGTTTTAGATTTTCGCTAAGCCTAGCATCGCAGCGTACTTCTATTGTATTACGATGTAATACGAGGAAGGCGAGTTGCCCTCGAAAATAAAGCTCGCGATCTTTTTCTTGCTTTACCGTATATTCTCCGATTCCGGTTATTTTAGAAATGTTAAGTACCATTTTAACTCCTCAATGCTTCCATTTATATCATCTAAGGCCCGATGATTTTCTGGTTTAGTAAACTTCTTTTTTAGGGCATTTTCGAAATAAATTTTCCAGGCAGAAACATCAAGCATGCGGTAATGAAGGTGCTTATTTAACTCTGGCATTTCTTTTTCAATAAACTTACGATCTTGATGGATTGAATTCCCAGCAAGATAAAGTTCTTTTGCGCAATTTTTATCGATAAATTCTAGCAATTCTTTTTCGATTTCCTGCACAGGTTTGCCATTTTTATTTTGTTCAATAAGAGCATCGCGGGATTTTTTGTTCTTCTCCCAAAATTCACCGACCATACGTTTCTTTATAAGTTCATCATCAACTTTTACGACCGCTTCATAACGAGCAACTTCATTTAAATCTATGTCGGTTGCGATAGCCGCGACTTCGAGGATTTTATCCTTTTCCGGTTCAAGCCCAGTCATTTCTAAATCCACCCATAATAATTTTGCCTTTTTCATTACATTTCCTCCGGAATTTTAATCCCTAAAATATCTAAACCATGAGTCATAGTATCAAGATAAACTTTTACTAATAGCAAACGCTCCTCTTCCCTCTCGGCGGAGCCGTGGACTGGACAATGCTCGTAAAAGCGGCTAAATTCTTGGGCTAGTTCGTATAAATAGCTTGCGACTTTGTGTGGAGCCATCTCTCTTACTGCTTCTTGTAAAATATCCTTGTATTCAATAATTTTTTTCATCAACTCTTTTTCTTCCATTCTCGAGCCCACTCGCCCGCCCGTCTTTACGGGGGGCTCGTTCTGCCGTCGTCGGCTCGACGATGGCGAACACGCTCTCGAACCGGAAGAAAAAGAATTAACATCATCAGACCCCCCAGTTCTTGATAGAATCTTTTTTGCCCTAACAGCGGAATAGAGGAGATATGGGCCGGAGTTGCCGGTCATCTTAACGGACTCTTTCGGGTCAAAAATAATATCGCCTCCCATTTTATATTTCAAAAAGGCGTATTTTGTTGCGGCGAGAGAAATGGTCTCATCAATAGAGCTATATTCTTCTTTTAATTCTTCGCGAATCATATCTAAGACGTCGACGGCTTTTAAGAAATTGCCTTTTCTTGACGACATTTTAACGCCACCTGGAAGTTTAACGAGACCGTGAGTTAGATGACTTGTACGATCTACTAGTTCTGGAGCATATTGCTCAATAGATTTTAAAACAACTTTCATATAATCAAGCTGCTCGCTCCCAGTAATAATCACGGATTTATCAAAATGATAATCATTCCATTTTGTAAAAATCAACCCAACGTCTTTTGCTTCATAAGTTGGGACGCCTTCTTTATTTATAAATACGCGGGTATGGAGACCGAACTTATCTCCGCTAAAAATAACTGCGCCGTTTGAATATTCATAAACACCTTTTTCTAATTGTTCTTCGACAGTTTTTAAACCTAGCTCAGCGACGGTTGACTCGGGATAATATTTATCAAACTTTACGCCGATTGAATCATAAAAGTCTCGGAAATAATCGTAGGATAATTCCCTACCTCGCCAATATAATTTAGCAAGATCGGAGTCGTGAAGTTTTTCGGAATTGATTTTATATATTTCTTTATTAAGTTTGGTGATTTCCTGTTTCGCCTGTTCATCGTCTTCGTAGGCAGCAGTACCTTCGATATAACACTTGGCAATGTCTTCGATTTTTAAATCTGCGATATCTTTTTGTTTTAAGGCATACATGGTTTTTGCAACATGAAGCCCAACGTCGCCGCCAAAATTTGCGCGAATAACGTTCGCACCGGCGTATTCAAAAAGCTTGCCGATTGAGTCGCCGATGATTGAGGTATAAAGGTGGCCAACGTGAAGGACTTTAAAAGGGTTCGGGTCACTAAACTCACAAATAACTGTTTTCCCCTTATATTTGTCTGATGAGATGCTTTTCTTAAAATCTTCGTTTAAGCTTACGATTCTATCCCATAAATATTCGTCTGGTAATGTAAAGTTTAAGAAGCCTGGGGTGGAAACAGTAATGTATTTTTCTTCCATTCTCGTGCCCACTCGCCCGCCCGTCTTTACG
>JAZUNK010000036.1:0-2002 GCA_045604085.1 Candidatus Nanosyncoccus sp. | reverse complement strand
CTCGCTCGCGCTAAAATATAACGAAAGCGAGGAGGTAATACATGTCACTTGTTATTCGTGACGCATCGGGTTGGGCAACCCATCGCATCGAGCGCTCGGCCAATGGTGTCGACCTCGTTGTGCGAAATATGTCCACCGGTTTAGTCGAAGAACGTATCGTCGGCGCAGCCCTATAAAAATAATACGACAGTGCTCTCCTGTCGCATTTTTTTGTCCAAAACAATGCTATAATGTTAGCATGGAAGATCTCTTCAAAACTAACCCAGATAAATTACCGATGACTCTGCGATTTTTTAGACAAATTGCAATCAGTCGTGGCTGGAAGGACGCTTTGCTAATTCGTGGAAAAGAAAGTTATGTCATGGCTACGCGGCCAGATGGTAAGAAAATAGAATTTTGCTCAGGTGCAGCTCCGACTACGTCTTATTTTTCAGGTGTACTAGCGGACGACAAGCTCGCATCGTATCAACTCCTTCGATCCATAAGCATTCCTCAACCTGAGACAATTGCTTTGTCCCGAGATAATTACAGGAGCGAAATAAAGAACATGATTGATAAGTATGGCTCAATTGTTATAAAGCCAGCGGACGGCGCACATGGGAATGATGTATTTACGGATCTTACAACATTTGAAGCGGCTATTGAGGCAAATAATTATATCTATTCAAGAAATGCTAATGCTATTATCCTGGCACAACAGCAACTCTTCTCGGACGATCCAGAAGTCCGTGTGATTTGTATTGGTGAAAAATTCATTGCTGCATTTGCAAGAATCCCTGCACAAGTCACTGGCGATGGCGTCCACACTGTCTCGGAATTAGTTGATTTAGAGAACTCAACTATTAGGACAGCCCCATATCACTCGAACCTTAATTACATTGATAAAAAAGCCTCCGATGACTATATAAAAAAGCACAATATAGCGGAGTATGTACCAAAGCAAAACGAAAAAGTTCAAGTCGTAAGAGTTTGCAACACAGGTAAAGGGGGTACAATGGTTGATATTACGAGCAGCTTTCCGGAAGAAAAGAAAAGGGAAGCGGAGCTTATCTCAAAGACTACACATTTACCGGTTGTTGGCATTGATTATTTTGGGGATCAGTGCGTGGAGGTTAATAGTACCCCAGGCTTATATCATCCGGTAGATGGCCATGCGTCAACTATCTGTGTAGAGGAATGGGTAAAATATCTAGAGACAGCATAAAACATTAGCGACTTGACAAAGAGCACAGGGTGTGATAAGATATAAACATTACTTAAAGCGTTTTTTCTATGGATAAAAACAACAACAAATCGAAAACCATCCAAACTATTGGGCCGTCGGTCTATATCTCCGTTGATGGTTATGAGAATATTCCAGCCAAAGTTGATACTGGCGCGGAGTCATCTTCAATCTGGGCAAGCAATATCAGCGTAGATAAGGACGGGAAGCTTAGTTTTTGTTTATTTGGTGAGGGAAGCCCATTTTATGATGGTAAAACTATTACCTGTAAAGGCTATAAAGTAACTGTCACTCGTTCAGCCATGGGTGAGGAGCAAATACGCTATAGGGTCTATTTGCCTATCTCTATCAATGAACGCAAAATCCGCGTACTATTCTCCTTAGCTGATCGTAGTAAAAATAATTTTCCAATACTAATTGGTAAAAGGACTCTAAATGGTAAATATATAGTGGATGTCTCAATACCCAATATCGAACACGAACACAAACCCAAGCGCTATAAGGGGCTGAGCAAATTACTAAGAAAAGATCCAAGAAAATTTCACGAAACATTCATCAAGAAAGGAGAAGACAAATGAGAATCGCAATCCTAAGTAACGGCAACGCCAATTATTCCACTAGACGCTTAGTAGAAGAGGCTGAGAAAAAAGGCCACGAAGTTAAAGTCATCAAATATAAAAACTGCTACCTTTCTCTAGATGAAAAACATCCAGATGTTTACTATCACGGGAAAAAGCTCGAAGGTTTTAGTGCTGTTCTTCCACGTATTTCCAACAATAT
>JAZUNK010000035.1:0-1907 GCA_045604085.1 Candidatus Nanosyncoccus sp. | reverse complement strand
TTACAGAGTAGCTTATGATTGGGAGGGGGCGCAAGCGAAATAATCCAACTATTTAGCTGAAGATGTTGGCAAAGATAAATTAATAATTAGTGAAAAGGATTTGAGATGGCCAACATTTTAGTAACTGGGGCAGCGGGGTTTATTGGTAGTAATTTTGTACATTATTATACGTCAAGACACCCGGACGATAAGGTGATTATTTTTGACAAACTAACTTATGCTGGGAATTTGGCGAATCTGGCGCCGTTTGTGGATCTTGATGGGAATGCTACTGGTGAGCAGGTAAAGTTTGTTAAAGGTGATATTTGTGATGCGGAGCATGTAAAACGCGTGTTTGATGAATATAAAATTGACGGAGTAATTCATTTTGCGGCAGAAAGCCACGTTGATAATTCGATCAAAAATCCACGTATTTTTACAGAAACCAATGTGCTAGGAACGCAGGTTCTGCTTGACGTAGCTAGAGAAAAATGGGGCGAGGGAAGTCCAAATAAATTTGTGCACATTTCGACTGACGAGGTATTTGGGACATTAGGTCCGGAGGGGTATTTTAACGAAGAGCGTCAGATTCAGCCGAATTCACCGTATTCTGCATCTAAGGCGGGTTCGGACATGGTGGCAAGGGCTTATCACGAGACATTTAAAATGAACGTAAATATCACAAACTGTTCAAATAACTATGGTGCATACCAGCATCATGAAAAATTGATCCCAACTGTAATTAGGACGGCTTTGGCAGATGAAAAAGTTCCTGTCTATGGACAAGGAATTAATATTCGGGATTGGCTTTATGTTGAGGACCACTGCAAAGCAATTGATATGGTTTACCATAATGCGCCGGCAGGGGAGAGATATTGTATAGGTGGACATAATGAAATGAAGAATATTGATATCGTAAAGTTGATTTTGGCAAAACTTGGTAAGAGTGAAGATTTAATCGAATTTGTGGAAGATAGAAAGGGGCACGACCTTCGTTATGCGATTGATCCAACAAAGATTAAAACAGAATTAGGTTGGAAACCAGAAACAAAATTTGCGGATGGTATTATAAAGACCGTTGATTGGTATCTAGCGCATCCAGAATGGTTGTCATAGATTTTATATGCTATAATAGTAGTGTTATTTATGAAAAATTTGCGTGAGAGTTTGGGGGAGATTTATCGAGAACATAGGGGGCTGTTTATAATGATGATTGGTGTAGCGGTGGTCTCGGCGTTGTTTTTGGTTTTTTCGTTGACGGCGCTTTCGCCATCTTCGGCAGTAGTAAAGACCGGCTATAGTGATATTGGTAGTTTTGCCGGTGATGATTTGACGGGGATGCGCTCTGGTGGTGGCTACCGAGATGGGGCTTGGGGTGCAATGTTTGTGTTCCCGATCTTGGCGCTTATAATCGGTGTGTTTCATAATCTGATAGCCGTAAGGCTTTGCAATAGGCGCGGAGAAGGTTCAGCTAGAGCTTTTTTGACGATGAGCCTCGCAATTCTTGTTGGAGCGCTGATTGTGCTAATTAGGCTACTTAGGGAGGGCTAAAATGAAGGATGATGATCTCGAGATACCTCTTGGGAAACGAACAAAATTATATCGATTTTTTGAGATTTTACCGGGTGCTCTATCTTATTTAATGATAGCGGCACTGTTTATTTTTTCGTTCATTTCGCCGATGTTGGCAGCAATTTATCTTTTGATTATTATTACAGTCACCTTAGTTAAAGCTGTAGGGGTGGCAGTTAGGACTATTCAGGGTTACAAGGAAATCCAAAAAGCTAAGAAAGTGGACTGGCATAAGCGTTTGGAGGAGACAAAAAATCCACACGATAATTTTGAGAAATTAAGAGGTCGGAATAGTGAGGAGTTTGAGTTTGACGATCACGTTGAGAACTTGCGCGCGATGACTGTGTCTCCGGATG
>JAZUNK010000034.1:0-24231 GCA_045604085.1 Candidatus Nanosyncoccus sp. | reverse complement strand
CCAAAGTAATCTTTAACCCTAGATTTTCTTTTTTAGGCTTAATCAAGCTATTATCTCTCTCGTTTTCCATTTTATGACCTTTATTTATAATCATTATAACATAAGCAGAATTAAAAAAGAACCACTTTTTTTAAAAGTGGTTCTTGTATTTTTGCGTATGATAATTATTTCTTCTTCAACGTCAAGAATCCGTTGCGTGGGTTCTCGCAAACGACGCGATCAGCTGGAAGATCGCAAGGGGTTCCCTTGCCACCTTTTTCATCCTTCGTGAAGAAATAAATTGTTTGCGGCTTGCCACCACGAAGAGTCACTTCAGATTTGTGTAGATAATACTTTACACCCTTACCGTTAGTATGTTCGTAAGCCATTTAAGCTTCCTCCTTAAGTTAATATACTCTTATCTTATGACCCCAAAGAATAATTGTCAAGAGGTTTTTTAGAGATTTGCTCTAAACTAAATAAACAATAGAGATAGCCTTAACACGATCCAAATAATTGCCCTAATAAAAATTACAACAATAATGATTATAGTTATTAAAATTGCAAATCCAGATAAAGTCGGCGCCCAAATCGGCGAAGCGTAATTTTTTCGGTATAATTCAGTTGATGGTAAACTTGCAATAATCGTATCCTGAATTTCTTCCGCCGCAGGATACTTTTGAATTTCCGTAAGCATACAATTAATAAAGTTTGCGTCATTCCAACTCCACCCATTTTGAATTGCAAGCGGCTGACAAATTGCCGAAGCCATCGCATAGATATTCCCATTTGGATTACTATCCGAAGCTAATTTTTTTTCTGCTTCTTCTAAAGCCTTGTTTGCTGCTCTGACATATTGATGCTCTAAATAAAACGGCCCAGTTCCAAACATTATTCTTTGCACGCCATTATCATCCACCACATTTATTACAATATTAGAAAAGACAAAAGATTTTAGTTCTTCAATCGTCTCTGCAACTTTTTCATCGTTTTCTTCCGCATCCGCCGCCAGCACTGCATCTCTTAGTTCTGTCATCCTAATATGATCTTGCCTCAAAAGCGTTGCATCCAAAAAAATTAGTGGCACCAAAAATAACAAAAGTTGCCATGTCTTGATCTTACGAAACCAGCTTCGCCCACGCTTTTTCATATATAATATATTATAACATAAAGATTATATTTAATTTTCATGCTTGCAAAATATAAAAACCTTTGCTAAAATCGTTCCTATCGCTCATTAATTTCCCAATAGACTTTAAGTCTTTCGCGAGGTGGGTCGGTCGTAAGAGCGAAAAACATTAAGGAGAAATTCCGATACATGCGTATCAAACGACTAAAACGCTCCGAGGAGCGCAAAAAGTCAAAAATCCCTCCTGCCGCCTGGCAAGAGTTTATTGAAATCTAAAAAGTCCCCCAAGGGGGACTTTTTATTTCGTCTTAGCTTCAACTATCTGAAGTAGTAAATCCACAAAATCATCCCCCGTTCTCGCTGATTCCCAACTAATCTCTTCTCCGTTAATGTTTATACTACCCGCGCTACCCCAACTAATCAACTGACCATCAACGTAAAACGCCGGTGTCCCTCCAACATCAATTCGTTTTCCAATGCCCATATCAAAACTTATCTTTTTCGAAACTTCGCTGCTTGCCATATCTTTATTAAATTTATCCATATCTCCTTTACCCTCAGTCACTTCCTCAAAATATTTATCAAATAACGTCGTTCTTTCCGAAGCCGAAGCATATTCCCATTCCGCTTGTTCAGCGAACAACTTATCAGCATATTCCTTCCAATACCCCTGAAGCCCCGCCGCTTCCGCCGCCGAAGCCGCCGCCGTTCCGTTTTGATGGTAAGACAAAAGGAAGCTACGATAAACTACTGCTAACTTACCCTCAGATTCCTCAACCGCCTTGTTCACACGCGGATTAATCGAAGCGCACCCCGGACACTGATAATCGGCGTACTCAAAAATCAATACTGGAGCCTCCGAATTCCCCTTCACATGATCACCAATATTTCCATTGTCTCGCGTCGCTCCAATCACAGAATAAAAATCATATTCGCTAAAATCCGTCGCCTTATTGTTCCCATCAATCACAAAATAAGCCCCAATTCCAAGCGCCACGATAATAATAATGCCAACAATTACTCCAACTACAGAGAAACCTTTCACCTTTTTCATAATAACTCCTTTATGATATAATATATTATAACATGTGGTACAATTTTTTGAAAAAAATCGTCCGTTTCCTTGATCCAAAGCTCGAAAAATACCGCGAGCAAAAAACTAAAATTGTTCCTAAATACACCCCTAAAGACCTAAAAGATTTTATTGAAGTTCTTCAGCGTACTCCTAAAAACATCTTAAGCTCTAAGGATCGCGACCGTATCGCCGCCGTTATGAGTTTTGATGATCGTAAAATTAAAGATTTAATGATTCCTAAAAAAGACATGGTTTTTGTCAAAGATACTGAAATTCTTGGGCCTCTCGTTCTCGATAAGCTCTATAAGTCTGGTTTTACAAATTTCCCCGTCGTCGACTACAAAGATAAAGTCCTCGGCGTTATCCATACCGAAGCTTTAAATACTCTTGAAATTAAAAAGACCGATCGCGCAACTAAATATCTAGATAAAAACGTCAATTATCTTCATTTAAATGATTCCCTTTGTTTTGCCGTTGAAGAAATCGAAAGAACAAATAGCTATTATTTTCTCGTCCTCGACGAGTCCGATTCTCTCGCCGGCTTCTTTACTATTCAAATGTTATTAAGCTATTTATTAGGATAATATCAAAACTATTTTAGAGTATTTGGCAAACCCAATTAATTTTTACAACTTTTCCTCATCCGAGGCGAGTAAAGTTGCAAGCTCGAAGGGCTGTGCAACTTGATCGAGACGAGGATTGAGTGAAACGTTGTAGAAATTAATATGGCGTGAAGCCAACCTCTCTAAAATAGTTTTGATATTATCTACAAACAATGATATAATAACAGATATGAGAATTTTAGCAAACGAATTAAAAGATTTTTTGGAAAAAGAAGTAACTGTCGAAGGTTGGGTGAATTCCCGTCGTGACCATGGCGGTCTAATCTTTATTGATCTTCGCGACCATACTGGAATTATTCAGCTCGTTGTTACACCTGAAACTAAAGATTCTTTCACTCTCGCCGAATCTGTTCGCGACGAATTTGTCCTAAGCGCAACCGGAAAAATTCGCGAACGCGATCCTGAATTAGTAAATCCTAATATCGAAACCGGGAAAATCGAACTAGTTGTCAATGATTTGAATCTTCTTAACAAATCCGAACCCCTCCCAGTAAATACTCACGACGACGGCGAAAAATCTTCCGAAGAGTTGAGACTTAAATATCGTTATCTCGATCTTCGTCGCCCAAGTATGCAAAACATTTTAAAACGACGTTCTGAATTTTATCGATTTATTCGCAATTATATGTACAATCACGATTTTACCGAAATAACAACCCCAATCCTTGCGAACTCTTCGCCTGAGGGCGCTCGCGATTTCCTCGTCCCTTCAAGGTTACATCCAGGTAAATTCTATGCTCTCCCACAGGCTCCACAACAATTTAAACAGCTTCTTATGGTCGGAGGCGTACCACGCTACTTCCAAATCGCTCCATGTTTCCGCGATGAAGATCCTCGCGCCGATCGTCTTTATGGCGACTTTTATCAGCTAGATTGCGAAATGGCCTTCGTGGACGACGGCGAAATCATCCGCCAAACTATCGAACCTCTCTTTATCGATCTCGCCACTAAATTTTCCGACAAAAAGCTCGTGATGCGCTCCGAACCTGCTAAAAGCTTTATGAAGAAAGACGATGTCGTTCCGCGCTTACCATACGATTTTTGTATGAACACTTACGGCGTAGATAAGCCAGACCTTCGTTATGGCATGGAACTCATTGATTTAACCGAAATTTTCCAAAACACCGACTTTAAAGTTTTCAAAACTCCTTGCGTTAAGGCTATCTGCGTTAAGGGTGGCGCCGCGCTTACTCGCCGCGAAATCGACGAATTTACAGAAAAAGCTAAAAAAGAGGGCGCCGGCGGCCTTGCCTATATATTATATACCGACGAAGGCGCTAAATCCCCCATTCTTAAGTTTATGTCCGAAGACGAAATTAAAGGTGTAGAAAAATTAACCGAAGCAAAAACCGGTGACGCTGTTTTCTTTGGCGCTGATGAAAAAGATAAGGTTAATAAAGTCTTAGGCCAACTTCGCATTGCTTTCGCCGATCACTTCAACCTTAAAAATCCCAACGAAGTTGCCTATACCTGGGTTGTTGATTTCCCATTTTACGAATGGGACGAGAAAAACAAAAAACTCGATTTCGGCCACAACCCCTTCAGTATGCCTAAAGGTGGCCTAAAAGCCCTAGAAGAAGCCAAAACCGACGCCGATAAGTTAGCCCTCGTTGCCGACCAATACGATATGGTCATGAACGGCTACGAAGTCTGTTCTGGCGCCGTTCGGAATTACAATCCCGAAATTATGTACAAAGTCTTTAATATCTTAGGCTATAATAACGAATATGTTGAATCTCGTTTTAGCGGAATGTTAAATGCCTTTAAGTTCGGCGCTCCACCGCATGCCGGCTGTGCCCCCGGCCTCGATCGTATCTTTATGGTTCTCGAAGGAGTAGACAATATTCGTGATATCGTCGCCTTCCCAAAGAACGGCTCCGGAGTCGACCTCATGATGGATTCTCCTTCTGAGGTTGATCAAATTCAGCTCGAAGAATCTCATCTCGCTATCCTACCTGACGAAGATTAGCTTCACAATTATTGCTATCTATAATATATAGCAATAATTACATCTCCATTTCTTTAGTACACCTTAAAATAACCTTTACCATTTTACTTATATTTTGTCAAATGTTATAATTATCTCAGTAACTTGTTATTTTCTATGGGTAAATTTATTGTTAAATATCGTAGACTAATTCTTATAATTGCTGCTTTGCTTATCATCCCAGCAGTAGTTGGCTTTTTGAATACTCGCGTCAATTACGATATGTTAAATTATTTACCGAACGATATGGATACCATGAAAGGTCAAGATATTTTGCTCGATGAATTCAAAAAAGGCGCCTTCTCTATGATTATTACCGAAAATCTAAACGACAACGAAATCGCCAACGTCGAAAACTCAATTAAAAACATTGAACATGTTGACACCGTCTTAAGTCTTGGTACTATCGAAAATGCAAATCTGCCTGCCGAAATGCTTCCCGATAATTTATATCAAACGCTTAAAAAAGGCGATGAATCCATAATTGCAGTTTTCTTTGATACCTCAACTTCCGCTGATGAAACTTTAGAAGCTGTTTCTGAAATCCGTCAACTTATGGACAATCTCCACGTTTCTGGTATGTCTGCATTCATAGTTGATCTTAAAGAAATAAGTAGTAGTGAGCAAATTCACTACATTATAATTGCTGTTTCGCTAGCGCTTTTTGTCATGCTACTTCTACTTGATAACTGGCTTATACCATTTATCTTTCTTTTTAGTATCGCAATCATGGTTCTAATTAACCTCGGTACAAACATCATTTTCGGCGAAATCTCATACGTCACTAAAGCTCTTTCAGCCGTTTTACAACTTGCCGTAACTATGGACTACTCCATTTTTCTATGGCATAGCTACCGTGAATACCTCAAAAAAACATCCAAACCACATGAAGCAATGGAACTAGCTATTAAAGCTACTCTTAGTTCAGTCTTTGGCAGTTCTGCTACCACCATTGCTGGCTTTATTGCCCTATGCTTTATGACCTTCACAATGGGCCTAGATCTTGGTCTTGTTATGGCTAAAGGTGTGCTTCTTGGTGTCATAGGTAGCGTTACTATACTTCCCGCCATCATTCTTGTCTTCGACAAAATTCTTCGCAAACTTGATCATCGTCCACTTCTTCCTAATTTTAAAAAAATATCAGATCTTATTGTTAAATTCTCCCCAGCTCTGCTAATAATATTTATAGCCATCTTGCCTCCGGCAATTTATGGTTATCAAAAAACCAATTCAAATGTAAATTATGCTCTCGGAAACGGTCTTCCGAGCGATACACCCTCCGCTATTGCAAATACTAAACTCCATGAGAACTTTGGTCTATCTAATGTGCACATGATTTTAAGTAGCGCAAGTCTATCCGATTCCGACGCAAGAGCTATGACTACCGCAATTCAAAACACACCAGGCATCAAATCGGTTCTGAGTCTCGAAAGTTTTGTTGGCAACAACACTCCTCTTGACATCTTACCGGAGCAAGCATCAAACATTCTAAAAAGTGAAAAATGGGAACTAACCCTTGCCATTTCCGAATACCAAACCGCCACTAACGAAATGGCCGAACAAATCACAACTATAAATAATATTATTAAATCCTACGATCCTTCAGCCCTACTCATCGGTGAATCGAGTTGTACTCAAGATATGATCAACCTCACTTCAACCGATTTTCAAGTCGTAAACACAATCTCTATTATCGCAATTTTCATCATCATCGCCCTTGTTACAAAAAGTATTTCCCTTCCAGTCATCCTAATAGTCCTTATCGAAACAGCAATCTTCATCAACCTCGCCATCTCGCACTATACTGGAACAACTTTATCATTTATTGCCCCTATCTGCATCAGCACCATCCAACTCGGCGCTACCGTCGACTACGCGATTTTAATGACTACTCGCTATAAACGCGAACGCTTAAACGGAAAAAATAGCAAAAATGCCATAAAAGAAGCTCTTATAACTTCTATTCCATCAATCATCATTTCCGGAGCAGTCCTTTTCGCTGCCACTATTGGCGTTGCCGTCTATTCAAAAGCTGCCCTCGTTAGTTCGATTTGTCTTCTTCTTGCTCGTGGTGCTATTATTAGCATTATCGTCGTTCCACTTTTCCTACCGCCACTTCTTATCCTCGCTGACCCTCTCATTATTCGCACAACTCTAGATATGAAATCTTTAATAAAAAGGAGCAAAAAATCATGAAAAAACAACTTATAATTTCCTCAATTATTGGACTAATAATTTTAGCTGGCTTTTTCACAACTATAACTATAAATAGCACTAATGCCGAAACAGCCTCATCAAAAAACTTAGCTACATTATCTACTTCAGACGAAGCAGCTCTACCTGCTCCGTCTCCCGAATTAATCCCCGAAAATGAAACTGTCTATGTAATTACTGATCATGCAGGTTCCGTAAATAAAAAATTCATCGGGAATACTTTAAATACTAGTGCCACACCATTGCCCTTAGATCTCAACATCTCTTACTTTTTAGATGGCCATGAAATAAAAGCCGAAGAACTTATCGGTAAATCTGGCCATATTCGCATTGTTTACAAATATACTTCTACTAAAACTTATCAAAATAGTCTCATCCCATTTTTAGCTATTACTGGCCTTACATTAGATAGCACAAATTTTAACAATATAAAAATCGAAAATGGCAAAATTATTTCCGAAAACGGCAAAATTATTATCGCCGGCTACTCTCTCGTCGGTTTAGGAGAAAACCTCGGAACCGATTTGTTGCCAAATCACTTTGCTATAGAAGCTGACACTAATAATTTCAAATTAAGCGATAGTTATACTATTGCAACTAATGAAGTCATCGCTGATCTAGACACTTCTAAATTTACATCAATTGATTCTCTTATTAATTCCGTAAATGAATTATCTACTGGTTTCGATAAAATCCTTGCTGGCACAACTTCTCTAAATAATGGTCTTAGTGAACTCTCTGCCGGTCTCGTTACCCTAAAAAGTAATATTGACAAAATTACAGATAAAGTTTTTATAATCACATCTAAAGCCGATGAAATTATTAACAAGTTCAATGACTTATTGTCTTCTAGTCAAAATATCATTGCCACTATTCCTTCAACCCCAGAAAATACAATTTCCGAAATTAATAATCTTGCGACCGAATACGATCTCGACCCTGAACTAACCGCTAAAATCACCGAAATTGTTAATAACAATTATTCAGAAACTTATGACACTTTCATGAATTACACCAATAAAATTAATTCTTATCTCTCTAACGGCTCCGTCACTGTTTCGGAATATAACCAAAAAGTTAAAACCGGTGCCACTGAATTACGAAATGGAGTAACCGCTTTATCAAATGGAGCGAACCAACTCTACTCCGGCTCCACAGAATTAAAAAACGGCCTTCTAACATTCAAATCTCGCGGTATAGACCAACTAGCCAATTTTGCCAATCATGACCTTGATAGTTTCGTTCGCAATCTTCGCAAATCCGTCGAAGCTGCCTCAAGTTATCGTTCTTACGCAACACCAAACACTAAATCTACCAAATTCATCTTCAAGACTCCCAGCTTAAAATAATCTATTTTCTTAAAAATTTCGGTTTCACAATTTCAAAATTAATCGCATTCTTTTGGAATGTTATAACCGCAAATTTAATTGCAACCACCGCCGAAATCACGACCACCAAAATCCCTACACAATACTCCATCACCGAAATTGTTCCAAATCCGCTTCGTAGCATTAAGGCAATTGGTGCCGTAAATGGAAAATAAGTCATAAAGTGTACTATAAAATTCGGCTCCGCTACCATAAATGCCTGCATAAAATACAGAGGAAACACCATCATTACAATCGCTGGCCCAATAAACGATGAAGCATCTCGTGCCGTCGAAACAAGTGACCCCACAAAAGTACAAACCCCAGCATAAAAAAATGTCGATGCAATGAATAATATAATACTTAAAATAATTGTTGTCGGCTCAATTTCTATCATTGCGAGTATTGTACTAATCATTTGATTTTCCCGGTTCAAAAACACCAAACATAAAATCGGAATCACTAAAGCCAAAATTTGCACTCCACCTAGCGCCATCATCGCAAAAATCTTTCCAACAATCAAATGCTTTGCCGAAACTGAAGTTAAAATCATTTCCGAGATTCGATTCTCTTTCTCCTCAACCACCGTCATTAAGAAACGATTTCCGCAAAGCGTTATAAACATAAAAAACATAATTCCGATAAAAAACGGTATAATTGCCTTTCCTAAAGCGTTCGATTCCTCGCCACTCACCGTAAGTTTATTATCTTCAATCTCGTAATTGCCAGTTAACGCTAGTGCATCAAGAGCATCCACTCTCCCCATTACATCATTAAGCAGTAGTCCTTTTATAATATTTCCGTCATAATTAAAAATCTCAAGCCCCTCAGAAATATGATAAAATTCAATTTTCTTCGTCTCTTCAAATTCTTCCGGAACGTAAAAATATAAATCAACTTCGCCATTTTTTACCATCTCTATCCCATATTCCTTATCGCCATTTATAATAAATGGCGCCTGTTCCGAAAAAATTCCCGCCTCGTCCGTAATTGCCACCTTCGTGTCTTCGTTAAGCATCGGAGTCTGATCCACATCCTGTGAAGAAATAAAACTAATAAAATATATCCCTCCAATCATTAATGGGATCAAAAGCGTCGCCGCCCAAAACGCCGGCTTTTTAATTTGCCGCACAAATTCAAACTTAAATACCTTCAAAACTGCTTTATTCATTTTTCTCTCCATAAACCTTTACAAAAATATCGTCCAAGCTTTTTCCATCAAATTCTTCTCGAATTTCTGCAATTGTTCCATATGCACGCACAGTTCCGTCTTTTAAAAGTAATGCTCGATCACATAATTTTTCTACTTCATCCATATAATGCGTAATCATAATGATCGCCGTTCCTTTTTTATGTAATTCTTCAATAATCTCCATTAAAAGGCGTCGGTTCATAGGATCGAATCCTTTCGTCGGCTCATCCAAAATCAAAAGTTTTGGATTCCCCATAATCGTAATCCCCAACTGAATTTTCTGCTGCTGTCCTCCTGACAACTTTTCAACTTTTTCGTTAAATTTATCCAAGAGATCTACTCGCTCCAAATATTTCATCGCCCACCCTCTCGGATCTTTTATTCCCTTCATTTCACCAAAATAAATCATCGTATCAATTACGGTTTCTTTTCGATAAAGTCCTCGCTCTTCCGGCAAATACCCAATCGTGATCGAAGTATCTTCCGGGTCATATTTTTTGCCATCAATTAACAGCTCTCCGTCGCTCGGCGCATAAAACCCCAAAAGCGCTCGCACTGTCGTCGTTTTTCCCGAACCATTTGATCCAAGTAGTCCAAATATTTCCCCCTTCCTCACTTCAAAGCTAAGATCAGAGATTACCTCTTTATCTCCAAACCGCATCCTAAAATTTTTTACTTCAACAATATTCTTCATACAAAACTAATTTGGCGGAAAGGACAGGATTCGCATCGAGCGAAGCGAGACTCCAATCCTTCTTTTTGTGTGCTCCGTTAGGAGCATGGCGGAAAGGACAGGATTCGAACCTGCGGAGGTTTCCCTCTCTGGTTTTCAAGACCAGTGCCATAAACCACTCGGCCACCTTTCCACTTCTAATTATACCACACCCTCAAGCAATAAAAAATACCCTAACTTTTTACTATATCACACTTATGCTTTTTTGTCAATTTTACATCTATAAAAATCTGTGATATAATAACAACATGGCAAGAAAAATCAAATTGCGACCTGTTTCAAAGCAAAATCGCAACAATAATCATAAACATAGCGACAAGCGAAAACACCCCCGCTTAAAAGACGGCCGCTAAAAATAAGACCCTTAAGGGGTCTTATTTTTTATTCCGCATTCGTATAGACATTCGTCACATCATCTAAATCATCAACCGCAGACAACAATTTTTCCAATTTCTCCGCCGCTTCTCCTTCCACCGGCACATAAGAAGTTGGCACATACTGTAATTCCGCCGAAGTAACACTTAACCCCCCATCAACCAATGCCTGCCTAACTTTCATCAAATTTGAAGCTTCTGTATAAATAACCGTCTCCTCATCTTCATCCGAAACATCCTCTGCGCCAGCCTCAAGCGCAGTCATCATCACTTCGTCTCCTTTTTCTGAAACCTCAATCACACCTTTTCGCTTAAACTGGAACATCACTGAACCAGGCTCCGCCATTCGTCCACCATTTTTATCTAAAGTATGCCTCACTTCTGGCATTGTTCGATTCTTATTGTCCGTCGCTACCTCAATAATAATTCCTACTCCCCCCGGACCATAAGCTTCATATACTTCTTCAATTAAAGCTGCCGCCGATTTATCTGCAACTCGAGCAATCGCCCGTTCAATATTCGCTTTCGGCATATTCGCAAGTCGCGCTTTTTCAAGTACCATCGCTAAGCTCGGATTCATCGCCGGATCAGTACCCGCCCTCGCCGCAATCGCAATCTGGTTTCCGATTTTCGTAAATAATGCCCCGCGTTTCGCATCAACTACAGCTTTTTGTCTCTTAGTCGTCGCCCATTTACTATGTCCCGACATAAAACTCCTTTAAAATTAATGATGTTAATCTTCTCCTAATTTTATCATTTTCGTCCTTTTTTGTCGAGTTAACCAAAATGCATAATATTAAATTTCTGCAAAATGTAAAATTACCCGATAAATCTTAAAATCTTACGGACCGAAGTCCGCTCGTCCCGGACGAGAAGTCCGCCTAAGACATTAAGATTTATTCCGGCGTAATTTTACCGATTGCAAAAATTTAGTACTATAACTTTTAATTATAATCAACACAATAGGTATATAAATTAAAAAAACTTGCCATTGGTATTGTGAAAACTTAACCAAAAATTGCGTTTGCGCTCCAAAAAATTCCACTACTAAAATATGAAAATCAAGCAATTTAGTCGCTAAAAATGAAATCGCAATCTCAATCCAAGGCACCCCCGCAAAAACTCCGACTAAAAATGTCAGCCCCATCGCATAGCTTAAAGTCGGCAAAATCAACAAATTCGCCACTACCGAAATTAACGAAACCTGCCCAAAATAATATAAAATTATTGGTAACGTCATCAACGTCGCCGCAATCGTCGTAATTACTGTTTCCGCAATAAACCCCGGCTTCTTCTCCCCGTAAAAATATCGCGCCATCTTCGGACCTAAAATCATAATCCCCGTAAACGACAAAAACGACAAAAGCCACCCTAAATTAGTTATAAACATCGGATTCATCATTAAGGTAGTAGCCATTACTAATAAAATCATCCGCCATGACTCAATCTTCCGCCCATAATACCACGTCACTATCGCCAAAATTGCCATTATCCCCGCTCGAAGAATCGACGGCGTCCATCCTACCATCGCCATAAAAAATACTACAAAAAGCATTGAAAATAAAAGCCCCGCAAATCGCGAAATCTTTCCAAATATCTTTTTTGCAATCTCAACTAAAATCGATAAATGCGCCCCGCTCGCAACTACAATGTGAACTAACCCTACCGTTCGTAAATTTTCCGAAAGCTCCTTAGGTAGTCCGCTTTTCATCCCAAGTAGATACGATAGCCCAAGCGACGCTTCCGTTTCCGGTAAAAGCCCTTGAATTCTCTCCGCAAAAAAATCCCGCGTTGAAACTACCCACGCCTCCGTCTCAAGCCCAGACGAAACAACATAAGCTTCCCCGAACACATTTTGTTTTTCTAATTCAGTCGCTACTCTCGTAAAAACTAATATCATCCCCGCAATAAACGCAATTATAACAAACATAAATTTCGGTTTTAAAAACGCAAAAATCATTAACAAACTCGCCCATAAAATCCAAATCGGCGACGCGAAAAAATTAATCCGAAAAATTAATCCCAAAATCGCTCCAACCAAAACCCCCACCGCCCCAAAAACTACAAAATACGATTGATGTATGTCTCCCCATATTTTTCTAAACATACCAGAAGATTTAACACTCTCACTAATTATTTTCAACCTTCTTAAAAAACTAATGCTAATCCTTTAATTATTTTTCTCAAAAAAAGCAAAAACATGATAATATATAAATATGTTCAATAAGATATATAATAAATTCTCTTCCGTTCAATCTATTATAATTTTCATGATCTTATTAGCTTCTTTCCTAGCCATAAAAGAAATCATAATTTTCAATAAAACCTACGCAGATTCTGCAGAAACCGATACAGTAACTATTAATGTACCGGTGTCCTGTTCGTTATCAAGTACAGTCCAATCTGAACATACCGCCACCGTCAATAACAGAATTGTAACTTCAGATATTGGCGAAACAGATTTTAACGTATTTTGTAATGATGCAGAAGGTTTTTCGATTTACGCCGTTGGATACACTAACGACAATTATGGCAACAATGTTCTAGACGCTGCCTCGCCCCTTACTGATACTTGGGACATTCCTACCGGGAAGGCTACAAGTGGCAATAATTCACAATGGGCAATGAAACTAGCCTCCATTTCGGGTGACTATACTTCCACTATCATAAACGAATTCACTAATTACGCTGCTGTGCCAAATGTTTATACAAAAGTTGCCACCTTTCCCTCCGTGACAGACAATACGGTTGGCTCAAATTTTAAATCAACATACCAAGTCTTTATTTCTGGGGCACAACCAGCTGGAAATTATTCAGGTAAAGTAAAATATACTATCGTACATCCTGCTTCTGTCGTAGAAACTACCGAGGATCAGTTTAAAATTACGTTCATGGGAGCTGGACTATATTTCGATGAAGAAAAGACCGAAGACACGAATACTCTAATTTATCGACACGTATGTAGTAATTCGGAATGCCACTACGCACTAGATAATGGAGAGTACAAGGAGCCAATCGGATTTAACGGGACATGGTCGACCTTCGTACTCGGAGGAGGCGTACTAAATTTCACTCCTTCTGACACAACAGATATTTATCAGACAATTGCTAATAGTTTAGACGAAACCGGCAACAATTTCACAGGCAATTCGCTACAGGTTGTATCCCTAAATGATGACATACTTTATTTACCATTCTTCGGCCTGTACAATAGTCAAAATGTTCACGATGTTTCAAATCTTAATATAATGGCCTATAAATATAATGACAACATAGAAAGTTTTGAAAAGGTGAGCGGTAATTATATTCCACTAAATAGTCAATACTCGGGAAAATGGGCCGTGTTTAAGCTAGAAAATGGTAACATCGATAGATATATGGATCAATTCGAGTGCAATAATGAGGCAACTATCGTCTCAATCTTAAATAGCCTATCTGTGGATGAGAGTTTTTACGGAAAATTATCAGTGTTACTCGTTCAAGCAGAGTTACTTCACGATCCTGTGTACTATAATATGGATTTTGAAAGTGATGGAGATGTTTACAATATGCCCTCAAGCGTAAGCTGTGAAGAGGGTATGGAATGCCAAATTCCATATGATACTCCTTTGCGAAATGACGAAGCAGGAGATGGGGGATATTATACATATTCATTTAATGGATGGTATAATCCCAATGATAATTCAATATATAACCCTGGTGATTTCCTATATCTTTATGGTGACGTTCGGCTTACCGCAGAGTGGTCAGAAGAATACGTTCCAGACGAAGAACCTGAACCAGATCCTGAACCTGAACCAGATCCTGAGCCAGAACCATAACTACGCCATACACGCCTTTATATTTAATTAAAAATATGGTATAATGACATTCATGCACCGGTAGCTCAGTGGATTAGAGCATCTGTCTTCGGAACAGAGGGTCGTAGGTTCGAATCCTATCCGGTGTACCATAAATATTAAAATAAAGCTTGCTTTGTTTTAATATTTATGTAACCGGAGCTAGATTATTCATAATCCTATCCGGTATACCACATCCCGCACCCATAGCTCAATCGGATAGAGCGTCAGCTTCCGGAGCTGAAGGTTAGAGGTTCGAGTCCTCCTGGGTGTACCAAATTAAAAATCCATGATATAATAACAACTACGGTACCGTAGCTCAGCTGGTTAGAGCGTGGGACTCATAAGCCCGAGGTCGGTGGTTCAATCCCACCCGGTACCACCAAGACATATCCAAATCGGCAAAATAGCCGATTTTTTAGTAACCGCCAAGATGCAAGCTTTTATGTTATAATAATGTCATGAACAAACGCGGTTTTACAATTTTAGAAATTATCATCGTCGGTCTTTTCGCTTCTCTACTCCTAATTTTCTTTTTTGTTCAAAAATCCAATATCGACGCCATGAATCGCGACGAAGATCGCAAAATTGCCATTAACGCCATGTATTATGCCCTCGAAGAAAGCTTCTACGAAAATAATCATTATTATCCTGAAATGATTTCCGAAGAAAACATTAAAGTTATTGACCCCGCCCTTTGGACGGACCCAAATGGCTATAATCTCGGCGACCCACTTAGCTCTTACTCATACGAAGCTGCAAACTGTAAAGACGGAAAATGTAAAGAATACACCTTAAAAGCAAATCTCGAAAAAGAAGATACCTATATAAAATATAATCGTAATTAATTATAAATATTAACTATCCGCCTCAGAGGAAGCATCAGCGCTAGCAGTTGACGGTTTCTTTTTCCGTTGTGCCTTTTTGTGTGAAATCAATTTTGAAACCGCTTCTAGTTCGCTCGGCTTGATATCCGAAAATGGAAAAGTATATGTCGTCTCATCTCCAATCGTCGACAGCCTAAACGTTCCATATTTAAAAATTTTCTGTAGTATACTTTCTTGTCTAAAACTCGCATCCTCAATTGATTGTAAATCAATTATATTCACAGAATTAGAAACTAGCGATATTCTCGACATCTGAATTACCCTCTGATTTGTAATAAAAAGGCGATTTCCCCGATAAATTCTTAAAGCTACTAGCCCGATTATTACCGCCGCAGCAAGAAGTGCAAACAAAATAATAAACAAAAAGTTCTTCCCCATTTCATCTAGTACCGACTGCTCCAACAAAACTAACAAAAAGGCGAACAAAATCACAATCAATCCCAGCCCCACACCGCCAAATATTAACCAAAGACAAACCTTCGCTCGTTGAAAAGCAAATTCTACATATTCAGTTTCGCCAAGCCGAAGCCACGGAAAATCTTTTTTACTCCGCTCGTGTCGGATTTTTATTAAATTTTCATCCATGTGACTCCTTTCTTTTTTAGCACACCAAAAACCTCATTCATAACCATTATAGCACATTTTCCTTATTTTGTAAATGCTTCCTTCCTTTTTCTGTTACAATTCTCCCCTTTGGCGTTCGTGCAAGTAACCCGAGTTGTAACAAATATGGCTCGTAAAAATCCTCAATCGTTGTCGCTTCATCCCCAGTAAGGGCCGCAATCGTCGTCAAACCTACCGGACGATCGCCATAATTTTCATACATCAGTCGAAGCATATTTCTATCTGCTGGGTCTAGGCCCAGATAATCAATTTCCATCAAACCGAGCGCGTCTTTCGCAATTTTTACGTCAACAATCCCATCGCCATTTACATCAGCAAAATCCCGCACTCGCTTAAATAATCGATTCGCAATTCTTGGCGTAAGTCGCGATCTTGTTGCAAGCAATTTAGTTGCCTCTGGCATAATTTTCGTCTTTAAAATCCCTGCCGTCCGATTAATAATTTGCTCAATTTCCAGCTCTTTATAATATTCCAATCTATGAATTATCCCAAACCTATCACGAAGTGGCCCCGCAAGAGACCCCGTTCGCGTTGTTGCTCCAATCACTGTAAAATGTGGCAAATCAAGCCGCACCGATCTCGCTGCCGGCCCTTTTCCAATCACGATGTCAAGTTTATAATCTTCCATCGCCGAATATAAAACTTCTTCAACTGCTCGCCTTAGACGATGAATCTCATCAATAAATAAAACATCCCCGTCTTTTAAGTTTGTCAAAATCGAGGCTAAATCCCCCGCTCGCTCAATCGCCGGTCCAGAAGTAACTCGAAGAGATGCTCCAAGTTCATGTGCAATTACTCCCGCCATCGTCGTTTTTCCAAGCCCCGGCGGACCATATAATAATATATGGTCAAGCGTCGAACCATCATTACGTTTCTTGACTGCATCAATCGCTAACTTTAAGTTATTTTTGAGGTGTTCTTGTCCAATATATTCAGAAAAAGACGTCGGACGAAGCGAAATCTCGATCCGTTCCTCTTCCGTATCCCCCGCCGCCATCGTTGGCTCAACTAACCTCTCAATCGCCATACATACATTATACCAAATATTTTATTTTTTACACTAACACTAGACCTAATCTGTGCCAAAAATCAATTTTCTTTTTCGCAAAATATATTGTCAATTAAAATTTAGTATGATAAAATCAATGTAAAATAATAAAAAGGAGGTAAAAAATGTCTGAACTCGTAGGAAACAGGAAAATCAGCGGATTAATGGCTTATCTAGACTCTCTTGTTGAAAAAGGTCGTGCTAAATCATCTGTCGTAACCCCACTAAAGACGGCTACTCGAAAAATCTTTGAGACTGTCGAAAAAGAAAACTGGCAAAATATTGACATAGCGTCAATTGATTTAGATGATTACATTGAAAGGTTCAAAAACCTTGCTCTTGATAGATACAACTCCGACAGTTACGTCACATATAAAGCTCGCGCCAACCGAGCGCTAACTTGGTATAACAATTTCCTACGTAATCCCGGATGGACACCTACGGTTCGTAAGAGCCCGTCCTCTAATTCCGAAAAAACGTCGAAGAGAGGCTCCTCTACTCCTTCTTTGTCACAACAAAATATCAACCACAACATATCCGCACCAATAGAAACAAAACCTAAAGAAGGATTGATTAGCCTCCCTTTTCCAATGTCAAATGGTACTCTCGCTTCCCTATACCTTCCAATTAATATTACCGAAGAAGACGCCAACAGATTATCAAAATTTATCTCTTCATTAGTAATAAAAGGAAACAAAGATGGCGAAAACGAAAAAAACTAAAAAGGGCAAAATTGCCCCAAACGGAGTAGTTTTAAAAACTCACGAAAATGCAACTATAGTATTCTTAACTGAAAAAGGATTTGACATAGAGCTAATTCCAAAAAGCAATGTTAAAGGGCTACACACCCCAGACTTCATTATGAATAAAATCAAATGGGAAATGAAATCCCCAAAAGGCGAAGGCAATTCTGTAATTAAAAATACTTTTCAAAGAGCCGCCAAACAATCCTCAAATCTAATCATCGACCTCCGTAGAGTCAAACGTCATCAATCAAAATGCCTAAAAGAAATCGAGAGAGAATTTAACCATTCAAAAAGAATAAATAATTTACTTATTATCACGAAAAAAGGCAAACTTCTTGATTTTAGGAAATAAATCATATATAATATATAGTAAAGAGGGGCAGGACCTGCAGTGGATATATGCGGGACACCGCCCCTCCTTTTTTATTACAAATATTTTTCAAATCCTCATCTCTGTATTAGCACTCTTGACGTTAGTTTGCTAACGTGCTACAATAGAGAAAGAATTAGCACTCACTATAACCGAGTGCTAGAAAAAGGAGATCAAATATGTCAAAAATTATCGGTATAGATTTAGGAACAACTAACAGCGCTTTTGCTTATATGGTTGCCGGTAAACCAGAAGTCATTACAAATTCCGAAGGTGACCGAACAACTCCTAGCGTAGTTGCCGTTACAAAAAAAGGCGAAAGGCTAGTCGGTAAAGTTGCACAACGTCAACGTGTCACTAACCCTAAAAATACTATTTATGGTATCAAGCGTCTCATCGGTCGTAAATATGACGACAAAGAAGTTAAACACGATATGGAAATTAGTCCATATAAAATCGTTAAAAAGGGTCAAGGTGTCGCAGTTGAAATGGACGGAAAAGAATATACCCCTGAAGAAATCTGCGCTATGATTCTCAGCAAGATTAAAGCCGACGCCGAAAGCTTCCTCGGTGAACCTGTCACTGAAGCTATTATTACCGTTCCGGCTTACTTTGACGATTCCCAACGCCAAGCTACTAAAGACGCCGGTAAAATTGCTGGCCTTGAAGTAAAACGTATTATTAACGAGCCTACCGCCGCTGCTCTTGCCTACGGCCTCGAAGGTAAAAAAGACGAAAAAATTGCTGTCTTCGATCTTGGTGGTGGTACTTTCGATGTCAGCATCATGGACATCGGCGACGGTGTTTTTGAAGTTCTATCTACAAACGGCGATACCCACCTCGGTGGCGAAGACTTTGATAATATTATTGTTAACTACTTAGTCGACGAATTTAAGAAAGAGTCCGGTATCGACATTAAAGGCGACGCTGCCGCAATGCAACGCGTTAAAGACGAAGCCGAAAAGGCGAAAAAAGAGCTCAGTAGCTCTACTTCTACCGACATCAACCTTCCATTTCTTTCCGCCGATGCCGATGGTCCAAAACATTTCGAAACTACTCTAACCCGTGCGAAACTTGAAGAGCTAGTTTCCGACCTCCTAGATCGTCTTGAAGGTCCTGTGAAAAAAGCTTTAAAGGACGCAAAACTTGACACTAAGGATATTAATGAAATCGTCATGGTCGGCGGTATGACTCGTATGCCGGCCGTTGTCGAAAAAGTTAAATCAATTTTCGGCAAAGACCCAATGCAAGGTGTTAACCCTGACGAAGTCGTTGCCGTCGGTGCAGCTATCCAAGGCGGTGTTCTTCAAGGCGACGTTAAGGATGTCTTGCTCCTCGACGTTACTCCTTTAACCCTTGGTATCGAAACTATGGGTGGCGTTCGTACCCCTCTAATCGATCGAAACACCACAATCCCAACTTCAAAATCTGAAGTATTTAGTACGGCTTCAGACAATCAACCGCAAGTCGAAATCCATGTCCTTCAAGGCGAACGTGAATTTGCTAAAGACAATAAATCTCTCGGCCGCTTTATCCTCGACGGCATCGCTCCTGCTCCTCGCGGCGTTCCGCAAATCGAAGTTACCTTTAACCTCGATGCTAACGGTATCTTAAACGTTACCGCAAAAGATAAAGGAACCGGTAAAGAACAATCTATTACTATCCAAAACTCTGGAAATATGAGCAAAGATGATATCGAGAAGGCACAAAAAGAGGCCGAAATGTATGCCGATGAAGATAAAAAGAAGAAGGAAACTATCGACGCTAAAAACCATCTCGAAAATGCCGTCTACCAAGCCGAAAAAATGCCTACCGAATATAAAGACAAAATTTCAGACGAAGACAAAGAGACGATTAAAAAAGCCGTCGAAGATGCTAAAAAGATCCTAAACGACGAAAAAGCCGACAAAGATGCTCTTGAACAAGCCGCAAAAGATTTGAACGAGCGCATTATGCCTATCGGCGCTAAAATGTATCAAGAAGCTTCAAAAGACGAATCTAAGTCTGACGACAAAAAATCCGACGACAAAGACGAACCCGTAGAGGGAGAGGTAGTAGATAAATAGTAATTTGATAAACATTACGACGAGCCAATAGTAAAAAATACAACGGTCACGGAGCGAATCAAGGAACTGAAATTTCTTGTGAGCTCCGACTGAACCGTTGTATTTTTTACCTTTGCGCGAGGAGTCGTTTATCAAATTACTATTTATCTGCTATAATAACTCTATGAAAATCGTTTTTCCTGAACTTAAAACTAACGAAATCGCTAAAGAAGCCATCAAAAGCTTCAATAACATCGATTTTTTACCCGCCGAAAACTTAAAAGCAGCTATCGAGATATTAAAAAACGGCGAAGCCGATTCAATGATTTCCGGCCTTGATTATTCTTCTCGTGACGTCCTTCTTACTTATAAAGACCAAATTCCTTTAAAATCAAAATATTTTTCAAGTTGCTTTATCTGCGAAAAAGGCGAGAAACATTTCGCTCTTGCCGATGGCGGCGTTAATAAACTCCCGACAAAAGAGCAATTATATGTGATTGTCGAGGATACTGCAAAAACTTTTGAAACTTATTATGACGAAAAACCTAAAATTGCTATACTCTCTTATTCGACTAAAGGTTCCGGCGGTAAAAACCCAGATCTCGAAAAAATCTACTTCGTAATCAACGAAATTCATAAAAATCATCCAGATTGGTTAATTGACGGCGAAATGCAACTCGACGCCGCCGTAAATCCCCGCGTCGCAGAAAAGAAAACTCCCGATTCCCCGCTTAAAGGTAATGCAAATATCTTAATCACTCCTGACCTAAATTCTGGAAATATCCTCTATAAATCCCTTGAGCAATTCGGCGAATTCGTTATTGCCGGCCCAATCATCCAAGGCTTCAAAATTCCCCTCGCCGACCTTTCTCGCGGCAGTACGGTAAAAGATGTTATTCTAACTCTATCTGTCTTGTTTAAATTATCTTTTGAGGAATCTATATGAAACATTTTGGCACTGACGGCATTAGAAAAAAAGCCGACGAATTTACCCCAGACTTCCTAGCAAAAATCGTCAAAGGCCTAATCGACTATGCCGGCGACGAAATAAAAGTCTTTCTCGCTGGCGATACCCGCGAATCTACCGAATGGATTTTACGAGATCTCGAAACTGCCCTCGAAACTTTCGGTGTTGAATATGGAAGCGCCGGTATCCTTCCGACCCCCGCGATAAACTATTGTTTCTATCATATGGGCTTTGATTTCGCAATCGATGTAACCGCTTCACATAATCCATACGAAGACAACGGTATTAAAATTTTCGAACGCGGGAAAAATTTCGGACAAAAATTGAACGAAAAAGCCTGCGAAATTATCGAAAAAGCTCTCGAAGATGCGGAATTTTCATACGCGCCCGCTTCGCCGTCTATAAGAGAGGATTTAAGCGAAGATGCACTTAATCTTTATAAAGAACATCTCTTAAATTATCTCAAAACCGCCGACTTTAAAAATCTTAAAATCGGCCTCGATTGTGCAAACGGCGCTACTAGCATCATTGGCGCTCAAATCTTTGAAAAACTCGGCGCAAGCGTCACGTTAATTAACGCCGATAAGTCCTATGGCACGAAAATTAATCGCAGTTGTGGCTCAACCCATCTTAATTCCCTTATCTCCCTAGTTAAAGATTCCGGCCTCGACCTCGGTATCGCTTTCGACGGCGACGGCGACCGAGTTTTAATGGTAGATGAAACCGGAGAAGTAGTCGATGGCGACGAAATTATCGCAATTCTCGCAAACTACCTAAATCTCGACAAAATCGCTATAACTGTTATGGCAAATCAAGGCCTCCTAAATTGGGCAAAGGATAATAATATTAAAGCTGAAATTACTGCCGTTGGCGACTCTAACGTCGCAAGCGCCATGCGCGAAAAAGATATTAAACTCGGTGGTGAACAGTCCGGTCATATTATTCTACCTGACGAATCTACCGGCGACGGAATGTTAACCGCTCTTATGGTTGTAAAAGTAATTTCCGAAACTAAAAAATCTCTTAACGAACTCAAAAAAGTTATTCAGAAGTATCCACAAGTTATCGTCAACATGCCCGCGACAAAAGAACAAAAGGAAAACTTAAAAACGTCTGACGCCGCAAAGAAACTTTTACTAGAATATAATAATAAACTTAGTTCCGTTTCCGGCCGCCTCCTCGTCCGCCCTTCCGGAACTGAAGACCTAATTCGTATTACAATGTGGGGAAATGATGAATCCATAATTAGAAAATTAGCTGATGATTTAAAAAATAATTTAACGAGTAGCTTAACATAGGCGGGTGGCGGCTCCGGAAGGGGACCCCAAAATGTTTTACGAAGTAAAAATTTTGGGGAGGGAGAGGAGCCGACAGGACCCGCCTAGAGAAAAACTACCTAGAGAAAGGATAACATGAAAATCATAACATTAACTAAATATGATTCAGAAACCGCTAATAGAATTAGGGAATTGTTAATTCAGTTGTCGAGAAGCGGCAAAGACCGTGGCGAAATCCCAAAAGAATGGTTTGATGCCCTAATCGCTTCCGATAGTCACGACATGCTCCTTGCAATCGACGATAATGATAAAATCCAAGGTATTGCAACTTTAAGTATTATTATGGGGCCTATCGTCCGTAAAATCGCCTATCTAGAAGATTTCGTTACCGACGAAACTTGTCGCGGCCAAGGCGTCGGCGGCCAACTCTGGAATGCCATGCTCGCTTGGGCAAAATCAAAAGGTTGCTCTGAGCTTAATTTTACTTCCGGCAACGGGCGCGAAGCTGCCCAAGAATTTTACAAAAGAAGAGGCGCCGAAATCTACGACACCAACTTCTTCCGCAAAACTCTTTAATTTTTAAAACCTTCTTCCCGTTTCTAAAACTCTCGAAAATCTAGACTTTTATAAACGATTGTGCTATTATATAGATATAAAAAGAAGCCCTCTAGGAAGACTTCTTTTAAATGGTTGTGCTAGTTCAGGCTATTTGTCTGAACTAGATTTTTTCTTTGGTTCGTCATCTCGTTTATTGCGATTGATGATAAACAGAGCTATCTGTAATGTCATCTTTCCTTTCTGAGGCAACTTTATTCATCCTAGAAGGAACGTTTAGTGAGCCTCTCTCCGCCCGCGAACCTGAGAGTGGTTCGTGGATTCTTTACTCACTAACTCCCAAAGCACAACCTGAGCCGCATTATATATTATTTAGATATTAAAAGTCAACCCTAAAAGCATAGTTTTTTAAGCATAAAAATTTATTAAAGCGCAAACAACGGTAAGTTTCCAGATATCGCACCCTTCTTTGGAGGTGCCCGTCGGGGCACCTCTCCGGGAAGGGGCTATTCCCCGAGGCCCGGAAGGAACCGGAACGGAACCCGCAAACAAACCTAAGACCCCGCGACACAACGAACACTGTACCCGAGGTACTTACTGCTGATACCCGTACCTGGGTTGACACCCGAGCTATTGAAGCTCAGGTAAAACGCGAAGTTACTATTGTACGCGGACGAAGACCAATAGTACCCGCTGCTACCGCGACCGACCGCCGACGACCCATACCAGTTGCCGGAGTAGACAAAGTTGTTAGGGAAACTTCGCCACTTTTTAGATTGTGTAGTACCAGCCGTACTAGACTGATCCTGTCCAGTTCCACCCATTATACGATCTAGATACGAAAAGCCTTTAACTCGGTTAGCCGTATCGGTGTCGCCATCATCCAACGTTCCTGTACTTTGGTAACCTAATGGTAAGGTCCATCCTTTAGGGCAAAGTGAAGTGCCAGCCGCATCGGAACCAGAGTCCCCACTATAAGTAGAATAATTTGTTGTATTAGCCATGGCAGCTGCCCAAGTATAATAATTGCCATACGAGTACCATTGTGAAGTTGCATTATTATCGCTATATGACGGGGTTAAACTTGTTCCAGAAGCGTTAGTGCCACCTATGTTAGTATTGTTATTATTATAACGCGGTATACGGTTACCATTATAACTCCCCGTGACATTATCCCCGCTGTAAAGATTATTTGGAGTT
>JAZUNK010000033.1:0-11507 GCA_045604085.1 Candidatus Nanosyncoccus sp. | reverse complement strand
TAGAAAAGCCATTATAGTCATTACAAAAAGTCGTGAGAGTAGTTTTACCAATTCCATTTTCATAGTCACTGCCTGAAGCGGCAGAGTAAATACCATTATTAAGTGTGGCAGTATGAGCAGTATCTACGTTGCCAGACATTGTGCAAGAAACTGGTACGGTAATATTTATATCATCTACTACAGAGTCGTCAGCAGAAACATAAGTAGAGCTAAGAATTGCTCCAGAAAGTAAGGTTACTGTAGCGAGTCCCCCTAATATTAAATACGATTTGTTAATTTCTTTCATATGACCTACACTTTTGTTTAGTTTTAATACAATACTTAACTATATATTATCACGAGCTTTTTTATTTTACTAGTGGTTTTTTATTTGCCAAGCGCTAACAATTATTAAGCCTTCCTAACTTTTACCATCGCCGGTCTTAAAACTTCCCCCTCGTAATAATATCCCGGACGCAAAGTCTCCGCAATTACCTCTTTTTCTCCATTCCCCTCAACCATTATCGCATCATGTAAATCTGGATTGAATTCCGTTCCTTCCTCTGACGAAATCTTAGCAAGCCCTAAATCCTTTAAAGTCTTTTCTAACGACTTCAAAAGCGGCCCTAATTCTTCATAACTAGAAATTGCCCGATCTAAATCGTCTAAAAGCGGCAGTACCTTATAAACCGTCGCGAGTTTCGTCGCTTTTTTCTCATTTTCTTTTTGTATCTCAACCTGTTTTCGGAAATTCTCAAAATCCGCCCTCGTCCTCTGCAAATCCGCCGTCAACTCGTTAACTTCGGCCGTGAATTTTTCAAATTTTTCCTCTTCATTCATGTTCCCCTCTTTTTTCTCTGTATTTTTCTTCATTTTCCTCTCCTTTTATAAAATTTCCTCTAACATATTCCCCGCATATTTAACTAACGACATTACTCTTGCATAGTTTTGTCTCGTCGGACCTAGAACTCCAATATAACTCCGGTCTGAAAACGGCGACCGGAATTTTGATATAATAAGCGAAACTTCAGAGTTTTTCCCAATCGGATTCTCATGTCCAATGAAAATATTTAACGCCTCCCCTGGCGCCGCCTCTCGAAGCCACGGCTCTAAATTATCCAATAACTTCGCGACTGCCTGCACCCGTCTCGTATCCATAAATTCCGGTTGCGTGAATAAACGCGAAATCCCCGAAAGGTATAACTGACCCCCGATCGTCGCAAGTCCTAAATTCCCAGTCAACTCTACTAAAGAATCTACCGCTCCCCGAATCGCCGCGTCAGCTCGTGACTGTGCATTAACCCGCACCTCTAACGCATGTGTCCCTCTTTCTAAAGATTTTCGCTCCGTTTCTCCTCGTCTTAATTCCCGATCATCCTCTAACCCATCTAACTTATTCACATAATATCTATATCCAGCATCCGTCGGAACTCGTCCTGCCGAAGTATGCGGTTGCGCAATTAGTCCTAAGCTCTCTAATCTCGCCATTTCTGCTCGTATCGTCGCCGGCGAAACACCAAAAAGCCTCGCCATCATCACGCTCCCTACCGGCGCCGCCGTCTCCGCATATTCCTCAATAATTTGATACAAAATTTGCTTTTGTCGCTCTGTTAATTCCATACCCTAATTATATAAAATTAGCACTCTAACGTCAAGACCGCTAATTTTCTCTAGTAGTCCCTTTATTTCTTCCTCAAAAGTTTCTTCGCTGCAAGTTTTATCGCATAACTATATTCATTTGCTGACCTCGGCACACTCGCAAGCTCTAACACACCTAAATTATGTCTTACAAAAGTTGCAATTTCTTCCGCCATCAACCCCGCGTTCGGTGAAACAACCGTCGCTCCGACTACTCGTCCCCGCGGATCCGCTAAAATCTTCACAAAGCCCGATTCATCATGATAAATTTTCCCCGCCATTATTTCATTTAGCGAAACTATCGCCTTTTTATATTTCAATTTTCGTTTAATTAAATCACTTTCATTCACCCCAACCGTAGCAACGCCCAAAGTTGTATTCACTTCGCGCACAAATCCTTTATAGCTAGCTTGATTTTTTGCCTTATGAATTAAATTTGAAGTTAGTAACGCCGCCTCATATTCAGACCGCGCCGTCGACGACTCTCCCCCAATCGCATCGCCAATCGCATAAATATTTTTCGCCGAAGTTACGAAAAATTTATTCACAATAATTCCCGACTCATTATATTTCACTCCAGCATTTTCCAATCCATAATCAAGTCTCGGTTCGCTTCCTGTCGCAAGAACAATCGTATCCACCCGAATCGCTTTTTCACTATTACCACACTTAAAAATCACACGTTTCGTAGCCTTAGTTTTTTCTAACGCAACAACTTTATATCCTGGTAAGACCATTGCTCCTAGTCGCTTCGTTAAATAGTCCGAAACTATCGCACTAACTTCTTTATCTTCTCTCGGCAAAATTCTCCGAGCCGCTTCCATTATAATAACCTTAGTCCCAAGCTCTGCAAAGTATGTAGCTACTTCACATCCAGTAGCTCCGCCCCCAACAACTAAAATCACCTTTGGCAATTTACGAATTTTAACTGCAGTTTCTGGAGTTAAATAATCTACAGTCTCAGTTCCAGCAATCATAGAAGTTCTTGTTCTCGATCCCGTCGCAAGTATAAAATTCGCCGCTGTTAATTTTTTACTACCAATTGCAATCGTATGCTGGTCAATAAAATTAGCATGCCCGCTTAAACAGATTACCCCCGCTTCTTCACAAGACTTCTTATTAATCTTCCTAGATTCCGCTACAACTTTCTCTTGGTGCATAACTGCTGTCGGTAAGCTAAAACCAAGATCCTGATTTTTAAATTCTGGCAAAGAATTAACTTTATGATATGTATGTGAAAAATTAAGTGCCGTTGCATACGGAATATCACGCGTATTGATATTTGTCCCCCCAAAAACACGTCCTTCAATTAACGCCACTCGCTTTTTAGCTTTAGCTAAGTTTTTAGCAGCAGTAGTTCCAGCCGGTCCACTACCAACTATTATATATTCAAAATCGTATTTTCTACCCATCCTTATATAATTTTATCACGATTTTCATAAACATAAGCTAAATCGGCATTATATTTTTTTAATTCTCGAACTAGAAATCTGTTCAAGTCCTTTTCTGTAATTATTTCTCTCGATTTCAAAAATTTCTTCAGTTCCTTCATCACATTTTCAATAAACATCTCCGCCGCACCGCTCGCTATTCCTACTCCTTTCGCATCAATTTTCAAATTTTTTCTAATTTTATTCTCGTCAATTTCTTCCATTTTAATATCCATTTATTTTAAAACAAATAATCAAAATCGCTATCATTAAATAACTAAATCCTAAAATTAAACGCGTGAAATTTTTATCTTTAGCTCGCGTCTTTTGAATATCAGCAAGATTCCGTCCCGACTTAAAAAGCCATCTTACCACAAAAAGTGGAACAGCTGCCGTTAATATATATATAATAGTTAAAAAATCGCTCGTATAATTTTCACAACTCATTTCAATAATCTCCACCGCCGTAATAATATATAGTGGTAAAGTAAAAATTATCTCACAAGTACTTGCAAACGCCCCAAGCGCAAATGCATCCGACCGTGTTTTTATATTTCTAGCGTAATCATCAAGTGCTTTCGCAAAACTCCGTGCCACAAAAAGCTTCGTTCCCTTTTCCCACCGAAAATAAAAGAAAAAGCTTCCAATCGACAATGCGATTAGTACTCCGACCGCAATCCATGCAAAAACCGTATGTTCCGGCCGAAATTTACCCAAGAAAAAAACGTATGTTAAATAATACGAAAATAAGAAAAGACAAGCTGATATAATTTCAGTTCCCAGAATAAAAAACAAACTAAGATATGACGCCTTACTTTTCGAAAACTTACCAAGAGTATAATGATAAAAAAGCGCAAAAACTCCCGGCGTAAGCTGCAAAGACCCCATTATAAGCATAGCCAAAATAACAATTCCTAAAGAGGCGAAAATGTTCATGTTTAAATTATAGCACATTTAGGGTTGATTTCCTAACAGCTCCGTGTTAGCTTCAACGACATGAAGAAAAAACTTTTTATTTTCAGTTTAATCCTTGGACTCATCTTTGCGCAAACTTTATTCAATATATCTTCTTCTAACGCGGAGAGTGTTAAAGAAGAGTTTAATGCGAAAGAACTTCCAATATTTTATATTAAAGCAATTAATCCTGGATACACTATAGATGGCATTTCCAATGTCGGAGAAATGATCGAACTTGCCGTAAATCTAGAAAAATCCGACCTTCCTTTTTCGCTCGCTGGAGCCACTGTCGGCTATACTAACTCAAGCGGGAATTATTCGACTCTTTTCGAATTTCCCGAGAACAGCTGGATTACTGGCGAGACCATCCTCCTTCGTTTAGCTAGCTCGCCCGAAAACGAGCTAGCTAACACACTTTATACCAAAACTCTTGCTTTTAAAGCCGCCTTAACTTTAAAAATTAATGATGAAATTTTAGACGAGGTTTGCTGGACGAGCAAAGAAGATTGTTATAAAGAATTTAAATCCGCCACCCCTACTACCTTAGTCAGAGACTTATCGACTAATACTTTTACACATATAGAAAACTACGAGCCGACTTATAGCTCCAATAATTACCGCGTAGACATACCAGAAAACGAAAAAGGCGATCTTACCATAAGCCAATGTCGCGGTCTAGAATTTTCCGAAATCCTTAGTTATTATGAAAGTTCAAAATCGGAACAATTTATTGAACTATATAATAATAGTTCAGAACAAATTTTGATGACCGGCTGTCAAATCAAATATAAGAATAAACTCTATCCTTTATCTGGAATTATTAACTCTGAAAAATATTTTACCTACTATCCATCCGATTTCTCCCTTACTAAAAATCCGGCAAATGGAAATACCTTAGAACTCCTCGATACTGACAACACCATCTTAGACACTTTAACTTATCCAAACGGTCAAAGAAAAGCTACATCCTATGCATTTATCGGCTATGACACCTTCGGTCAAGAAATTTGGAAACAAACCTATGCTCCAACCCCAGGCGCCCCAAATAATTATCAAGAATTTAAAACCTGTGAATCCGGAAAAGTCATCAACGAAGCTACTGGCAATTGCGTAAAAGTAACCTCCGTAGCCGAAAAAATTTGTGCCGAAGGCCAATATTTAAATATTCTAACCGGCAGATGTAGAAAATATGAAACATCCACCGAAAAAAATTGCAAAGATGGATACTACTTAAATCCAGAAACTAATCGTTGTCGTAAAATTACAGAAAACAACGGCGCCAATTACAGCCTCCAACCAGAAGAATACGAAGAAAAGTCTTCCTTCATTGCGCTCTATGCAGTTCTTGGTGTTATAGCTATCGGTCTTATTTATTTAATTTATGAATTCAGAAAAGAAATTATAAAGCTTTTTTGTAAAGTTCTTCGACGATCTCATTAAAAACTTCTTCGCGCGACTGGTCTCCATTAACCTCAACTAAAAGTCCGAGCGTCTTATAATGTTGAAGAACCGGCAAAGTTTTTTCTCGAAACTCTTTCAACCTTGTTTTAAAAGTTTCGATATCTTTATCATCTCTTCTCTCCCCACGGTCTCCTAAAACTTTTGCTGCTTCAAAACGTTTTTCTACATCCGCTTCAGAAATATTTAAAACGACTACTGCCTTAATATCGTGCCCTGCTCCAGCCGCAACCGAAAGAACTTGGTTTTCTTCTCCAGACCATCTCCCAATCGACGACAAAATTAATGGATATTCAAAAAGGTCTCGTCGTTCAAAATAAGGCAATACCCATTCGTAAAAAACATTGGTCGGAATTAATGCACCATGTTCAGAATACCTCTTCTTAGTATCTTCTTCCATTGCCCGAATGATCATTCCTGATGAAAGGAATTTAGCTCCTAAGACTTCCGCAAGTCTTATCCCTTGTGTATCCTTTCCAGACATCGGCAATCCAAAAATATTTATCGACCCTCTCCCGAGCCATTTTTTAATTACTTCAATCTTCTCTTCCATAAACTTATCATAACATAAAATAAAAAAATAGTCTCACGACTATTTACTAATGGTTGCGGGGGCTAGATTTGAACTAGCGACCTTTTGGTTATGAGCCAAACGAGCTACCAGGCTGCTCTACCCCGCGACATAAAATATATTATATCGCGGGAAGCCTAAAATGTCAATACTTAAAAACTATCAAAAGTTATACTCTTTCGTTACGGCGTAATCTTTTTCTAGAAGCGTACTATTTCCATCACCCAAAAGCTCAATCGCTCCCATCATCGAAAAATCCGTAGTACTATCTCCCTCTAATCTTGCCTCAACTCGCCTAAATAAATCATTTGCTCTACCAGTAGAATCAACTCCAACTTGTACACCATCTAGATAGGCCCTCGTATCGCCTTCTTCTATAACGGTTCCATCATCCGCCACAACCGTCTGCGTACTACATACCGTCCCGTCACCACAGAAAAATTCCAATGCAAAATCAGTACTAGGCTTTCCATACGGTATCGACACTACAAAAATAAACGTGTCATTATTTCGTTCTCCACCTACAGGCTTAGGCAATTTAATAGTTGCTTCGCACGCGAAATCTGATCCCCCATTCGGATCGCAATAAACCGCATATGGCAAATTTTTCGTCGTCTTATTATTTGATTTTAAAAATCCATTTTGGTTAATAAAGTTTCTATTTCCATCGTATGCCCCCAAATAATTCCCATCAATATTAGTACTAGCACTAGTCTTTGCGCCTGTCGGCACTAAATATAACATTCCTCTATTTGTTCTATCTCCGCTCGTTATTTCAAATTGATCTAAACTAAATGAGCCTGCCGTCTGGACCATTCCAATCGAAATCGTTGGCGGCGTCGCTGCCTTGGTTCCCACTAACGACGGGAATACTACACCTTTTGATCCAAAATTAGTATAATTATACTTCGAGCCGTCCGCATCGGCGAACCAACTAATTTTCACATTATCAATCTGCCTCGCCTCAACCCCATCAAACTTAGCTCTTACAACCTTTGTCGGGTTAGAACTCGACAAGGTCGCCGTATAGTCCGCCAACGAAGTTTGAAGTTTAACGCACGTATAAGCTTGCGCCATATTATTTCCAAAGGTTGTTTCTTCTTGAATCAAAACCTCTCCTCCTTCATCTCCAACTCTTCCCAAAATATGTCCAACCATATCGCAATCCGGATTTTTCATCCAATTAATAATTTGTTCGCAATTTTCCAAACTACTATCCTTAAGGCAACTTTGATAACTATAAAAAGCTAATTTCGCATCCTCAACCCCAGCAAGCGCCGAATCGTAAGCCGACTGCGCAAGATCATCATTTGATGTTCTCGTAATTTCCGACACAATTATTGCCGCAAAGCTAGCTGCAATAATTACTAGTATTAATGTCGAAAACGCTACAATATAAAACGACGCCGCTCCTTTTTTAAATTTCTTTCTCATTCTTCTAACCTCCATTTGCCTGCGCAGCAAAATTAAATTTATTTATTGCACAATAATCAAAATTTTCCAATCCATAATCCGCCGGAGTCGCACAAAAATTTCCCGCTGCCTTTACGTTTATACCGCCTTGTACTGTTCCTAAAATAAATGAAACTGAATAAAACAAACTATTCGCTGCATTGCTTTCTGCCGGAACCGAAGTTGATAAATTATAGATCGCCAAAACCCCACCCCCGTCATCACTCTTCAAAAGATCAATTGGCTCCTCATCAATCGCTTCACTTTCGGTTATATCGAATTCATTCAACAATTCCCAACTATAATTTTTCCCAACTCTTTTTAGATTATAATAGTTTGGGTTAGCTTTCTTTATTGCCGACATACATACTGCTCTTGATCCATCTTCGACCTTTAATAGTCTAAAATCACTCGCCGTCCTATTAACCACGCCCCCTTCACTAATAAATTTATATTTTAGTGTAGCCATTGAAGTTCCAACAACTTCGTAATCTCCACCTTTCCTACTATCGCTAAAAAAGTATCCAGAATTCCAAATATATGAATACGAGCCCGTACAAAAAGCCCCATAGACCGGTACATCACTTGTTCTTGAAATCGTATTCCCCCCAACCCTCACATTTGCCAACTTTACTACCGACACAAAATTATACGCTTTATCATCTAAACAATTATCCCGAGCTGTCCCATTTAAAGTTTCGCACTCATTTATTACCGACCGAGCCGCAGAGTTTTGTACCGCTGCACGCATATCGTCAACTAAATCCATTCCTGCAGTATTAATCTGATTTAAAGTAATACCTCGTCTATAAGATGAAATTGTATTATTTATAATCATCACAATAGTAATTGAAAGTATGGAAATAAACGCAATTGAAAGCGAAAGCTCGATTAACGTAAACCCTTTTTTATTCTCTTTAACTTCTATTTTCCTTTTCATCCCATTATCTCCCCACACAAGCGTTACTATCACTATCTTCCGCAACAGTCTCAATTCCAGAAGCATTCCTCGCCCCCATCACAATTCTAACATCTCTTCTTAATCGACTTCTCTCATCACCGTTCGGATTTACACAAAAATCAACGCGCTTTGTAGAAAAACTGCCATCAGTTAGATAATTTCTCTCACCTTCCTGAAAAATATTAATTTTATTAACATCAATTCCTGCTGCAACCTGACTATTATAATTCATTATTCTCTCGTTAATATTAATTACTTCATCCGAATAATACGTATAGACAGTTCCCGACCTCGGATGCCTTACGATAAGCAACATCCCTCTTAGTGCATTGTAATTACATTCTTTTTCTACACAAGGTCCTTCGATTTGTGCCGCCCATTTTGGCGTATAATCTTCAACCGCACCTACTAGCTCCGCTCTTCCCTCATTCATCGTAACAACGTTTGCGTGTAGTTCATTTAATGCTTCTAGAACATTTCCCGATTCAATATCTCCTATATCTCCAATTACGTCATAAACAAAAATTGAATTTTTCTGCCCATCACCGTTCACTGCCTCTCCAGCCAAATCTCTAGACTCTCCAAAAGTAATCAATTTACCATAAATAGCTTTCTCCGTCCTTCCTCTATCTATGACTTGTACATTCTGTACATTTGACACTCCAGAATATGCTCTTCTTAAAAACTCCACAAAATTTTGCACCGAATCATTATATCTTTGCTGAAAAATCGAATTTTGTACGCCAACCGTTACGCCAACAAACAAAGCTGCCGTCACCGCCAGAAACAAAGCTACCTCTATCAAAGTAAAACCGTGCCTAGACTTACTCATACTAATATTATAACATAACCATTTTCTTTTTTTTCGCAAAATTTAGTATTTCGGGAATAAAAACATCATCCATTTTTCGAAATTTGAATATTCTTTTTCTTCTACCTCGGATTTCACTACCTTATATTTATTTTTTGCTTCCTCTGAATTATCCGGCAAAATTACCATATTTTCCGAAGTTGCTTTCTTATCTAAATATTTCCTTGCTAATAACTCTTGATATTCTTCAGTTTTATAATATTCATTTTGAAGTTCTGCCATTTCAACTTCGATGCTAAGCAGCTCTAACTGTTTCTTCTCAGTTGTCAATCTCTCTGACAATTCCCAGTTCCTAGACATCGCCTGAATTGACTGAAAAGTCCAAACTAAACATAAAACAATCGCAAGCGCTAAAACTACATTTTCGACCGTCAGTAAATCATGCTTTAAATCATACTTCAACCGTCGTAACCTAATTTTTATCCCGTTCATGCTTACTATTATATCATTTTGTGGTAAAATAGAGTAGCGGGGGTATAGCTCAGTTGGTCAGAGCATGCGTCTTATACACGCAGTGTCCTTGGTTCGAGTCCAAGTACCCCCACCAAACGGTTCATAAAATAATTTTTAACTATTATATAGTCTGTAAATACCGGTTAAATCCCTAAAACTCAATCTATTCCAAAAATAGAACTTTTATAGATTACTAAAATTATATTTACCTAGGTTATTAATATAGCTAGAGCCTGGAATGTCAAAGACCCATGCCCCATTCTCATAATGAAAAATTGTTTCCAGTCTAGATTTAGCGCCGTCATTCTTTATCTCCTCATAAGATATCCAATAATAATCATCATCGTTTTTTCCGAGTACTTCTACTGCTCCTGTTGTCCAAGTATCATCTCCATGTTCTTTTCGCTTGTTTTCTATCAAATCTTGTGCTTCTTTGGCGCTTATTTTTACATCGAATTGATCTTCAAACCACTCCTTAGATTGTTCCAAATCGTAGATACTATTTACATCAGAAGCTTTAATTGCATCGCATCTATAGGCCATGTCGCCACTCGACTCATAAAACCAGACGCTAATAAATGTATCATCCTCACCTTTGTGATAATCACAACTGTGGCGCGTTACAATATTGAAATGATGTTGACCCTTCGGCTGCTCTCCATCTATTGTTATTTTAATATCGCCGTTTTTTACTCCACTAGAATTTATGTATGATATTATATCCTGCTGGGTTTTAGGCTCTTTTCCATTTTTGTAAAACGCCTCAAGGTATCCGCACATAATATCGTTTGAGTTGGCATAAGTGTCATATTTTGCACGGCTAGAAAATGGTTCACAACCATTACCAGTTGATACCATTCCTTTTGCTATATATGGATCATTATATCGAATTATCCTTCTAATCCCGTTGTATATCAAAGGAGAAAAAGCCAAAAGTACCCCAATAATAGACATGGCGACAAATTTTGAGAACTTAATCTTATATTTTGCCATATTATTCAGCGTTAAGAAAAATAGAACCACGCAGACAACCACTCCGCACAAAAATATTGGTCCATAAATCATAGCGTAGGCCATATAAACAACTGCAAGATTATTTTCTCCAAATAGTATATATGGCAGCACATATCCTACAAGCACAACACACCCAAAAACTAAACTAACGATGCCGTATACTTTCAACCTCTTATTAGCTTTCTCTTTTTTTATATCACCTGTTACACTAGGTTGCATCCCCTGAGATGGCATCGCCTGTTGTATCGGTAGATGATTTGCTTGTGGTGTAGTACTAACTGAATTAGTTGATGAATTAGGCTCCTGGTTCATATTTTATTTATTTCTCCATTTATGCTTATAATATCATATCACAATGTTTTTACTTTTTCTTGTCCGCTATCTTTGTATATTGTTAATACCTGGTTAATTAAGCCCCACCATAAAAACAATAAAAAGACCCCGTAGGGTCTTATTTTATTATAATCTTGGTGCTACCTCACGTATATATGTCGTAGTTAATTCTCCCGCACCAGCACCTTGTGTATCTCTACTTCCAAAACTATAAAGTGTAGGATCATAGTTTACAATTTCTGCCGGAATTATCGAATTCGCTCCCGTCGCCGCCCCATAAGTTCGATTCAAAGTCAGCGTGTTAGTGATAATTGCACCATAAATATATAACTGATGAGAATTACTCGCTGCATTTATATCATCAGAGTTACAAGTTTTTACATTCTCATT
>JAZUNK010000032.1:0-28156 GCA_045604085.1 Candidatus Nanosyncoccus sp. | reverse complement strand
CCAAGATAAAAAATAAGACCCTACGAGTCATATTTTTTATCTTGGTGATTCCGGCGGGAGTCGAACCCGCGATTTTCTGGATGAGAACCAGACGTCCTAGACCACTAGACGACGGAACCAAATACTAAGTGTGCACCCAAGGGGGGTTAGGTGCACAACTCTATTATACCAAAAGTAGCCTAAAAGTCAATGCTTCCATAATTCGGGACTGCCGAAACGAAGGTCTGGCCCGGCGCTAGTAAAATTTCGTTTCCTTCTGTATCCAAGAATTTAATTTGCTCGTTTCTAGAAGCTTTGTTCCAAGTTCCACGTTCCACCGACCCATTTTGGAAAATATAAGCGTCCCCTGAGCCAATCGTTGTGATATCCTCGTGATAGTTATCTGAGGCTTTTCTTTCTGATACCACCATTGCCACAACAACCGACGGTGCAATCTGTGTCAAAGAACAAACGTCTTCTGGATTTTGTTCTCCTAAATTTTCCGATGGGCAATCATAAACTTCGTGTAACGCCCCACTCTCATAACTTCGTAAATATGTATTAGAACTCATATCATAATTATAATTTACATTAAAATTCGCCCATCCGCCGAACCCTAGCCCAATCGAAGCTACTTTAGCATTCATCTCGGATGTATCAGCCGTCGTTGGTGTTGTAATTTCCAATTTTTCGCTTATTAGCGCGTTAATCCTGGCTCGTTTAGACTCATCTGGTGTCATTCGTGAAAACCCATTAATTTCCGAAGTGTTATATCCTCGGTCTGCGCTAAATTGTTTTAGAAGATTTGAAGTAGTAAACAAGTTATTCCACAATCTCGATCCATAAGTTCCGCGATACATATAGGAATAATTTTCGGTTAAGTCCTTATATCCGCCTGACGACAATGCCGCGAGGGCATCATATGCTCCTCCCGCATGCACAATTGTGCAGTCGAAAGGTGTATCCCACTCTAAATAATAGAGCCTAAGCGAACGAATTGGGCCGATGATAGCCGTAGAAGGATTTTGAAAAATTGCCGCAAAACGCGTAATCCCTGCTTCGGCGATCGCCTCAAAGATTACGCCCGCTTCATTTAGTCCAGATTGTGGACGTGCTCCGTCTGTTCCGTTCGGAACTTGGATACAAAAAGCCGGAGCCGTCTTTAGCTCTTCATTCGCTATCTTCTCGCCAGTAAGTGAACTATAAATTTCTTCTTCATGAGATTTTGAAGGGATTTTTGGGAAAATTAGCGTAACTTTTTCATCAATTGGTTTTAAAAACACGAATAATATACATCCGAGCCCCACTATAATACCTAAAATCCCAAAAATTAAGAAGATTAACCAGAGTTTATCTTTTTTATTTTTCTGAGTAGATTCTATATTTTTTTCCGAAGGAGCCTTCTCGAGAGGTTTACCTGGTTCCCCTTTTACTTCTTCCTCTTTTATGTTTAGTAATATTTCTTCTTCCATTTTAATTCTCGCTCTTTTTCTAATTATAACTAAAAACATAACTTTTTTCCACATTTTTAGCATAAACCCATTGCAAAATATTTTTTCGTATGTTAACATAAAAAAGTAACAGGTCATACAAGGCAAAAATATAAAATGTTTAAAAGAAGTAGAAAAAGAGAAAGAAAGTTAAGGCTACGTGGTAATCATATTCTAAAATACGTAGCAACCATTACGACTGCGGTCACAATAATTAGTGTCTATACTTTACATTTTCTTATTTCTTCAATGGCCTCTGCGTCAAATACTGACGTTTCTTTTGAGGTTAATGTGAAAGAAGCTCTCTCTGTAGCGATTACGACCCCAAGTTCTTGGGCTGAAGGAACCCCAGTAGATAATAACGGGAGTTGGTCTACGGATTTTTTGCGAAATTCTGTTACGGTCGAAGTTGCTGCTAATGGCTCAACTGGGTTTACTGCATCAATGTATTCCGCCGATAATACTACAAGTCTAAAAAATACTTCAAAAGCCAGCGAAACTCTCTCGACTCTCGATGGCCAGTATACGAAATCCGCCTTTCCTTTAAATAAATGGGGATATTCCCTGGGTGAGTACACCCTAAATGGTGTAGCGCAGAATTCATATACTCTAAACGGGAATTCGTACGGCGAAACTATCGAAGGCAACGGTGCGAGCAAATATTATCCGTTAGTTAGTGATAGTAGCAGTCCGATCATTATCATGGATGGCGCAACTACTCCTAAATCTTATGGCACACAAAATATTTATTTTGGGGCAAAGGCTGGTCTTGCTCAAGCTTCCGGTACTTATACTGGCACTGTGATTATTAATGTAGTTACCGGGGTAATCGATAGCACTACTAATCCGGTTACTCCCGTTAATCCTGCTACCGATAATGATCCTAGTAGTACTAATCCAACTTATGCCGACAATTACGGCACAAACGGCAATTCTGGGTGGACCGTTTTCACTTCCACATCGTCTGGCACAGATACGGAGACTACAACCACGCAGGTTAGTGAAGGCGATAATAGAAGTGTCTATGATGGCTACGCTGATCCTCATGGTGTTGTCGAAAGCACAGCATCAAACATCTCAAATAACACCCCGCTTGCTACCGGACTTGCTGCAACTGCTTCCGCCGCAGCTGCTACTGGACTCTTCTTCTTCATAGTCGCGAAGCGACGTGAAGACGACGAAGAGGAAGACGAACAGTTGTAAATATGGTATAATATACCATATGAGTGAAATAGTTACTAGATTTGCCCCAAGTCCTACTGGATACATTCATATTGGAAATGTCCGATCAGCAATCTATCCTTATCTTTTAGCGCGTCAAAATAATGGAAAAATGATTCTTCGGATTGAGGATACTGATCGCGCGCGATATGTCGAAGGTGCTACAGAGTTAATCGAAGATACTCTTGAATGGCTTGGTCTAAACTGGGACGAAGGACCAATCGTTGGCGGACCAAGTGTTCCGTACTTCCAAAGCGAACGAAAAGATATTTATCACAAGTGGGCTAGAAAGCTTATTGAAATGGGGAGGGCTTATGCCGACCCGACGCCTCCTGAAAAAATCGAAGAATATCGTAAAGAATGTAGTGAGAAAAAAATTCCTTTTCTCTACCGCAATTTTCGCCCCAAAGATCCTCCAGAATGGGAGCCAGGTATTCCTTTAAGATTTAAGGCTGAGCCAAAAGAATACAAATGGACAGATGAGGTTATGGGCGAGATGCACGCTGGGCCAGAAGTCCTCGACGATATTATTTTAATTAAAAAAGATGGTTATCCAACTTATAATTTTGCCCACATAGTCGACGACGCCGAAATGGGCGTAACCCATGTAATGCGAGGTGTTGAATACCTATCTAGTACGCCGAACTACCTAGCACTTTACGAAGCGTTAAATCTCCCTCGCCCAAAACTCGTTTCCCTTCCGCATATTCTAGCTCCGCAAGGTAATAAAAAACTTGGTAAGCGTGACGGAGCCAAATCCGTTACCGAATACCGCGATGACGGTATTCTAGCAGAAGCAATGCTAAACTATCTAGCTTGTCTTGGTTGGAACGATGGGACTGAGCAAGAAATTTATACAAAAGAACAACTAGTCGAAAAATTCTCCCTGGACCGTATTCAGAATTCTGGAGCTCGTTATGACGAAACAAAATTACTCTGGATGAATGGTCAATGGATTAGAAAAATCTTTGATGAGGACGGCGTAGAGGCTCTTTATGCTCGAACCAAAAGTTTTTGGCCCGCTTCCGCCGAAAGCTACGATGATGAATATAAAATTAAGGTTCTCTCGATTATCTACGATCGCCTAAAAACATTATCCGATCTTCGCGAGATGACTGGATATTTCTTCGAAGATCCACGCATCGACTTAGACATGCTAATTAAAAACAAATTTATCAAGAAACTTTCTGAATCTGAATTGGAAAATTTATTAAAGAAAGCGATTTCTGAGCTTACCAATATTGAAGAATGGAGTGCAGAAAAATTGCAAATTGCGCTCAATAAATTATTGTCTGAGACCGAAAAGAAACCAGCTGAATTATTTAGTCTAATTCGTATTGCACTTAGTTTTGCCCCATTTAGTCCTGCCTTAAATTTAACCATGGAAGTATTAGGCAAAAAAATCACCCTTGCAAGACTTAATGCAGTTGCAAGAGCGATCTAAAAATTATTTTATAAAGACGTTGCGATAGTTTTAATTTGTTTTTTAGTCAAAGAGCCAGAAGCTATTTTAAGTTTATAGACTATACCACCATTCACCCATGCGGCATCACCTTTGCCACTGATATAAATAGTCAGACCCTGTTCACGAATAACCGTGTAATTATCCTCGAAGGCATCCTTTACATAATTTGTCAGTAGCGCATTTGAATCCCATGAAGAAGCTTCTTCTACAAGCGAAAAACTATCACCGGTCGAATTATTTTTAAAGTTTAAAGTTATCTTACCATCCTCAGAGGTTATATCGGATAAATTAAAATCTCTTGGAATATAGCTCGGATAAGAGGCATTTATTCCCGTTTGCATTGCTGCTACGCGAAGCGACAGATCAGGCATATTTAAGTTTACGAAATAGACAATTGCAAAAACCGCCACTGCCGCACACGACATCGCCAACAACACTCTCCCAAAACCAAAATGCAATTTTTCTTCTTTTTTGTTAGACTCTTCGGCTGGTTTTGCTGCGCTTGCGAGAGCTTTTTTTATAGCCTGTTCCTTTAATTCTTTGGCTGTTAATTTCTTGACCGGTGTTGTTTCAGATGTCATAAAACGCTCCCGCATTTTCTTGTTAGCTGAAGATTGTAACGGATGAGCTACGATTTGTGGCTGTTCCTTCTTGGCTTGTGTTGCAGTAGTCATATTTGTATTTGATCCGAAATGACTAATCTGAGAAGATTTTTTAATCTGAACTTTTATATCTGGGCTTTTGCCAGGCCGCCTAACATATTTACGATTAAGCGTAGTAGAAGCTTGCACTTTTCTGTGCGCACTAGCCGCTATCTGACGATTATCTGATTTTTGCATATTTACCTCGCTTATACTTATAACCATAATACACTTTTGCTGCGCAAAACGCAAGAGCTAAAATTTACGAAAATTATGTTATAATATATATATGGACATTGAAAAACTTAAAAGACGTCAGAGCTTAAAAGTTATTATCTCGGAAGTTGTTATGGTTTTAACTGTAATTGTTACCGTTATAATTTTAGCTTTAGTAGTCTCCGGCTATTGGCTAAACTCGGACTTTGAAGTTGAGCGCCAAGGAATGTTACAAATATATTCAACCCCAACCGGGGCCAACGTTGATATAGACGGCGAGTCGTCTTGGCTTCAGAGGACTAATACTTCAAAGGTCCTTTCAAAAGGCAGACATACCGTTACATTGACTAAAGATGGTTATGACTCTTGGTCTAAAACCTTTGATATTTCCGAGGGTCTATTATATCGTATTCATTACCCGCGACTATTCTTACAAAACCGATATTCTGAAAAGGTTTTTAATACTGAAGGAACAATTGTAGCGTCTATATCTGCCGATCATGAAAATATGGTCTTAATAGACGAATCGTTTAGCTGGAAACTAATACGACTTAATTCTGATGAAGTTTCTGCCAAGACGATTGACGTTGCACGACTTTTCCCCAGTGCTAATCCTTCGGAAGAGTTTTCGAATACTCTATTTACTGGCAAAATATTAGAATCCAATTGGGATCAAGATGGCGCCCATCTCCTTCTTAAAATCCAGTTTGGAGAAAATATAGAATGGGTGCTTATCGATCCGAAAAATCCAGAAAAGAGCATAAATCTAACTAGAAATTTTGGAGACAATTTTAGCGATATTAAAATATTGGACAGTTCTTCCAATAACCTATTAGTTGTTCAAAATAACAATCTGCGTAAAATTGATGTTTCTGGTAAATCTATTTCAAATATTCTTGCTGAAAATATAATCGATTTCGACCATTTCAATAACGAGATTGTTTTTTCAGCTAAAAATTCCACTGAAAATCTATATTACATTGGATATTTTAAAGTTGGCGACGAAAGTATAACAAAAATAGAGACCATCCCCTCCCCGTCAAAAGTCGCCATTAGTCGTTTTTATGACGATAAGTTCATCACAGTGATTACCGAGAACAAGGTGGAAATGTATAAAAAAGACAATTTTGAGCCATTTAAGGATTTTGAAATTGGTTTTACGCCAGAAGCGATAGAAGTTGGCGAAGACGGTAATTTTATTGTTGTATATAACGGTATAAATATTGCTACTCTAGATATGGAATCGTTGTCTATTCGTGAATGGACTATCGAAAATGAGAATTTCGGCTGGCTTGATAATAATATGATATATGTCGTTGGTGACGGTGACTTAGTCGTGTATGATTATGACGGTCTTAATCGTCGCATAATTTCAAAAGAAGTTTCTGGCGCTTTTCCAGCCGGAATCACCAATAATAAATGGCTTTACTATTTTTCCGGCGACAATCTTATTCGGGAGTGGTTAATTCCCCGTTAAGAAGTTCCAAATTCCTTCAAAGAAAGATGGCTCATTGGCCGGTAAAGCTCCTTCCGTAATGGCCTGATCAATTGTTTCTGTTGCTTCTTCTGCGGCGTCAAAGCTTGGCGAAATTTGCTCACCAGTTACTAGAAGTCTATATCTAGAAGTCCCTAACGGAGTGCATGTGACTAAGGTTATTAACGGTTTTTTTGTGCTTACGACTAAAGCCGCAACATTAGTAGGCTCAACGACTTCTTTTTTAATGACTCGGTAGGTGTATCTTACAGAATTATAATTAACATAAATTAAATCCCCATCTTCTAATCGCTCAAGACCTGAAAAAATGTATTTATATGGGTTTGAGCTATAAATGTCGCCGGCCGAATGTCCTGTGATTACGAAGTTTCCAATTTCTCCAGGATAAGCACTAGCTCCTGCAATTCGGTAATGAGCAACCCCATTATTCATCGCCGACATGACGTCGCTCAGAGGTACTTCAAAACGAATCGGCACGTCAATATTAAGTTTAGGGATTATTAACCTTGGTTCTGCCGAGACCGTTTGAGTAATAGTCGGGTCAATCGCTTCAATCTGCGAAGCCGGCGCATTTCCTGGTGACACATAAGCCATTAACGGCGCGAAAATTAAACGATTATATTGTAAGAATAAAATCAAAAGCACAACTGCCACACCTGCGAAAATGGGCAAAAAAGGTTTCTTTCGGCGAGACTTTTTAGCACTCTCAGTTGCTTTTTTGCGGATTTTCTGACGTAAACTTTCTTCGATACTTGCGGAACTTTCATAGGCGCTCGCTTCATTTTCTAATCCTGTTTTTAATGACAGGCCATTCTTTTTATCGCCAAGATTACTTGCTCGTGCTAATGAGCCTAAAATCTCCTCTTCTTCAGCTTTTTCTCGGGCATCTTTTAGTCTTTCCTTCTCTATATAAGTTCTGGCAGCTTTTGAATAATAGTCACTATAATATTTTTGATAATAGTCTTGCCATGCTGAGTGATATTTCTTCCATGATTCAGAGTTGATCTTCGGTGTAATCGGCTCACTTTTCATATGAGCGTCGTTTTCGGTTGTTTGTTTTGTGGCTTTTTTTGCTGATTCTGCATAAGCAGCGAGAACTTTTTTTCTCGCCAAAGCTGCTGCGGCTTGTCTTTGCAAATCGCTCGAAGATTGCCCACCGTCTTTAGAATCCATAGGATTATTATAGCATAAAACCTTAATCTATGATATAATTTAAATCATGGGCGAATGGCGGAACTGGTAGACGCGGTAGACTCAAAATCTGCTAGTGGTAACACTGTGAGGGTTCAAGTCCCTCTTTGCCCACCAGAGAAGATGCCATCTCGGCGTTTTTTGTGGACTTTCCCAAAATCCTTGACTCACGGGAGAAGGGTGCTATAATCATAACCATAACAAGTAAGCTTAATAAAACATGATTAGCTAATATATATATATATATATATATATATTAGCAGCAATATAGTATATATACATATCATTAACTAATTTACATACAAGAAAGGTCATACATGAAGAAGAGTGAGAAGATAAATAAAGACTACCTAGTTCTTGGTGGTCTAGTAGCCCTTACTCTCACTTCTGGAGCCATCCTTAGTTCTCTTCGTGTTTCTGCCGATGATTCAGTAGTAGATGAGGTAACCATCACCGTCCCAGTATCTTGTACTATGTCCGGTACTGGTATGCAGTCCCATAATGCCGAAATAGCTAATGGTACTTATACTCCAGACATTGGTAGTACTACACTTCATGCATTCTGTAATGATAATGAAGGATTCGCTATATATGCAGCAGGATATACAGGCAACGAAGTAGGAGGAACAAATAGCAATAAACTAGTAGGAACAACAGCTTCTGGTAATGCAACTATAGAATCAGGTATCGCTACCACTACTGGTAATCCAGACATCTCTAACTGGGCGATGAAGCTCACTATGACTCAAGATAGTGGAGATACTACAACTGATAATGCCTTTACTATTGATTCTGCTCCTAATGTAGCTCTTCCGAGTACTGCAGAATCAGGTGTAACTGAGGCTCCATTCTCGCAATATCACGTAGTCCCAAATGAATACACCAAAGTAGCTCATAAGAACTCAGGCACCGACATGACTGAAACTGCTGGTGGAGTTAAGCTTACTACTACTTATGCAGCTTATATCAGCAAAACTCAACCAGCAGATACTTATAGCGGGCAAGTAATCTACACGCTCGTTCATCCATCCTCCGCCGTAGCTGGCAAGCTAAATGTAAACTTTGATGGTAATGGTCTAACCTTCCCAAATGGTAAAGCTACTAATCTCGTAGCATATGAAGCGACCGAAACCGAAACTACCGGTACCGTAACCAAGAAATCATATGCTAATGCCTACAATGAAGAAGGCGGATATAGTACAAGAACGATTGGCGCTCCAGTTGGTAATAGAGTTGTAACAATTGACGGCGCAGAAAGTATTCATATTGCAGTAACTTATGGTGTACCACAAAATAGTGGTGGCCCACAAAGTGATCTATATATCTTTAGTGGCAATCATCCTGAATATACTAATGCGGATTCTAGTTCAGCTATTCAAACTTGTGGTACGGCTAGTGCAACTAATGGTGCCTATTCTACTACCGGTTCGGCTGGTACACAGGTAACTATGGAATGTGATATTGCGAGTGATTCAGTAACCTTCTATGATTATAGTTCTGGTACAAGTAATCAATACTCTGTAGGTTACTATGTCGTAATCACCGGTCAAGGCACCATCACTAGCTACAATAAGACCTTAACATCGGGTACTTATCAAACACCTACTATAAGAATCGGGCAAGACGTCTTCCTGGGTTGGAGTACCAATCCAAATGCTAATGCCGATGCCGAAGAACCACTATACACTAATGAAGCAGACTTTATCGCTAATGCGCCATACACCAATATAGACAATACGGTTACTATGTATGCAGTCTGGGGTAAAACCTTCAATGCAGCCTATGCTGATGCAAATAAATCACAACTATCTGGTCATTATAAAATGCAAGATGGCACAGAAGAACTATGTAAAGAAATCTACGTTGGTGCTACAGAAACTCTTATAGACGTAAGAGATAATACTACTTACATGGCGGGAAGATTAAAAGACGGTAAATGCTGGATGTTAGACAACCTAGCACTTGATCCAACAAACTCCACTACGGCGTCAAACATGAATGCATCAAACACTAACGCTACTCAGGAAGCCATTAACAACCTACTAAACGGTGGTAGTACTACTACTGGTTGGAGTAGCGTAGCAATAGAAAACAAAATTACTGGATGGAATGAGACAAGCCCAAACAATGCCTATGAATATCCATATGTCAACAATCAAAGCAAAGATACCCTCGTTACATCCTACGGCCCAGCCTCAACTAATGGACAAGCCAAGGTAGGTATCTACTACAACTTCTGCGCCGCCACGGTGGGGACCTATTGCTATGAAATTGGTAGTGGCGCAGACCAACCAAACACCGACATAGACGCCTCCCAAGACCTCTGCCCAGCTAACTGGAGAATGCCTACCGGTGGCTCTAATGGCGAATACTACAAACTATTTAATAAGTATAGCACTACCCAGGACGCTACCAGTACCGCTAGCCTGCAGTATAACTTGTCTACCCCTCTGTCGGGCCTCTACATCAGTAGCTCGGCGCTCAATCAGGGCTCAGGGGGCTACTGGTGGTCTTCTACTTACTACAATGACTTCAACCTGTACATACTAGTCGTGAGTTCTACGGAAGTCGACCCGGGCAGCGGCTACACTCGCTACGGCGGTGTCACGATGAGATGCCTTGTAGGCGAGTAGTTTAGTTTGTTCGCTTTTCCCGTATTCTTTCCCAACGCCATCTTTCAGGAATAAGGCACCCCCATTTCCGCGAGCCAATGCAAGCCCCGGCGGGCGCGGAATGGGGCCTATTTTTATTTATCCCAGTCGAATCCTTCGCCGTAATGGCCATAGCGAGCAGTGGCTTCATAGATCGGCCGCTTTAAATCTAGGTATTTTATAATTCCGTTCGGTGTTAAATCGTAACCTTCAATTTCCTCTGGCTTTCCATCAATGACTACAGTTTTCTCTAGAGGCTCTGCATAACCAATCGCATAAGCTAATCTAACTAAAACTTCGTGTGCTTTACGTTTGCGAAGATAATCTACTGCAATTCTTCGTGCCATATAAGCCGCCGACCGGTCTACTTTTGACGGATCTTTACCAGAATAACAACCTCCGCCAATCGCAACTCGTGGGCCGTAATTGTCAACAATCAATTTTCTTCCCGTGAGACCAGTGTCTGCATCAAATCCACCTTGGCTCCAATCTCCCGCTGGATTTATATGTAATTCTAGTTTCCCCTCTAACTTATTTGTGGCAATAAATTCTCGCACCAATTCTTCCAATTCGTCATGTGGAACATTTTGGAAACTTGCCACGATCGAGTCGATCGAGCCATCTGGCGCAATTGTGACTTGGGTTTTTCCGTCGAATGGATGTTTTTCGAAGATAAATTGATTGAGTCGTCTAGATAAAACAACTTCGCGAGGTAACATTTCTGGAGTTTCATCACAAGCATAGCCAATCATAATTCCCTGATCTCCAGCTCCGCCTGTGTCGACGCCTTTTGCGATTTCTGGTGATTGCTTCACGATTTTGGTATGCACTTCAACATTATCTCCTGCAATTCGTTTCACGATTGCCGGAATATCTATGCCATCCGCCGTCGAAGTAATTTCGCCAGTCACAAAAACGACTCCATGTCCACCACAAGTCTCAGCTGCTACTCGTGCTTCTGGATCGCACTCTAAATATGCGTCTAAAATTGCATCACTAATTTGATCACATAATTTGTCTGGGTGTTTCGGAGAAACGCTCTCCGCAGTTCTATAATACATATTTGTCTCCACTTTTATTATCTCTATTATATCATACTTCCCAGTGCGCAACGGACCGCGAATAGAATTAGTTTTAAGATTATCTATGCTAAAATAAAAGTATGAAAATTGCATTTTTTTCAGACTGCTATTTAGATTTGACTGGTGGAATTGTAAGTTCAATTAATGCTCAAAAAAAGGCTCTAGAAAACAATGGCCACGAAGTTTATGTTTTCAGTACTAGCTATCCGAAGACGAAAAAAGAACTAGAAAAACTTGCTGAACAAAATATTTTTCCAGTACCGAGCTGTAAAATATTTTTTCGCGGCTTAACTCCAGTTTCTCGTCGCCCAAAAATTATTGAACGCTGGCTTCTAAAAACACACCCTGAAATTAAAGACTTTGACATATATTATATACATTACGAATCCGGCTGTTCTATCGCCGGTTTGAGGCTCGGGAAAAAGCTAAAAATTCCAACCATTCAGGTTATGCACGGTCGTGAAGATATGGGCGAAGCTAGCTTAATTCCTTTTGGCCTTCGTACTATCGTTGCGAGCGCTCTAAATTGGTTTCACTCTTGGTATCTGCCACATCTAGTCAAGATTCACAAAGATAATTATCTAGCCGACACAGTCGCAAAAGCTAAAATGTGGGCCTTAATGGTGAATCACGCTAACTTTGCAGATTTAGTTTTGACTCCGTCTGAGCATTTTCGTGAAAAACTTATTTATTATGGTGTTAAAAAAGAGATAAAAGTTTTTCCAAACGGTTTTTTGGACGCTAACTTTCCTGAAAAAACCACGACAAAAATTCTTAATCCTGGAGAAGAGTTAAGGCTGATTTGGCATTCGCGTGTCTCCGGCGAAAAGCGCATCTTGCCTTTTTTGAAAGCTCTCACGAAAATTAATGGCGAGTATCGTCTCGACGTTTATGGCGATGGAAATGATTTAAAACGTGCCAAAAATTTTGTCAAAAAACATAATTTAAAAGTAAAATTTCACGGTAATGTAAAATTTGAAAAACTCTCTTCTGCTATCGCGAATTCGCATCTAGACATTTTAGTATCGTATAATTATGATACTTTCGGTATGACATTAATCGAAGCTGAGGCCTACGGAGTCCCAGTCTTTTTCTGTGATCCCGACATGAAAGAAATTGTCCCGCATGGCAGCTATATATTACCTAAAGATGAATCGCCCGCAGAAATGGCTGCCGCTTTGAACAATTTATTAGAACACTCCGAAAAAATCTGCGAGATGTCTGAAGTGATGTTAAAACACCGCGAAGAAGTCCTAATTTCTGCTCGTATCAAGATTCTTGAAAAGTACATGAAAATTTTTATGGTGTCCTAATGGGTATGAGGACTTGGCTAGAGCGGCCCGGAGTGTGCCCGAAGGGCACGCATAGAAATTTTCATGTACTTGGTATATAATGATATTATGAGATATTTGGCAGACCTGCTTACACTAACTAGATTTATTTTAGCTTTAGTTCTGATTTATGGTTGCGTTTTGCATAGTGGCGGGCCTGAAGCTGCCTTTATTATTTTTCTAGTTGCTGAACTTACCGACGCCTTTGACGGCACCTGTGCCCGCAAATGGCCTTTTCCAAAGGATAAAACTCCAAAATATCGCAAGCATGCCGCCAAATTTGATATGATATCAGATGTTGTACTTGCCGGCGCACAAATTCTCTTCCTGACTTTCCGGGTTAACTGGATTTTTGGTGTCACTATTATCGTTTATTATCTTGTATCGTCTATCGGCGGAGATCTTTTAGTTTACGGTAAAATACTAGGTCATCCAGACGATTTCAAGAAAAACGCACTTATGGGCAGGAATTTTCCCCTTGCAAAAAGAATTATCCTCGCTCGCCGTTATATTTACACATTTTGCTTAGGATTTACCAATGCAATTATTCTTTTTGCGACGAGCTGGCCAGAGTATCTTAAAATTAGTCTCTTTATTTTTGGTTGCTGTATTTATCTATTTGCATTTTTCTTCCTTCGCCAACGCCGTAAAAATATTTCTCGCGATGCAGTAGATATAGAGAAAAAACTCTCCAAAAAGTAATTACCACCCGCCCCCGCCGCCCCCGCCGCCAGAAAATCCTCCGCCGCCCCCGCCGGATGAAAAACTACTTCCACTCCCGCCAGAGTCCCAGCTACTACTGCTACTCGGTTCATGATAATTCGTCGAAGATACGACGGCGCTGTTTACATCTCTAAGAACATTTGACGCAATAATTCCGCGCAACAAATCTGAGTTTACGTCTTCAGGGATATCGCCAATTTGATAATATTTATCAAGTTCTTTCATCCAGCTTTCTTCCGCCCCAAATAAGCTCGCCCACGGCAACAATTTCTCATATAATTTTACGATTCCAGCATTTGAAACATCTGCGCCTTCTATTGATTGCAGGAACTTTATCCTATCTTCTTCGGCCATTTTAATATATAATTCTAGCCCCTCTAAATATCTCGCAAGCTTAATTCCTTCATCAGTATATTTCGCGTATTTCTCAATTTGTTTAGTTAAAAATGTATTCACTATCACAGTTGATACGAATAGCATGATCATCACCGTAGGAATATAGTCAATTCCAACAATTATAGCAGTTGAATCGTACGCGATTTCATCAAATATTTCACCAAAAACTGGCAAAAACATAAATATGATTACACCATAGATAAAGAATTTTGCAATAATTGCTGCGATGGTCCCCCCTCTAACTTTTGGTACTTTCTTCTTTATTAAATATCCCTCTTTATCTAATACGTATTCCGCATTCGTTTTATAACTTTCTGCATATCCAGCTAAAGTTCTCGTCGCGGTATGCTTTTTAATTTCAATCTCATCATCTTTTGATAGGTTATTTTTATTTGCCAAAATATTTAACATAGAAGTTTGCGACAAGCTAAGTTGACTTGGCTCGACATCCAGACGAATTACCCAATTATATTTTTTTGGTTTTTTCTCATCTTGCTTTTTTATAATAGTAATCATTTTACCGACTGCAAGTTCAAGCAGCGTTGCCACATACGAAGACTTTACTTTCTTTAAAGAAATTTGTTCTCCTTCCGCAACATGGATTTTCTGGTTTTTTGGAGGCTGATACTGCGGCGTCACAAATAGTGACCTATATAACTTCCTTTGCGTCGCCGCTTCCTTTTTCCATTTTAGATATTTTCGAATTAAAACAAATGTAATAACTATAATTTCCGCAATTAACAATATAACCAAAATATAATTTTTCTCAATTATAACTTTAAAAGTATCCGGCCGAAAATCTACCACAAAAGTTAAGTTTTCTCTTGCTTTCAGATTCTCTGTCGTAAAACTCACCCCGTCATCAATTTTCCGAATTATACATCTCTCCGATCCGTTTTCGCCATATTTTCCGACATAGCACCAAATGTCAGATTGCATATTATTGAGAATTTCTGTCGGCATATGTAACCTAGCTGTTATCTTTTCAAAACTTTGGCTCCACCCTGTTCCATTCGTGTCCCAATATAGCTCCTGGAATAGTTTTGCCACATTCTCTTGCCCACTTACATTAATCAGATTCTCATCAAACTCCGTGATTACGTCCGTAAAATCATATTCTAGTGTATAAATTTGTTCACCGTGTACGTAAGTACTAGCGTTGCCGATATAAACATTATAATAATCTCCTTCGTCTACGATCCGAGCAATATTCTCCGGCTCGCCATTTCTGAGCACCGTCAAATTAAGCGTCGACTCATTTTCCACCGTTCTGTTTTTCTTCCCTTGATTAAAAACCGGAATTTCGCGGTTAATCCCGTGGTTTTGGTCCGTTTCTGGGAAGACAGCTGTTAATACTTCTTTAACGTGTAATTTACTGGTTCCGTCTTCGGCTTTCGTTAAGTAATAGTCCGCCGTAAAATCCTTAAAATAAAAGTCCTGAGCTGAAGCAAAAGCTTGTCTAAACGGCAAGAAAGCCGACAACATTAAAACTACTATAAAACCAAAAAGATACCATTTTCTCATATTCTCATTATATCACTGAAAAAGTGCGGAGATGGTAGCTTTTATAAAATTATGTGGATTAAATAGATTTAAAGCAGCGATTTTTGCGGCTAATTCTCCGCCCCAGATCATGATCGGCGAATAACCTGTCTCTTCTATGGATATTGTATTAACTTCTCCATTTTTTGCTACAAGAACCTGACCGTTATGTAATGTAATGATTGAAATCGGGTAACTTAAGGTAAACTTATGTAGAACTTCTACTACTTGTACTAAAGACTGTGACAATAAAAGCATTTTTGGATAATAAATTGCCCTTAAAAGCTTCTGCAACTGGGCGACCGACGCAAAAAATATCAAATTTTCGTTCATTAGTATCTTTTCAGGGCTATTCTCGGATATTAAATCTATGCTATCTCGCGTAATTAACAGGGGTGATGCGGAATTTTCACAGGCGCTTACTACAACTCGCCCCGTTATCGCATTTTTCGATAAATCACCAATTAAAATATTAAAATCCGCTCGATTCAGAGCTCTCAAAAGCTCACTTTCCTCTGCGAAAGACCCTGATTCGGTCGAACCGAGAAAAACCAGATTTGGCAAATTTGGCAGTTTGCCCTTGAGTGCATCCGGCAATATCGTATCCACTCTCTCCACGGGATAGTTGTTTTCTAAAAATTCAGATACCTTCACTGATGTTCGAAAGTTTTGCGAGTTTCCACCAATGACACTAATAGTCCCCTGCTTTCTTTCCGGGATATTCCATTTTAGGTCTTCATACGGGTTTTTTTCTAGCTTTTTAAAATAATCCATCAAAACTCCAATTCAATCGATATCGGGCAATGATCTGACCCCACATATTTTTCATATATTTCCGCCGACTTTAAGTTTTTTTGTAAACTCTCCGAAATAAAGAAGTAATCAATTCTCCAACCAACATTATTTGCTCGCGCTTGCCCCCAATGGCTCCACCAGGTGTATCTAACTTCTTCTGGATGTAGAGTCCGGAAAGTGTCGATCAACCCCGCATTGATATAGTTTGTGATTCCTTGCCGCTCCTCATCGGTAAATCCAGCTGAGTGATGATTGGTCTTTGGTCGTGCAAGGTCGATCTCTTCATGCGCCGCATTAAAATCCCCACAAACTACGACTGGCTTCGTCTCCTCTAATTTCTTTAAATATTTTAAAAATTCTGGGTCCCATAGTTTTTCGCGCAGACTCAATCTTTTTAATTCGTCTTTTGAATTCGGCGTATAGACATTGACCAGGAAAAACTTTTCAAACTCCGCCGTTAGTGTTCTCCCTTCTGTCAGAGGGTCACCAAACTGATCCCGAAGATCCTTGTCCGTTAATAGGTTGTTGCGCACTGAAATAGGTTTAATTTTTGTAAAAATTGCCGTCCCTGCGTACCCAGGCCTTTCCGCTGAGTTCCAGAGTTCTTCATATTCTGGAAAATCTATCTCCGCTTGACCTTGCTTTGCTTTTGTTTCTTGCAGACACAAAATATCCGGCCGTTCTTTTTTAATAAAATCCTGCAAAGCCCCCTTCCGAAGTACCGCTCTAAGTCCATTCACATTCCACGAATAAATCTTCATATCCTAATTATAGCACGCGAGCAAACGTTTTCTAGGTTCCCAACCCAGCCAATACGAATTGCCGCTTTTTCTTTCCCAGAAACCTAGTTTACTTAGAATATCAGCCACGACGATATTAAAATATACAATGCCACTATTACTAACGTTCCGACTGCTGTCCAAAATGACGAGCTAAATTTCCTGCCATTCTTTATTTTATAAGTAATTTCAGTTCCGATTACAACTAAGCTCATTAATATTGCTAGCCCTATAAGAATCATTCCCGCCCCGCTTGGCAGTCCTGATATCATCGCCCCAGCTGCTCCGAGTTTAAAATTAACCGCAACCATACCACCAACGTAACCAATGACAGACAAAACAATTCCTCCTAGAGCTAGAGCCATAGATCGGTTTCCCATTCTTTCGATGCTGGCAAAAATTACGTTCGGGTCGTTAGACCATCCTTTTACTTTTGTTGCATTTGGGTCAAGAAAAGCCACGTTAACTTTATCTGGTTTCTCATTCAAGAGCGCCCTTGCCGCCTTCATTCGTTCCGCATCAATGCGTTTTGATTTTGCCCACTCCTTTTCAGTTTCCTCGTCCGCCATTCTACCACTTATTCCGTTCGATATCACGTTTTTTAATTGACTCGCGTTTATCGTATTTCTTTTTTCCTTTTCCAACTGCAATCACAAGCTTAATATGTCGTCCCCCGCCCAGCAACCTTACCGGTACAATAGTAGATCCTGCTACTTTTTCGCGCTCAAGTGCTGAAATTTGTTTCCGCGTCGCAAGCAACTTAATATTTCGCGCCGTATCAGCTCCCAAGGTTAAGTTATTTAGCCAAAGCTCACTATTCCGAATTGTCACGAAAGATCCTTTTAGTTGCACGTGATGATCCCGAATTGATCGTACTTCTGGCCCCGAAAGCGCCATTCCTACCGTGAGCTCATCACCAAGAACGTAATCGAACCTCGCCTTCCGATTCACTGTTACCGAATCTGACACTTTCTTCTTTTTCATAGCCCCATTATACCACACGCCCACCCCAGTTGTCATATTTGTAAAAAACACAAAAACAATTTATATATATTGACAAAAATAAGCATATGTGCTATAATGGAGTTATATCCTTTAAGACAAACATTGAAGGATAAGTTCATTAACTTCGTTCTCTAGGAAGTTTTTATAACTCGTTTTGTCCACCAGCTTGGCATTTGATGGTCTAGACGAGTTATAAAAACACTCAAATATTTTTTTAAGGAGGAGCTTCGAAAATGAAGAAGTTCGTCAAAATTTTGTCTCTGGTTCTTACTATTGCCCTGGCTCTCGCCATCGGCGCCGCCGCATCCATCTACTTCCCGCGCCTGGCGGGGATGCGTACATTTACCGGTCGCATCGAAGACTTCGGCGTCACCGCCGATGACCCCCAGCTCGTGCTAGCTGTTGGCGACGTCAACGCTGGCTACTTTGTCGGCAGCGAAGGTGATGTATCCGGTGACGGAGTTGTTTTCCCTGTTCTGGCAGATGCTTACAACGAGGCTGGCTCTACCGATTGGCGTGACAGTAATGGCAAGGAGGCCGTTGCAGCCCCCGTGTTCACTCTGTCCACAATTAACGGCGACGTGAACGACGCCTATCTTCGTATCGAGCTTGGTGGCGATACTTCTGCTGCTGGGGCTATGCAGTTTGGCATTACCACGAAGTACTACGAGGAAGGGTCTGACCAATGGTATCGTGAAGATGGATTTTCTCGCGAGATCAATGACAAGACCAATGTGTCGGAGGCCGTTTCGCTTGGGGACATTACTGAGGGTGAACGCGTAGAGATCTATGTCTCCGCTTGGGTTGCTGAGCATGAACTCGACAACATCGACTATCAGGGTGGAGACATGACAGTGGACGTAGTTTTTTCCGCCGAAGGTGCCGAGGAATAACCCCATAGCAGAACGAAGAGCGTAGCCAAGAGCTGCGCTTTTTTATGCCGGTTTCTAATTTTTAACAAACTTTTATCTTATCTTCCCCCACCAGATCGCGCAGTTTGCCTAATAAATCTTCGTTCGCATCGACCTTGAAAGGCATCCTTAAGGGGCGTTTGGCCTCCCCCTCTTTTAATACTAAAACGACTTCCTGAAATCCTAAGTTTAAATCACAAACCCGCCGTATAGAAGATAAAGTCTCTGTATCTGACGCATCTTCAATCAAAATATACAACCGCTCTTTTCGCGGGTCTTTCGGAGGTTCCCTCAAGACGCGCGGCTCATCTATAATCGGAGTTTTGCTAGGCGTCCCCTTCGTTCCGCTATAAACTCGTTCGGCAGAACTTTTGCTTCCTCTACGGTAATTTTTTTCTGGCGCAGCAACCGGCGCTGCTAATTTTGTTCCAGTTGATTTATATGACTCTAATATATCATCCGAAACAAGTTCTACTACTTCTGCCAACAATTTTATATCTGAAGTGATATTTCCGTCTTTATCTGTTGCATTGACTTTTCCTCGTACTCTGACTACATTATCTACCGCTAATTTTGCCCCGTGCTCCGCAAAAATTGATGGAAACACAATAAACTCAGTTTCATCAGTCTTATTTTCTATTTTTACAAATGCCATTTTATCCCCCTTTTTTGTCAAAATCGTCCTCACCGCCGTGATAATTCCTCCAATTGTCACCATTTTATTATTGTTTTCCGCTGAAATTAAGCTCATTGGGTGCGTCTGTTCTTCAAAATAAGTGTCATATTTATCTAGAGGATGCGCCGAAAGATAAAGCCCCATTAAATCCCGTTCCCATAAAAGCTGCTCTTTTTCTGGATGCTGAACTGGTGCTGGTTTAATTTCTACTTCTGGAACCGCCCCAGCTTCGCCCATCATCCCGAACAAATCCGTTTGTCCCGATCCGACATCTTTTTGGATTTTAGCCCCATATGCCTGAATTGCTTCTAAGTTAAACAGTAAATCAGATCGTGTTGCTCCAAATCTATCAAAAGCCCCGGTCTTTATTGCGCCTTCCCATGATTTCTTATTGAATTTTCTAGAGTCTACTCGCTTCGCAAAATCACATACCGATTTAAAAGGCCCATTATTGTCTCGTTCAGGAATCACAACCTCTTCGACCAATGCTTTCCCCATTCCCTTAATCCCAGAAAGTCCAAACCTAATTGTTTTTTCTCCCCCAACAATCCCGAAATCACCATATGATTGGTTAATGTCAGGCCCTAAGACTTTTAATCCCATTTTCTTGCATTCTGTCATCTCAATCGCAAGTCGATCTGTCCATCTCATATCTGCCGTCATCAGTGCCGCCATAAACGCATCCGGATAATGCGCTTTTAGATAGGCCGTCCAATATGCAATTAAAGCATAGCAAGCAGCGTGAGACTTATTAAAACAATAATTCGCAAATTCTAATAACTGATTCCAAAAAGTTTCTGCAATTTCCTCAGTCGCGCCGCCTATTTTAACTGCGCCATCAATAAATTTCGGTTTTAATTTATTCATTAAATCGACTTTTTTCTTTCCTACTGCTTTACGTAGAGTATCCGATTCGCCGCCCGTAAAGCCACACCATTCCCTAGAAATCTGCATGAACTGCTCCTGGTAAATCATAATGCCATATGTATTCTTTAAAGAATTTTCCAGCCCCGGGTGTAGATAAGTAATCGGCTCCTCGCCATGTTTTCGCTTAATAAACGAGTCAATAAATTGCATTGGTCCTGGCCGATACAAGGCCACCATCGCGATAATATCCTCAAATGTCGAAGCTTTAAGGTCGCGTAAATATCGTTTCATTCCTGCAGATTCTAGTTGAAAAACACCAGTCGTTTCTGCTCGTTGTAACAATTCATAGGTCTTTTGATCGTCTAATGGCACCGAATACATGTCGATATCGTCATGGTAAACCTTACGAATCATTCGGAGCGCATTATTAATTACAGATAAGTTGGACAGCCCAAGAAAATCCATTTTCAGAAGACCCAATTCCTCAACTTGCCCCATTGGGAATTGTGCGGCAATCGGCCCTTTTGCCGAAACCTCAAGCGGCAAAAATTTTACAAGGTCATCAGGTGCAATAATCACACCACAGGCGTGTACTCCGTGGTTTCGAATCGTCCCTTCGAGTCGTGATGCAAAATCAATAACCTCTTTCGATGTCGGGTTAGTTTCATATTCTTGCTTCAAATCTGGCACGTTTTTTATTGCATCGGCCAGTTTAACATGGTGTCCTTGTACTGGATCTGGCACCATTTTTGCCAGTCGGTCAGCTTCTGCATATGGGACTTCAAGAACTCGCGCGACGTCCCTTACGGCGTTTTTCGCCATCATTTTACCAAAAGTTGCGATATTAGAAACTCTATCAAAACCATACTTATGTGAGCAATATTCGATTACCTCGTCTCGCCGTGTATCTTGGATGTCCGTATCGATATCCGGCATACTAATTCGATCTGGATTCAAGAATCGTTCAAAAAGCAAATCGTATTTCAACGGGTCTAGCTCTGTAATTCTTAGCGCATACGCCAAAATTGACCCCGCCGCCGAGCCACGCCCCGGACCATAAACAATTCTTTGTGACTTTCCCCAGTTTATAAAATCCTGTACGATTAAAAAGTACCCGTTATATCCCATCTTATCTACTACCGACAATTCATAATCGATCCGTGGCAAAATTTTATGTGCCTCATCGCGCTCAGTATCTACTTTTTCTAAAATTTTACGGCACTCTTCGACATTTAAATTTAAAGTTTCCTCTAGTTTTTTGCCACCGTATCTATATACTAAACCCTGAAAAACTAGTTTATCAAGATAAGTTTTTTCATCTTCCCCGTCTGGCACTGGGAATTTTGGAATTAAAATCCGACCAAGTTGTAAATCAACATTGCATCTGTCCGCAATTCGTTTCGTATTTAAAACCGCTTCCGGGCAAGTGTCTTGCCAATGTTCAATAATTTCTTCCGCCGGAATTACATGCAAATCATAATCCTTCAAAGTCATCCGATTCGTATCCGACAAATTCGCTGCCGTTCCGATACAAAGTAGCACTTCATGCGCATCTTGGTCTTCCTTTTTAAGATAATGGGCATCACAAGTCACGACTAGTGGCAGCCCTAATTCCTTTGCGTGGCTCATATGCCAATCATTAACCTTCTTTTGTTCCGCCGAGTGCGTTGAAGATTTCGGGTGTCCATGATCCTGCATCTCTAAGTAGAAGCGGTCTTTAAAAACACCTCGGTACCAATCAATTAGCTCTAAGGCGCGCTCATCGTCGTCTGCCCGAATCGCTTCGGAAATTTCCGAGCCCATGCATCCCGAAAGGCAAATTAGTCCTTCGTTATATTTTTCTAGTTCATCATGGTCGGTGCGCGGTTTGTAATATTTTCCATGCTCCTCAGCGTTTGACATGATTCGGCAAAGATTTTCAAATCCCTTATTATTCATCGCAATTAAGGTAATATGGAACCTTTGTTTGTCGTGTGCTGGGTCCTTATCGGTCATTTTACGTGCGGCAACATAGGCCTCTAGCCCGAGAAGAGGCCTTATTCCTGCGGCGTTACATTCTTTATAAAGCTCAACTAATCCCGACATTGTGCCGTGATCAGTTACCGCGACCGCTTCCATCCCGTTATTTTTGACAAATTCAACTAATTCTGGAACTTTCGTTAATCCATCAAGAAGTGAATAGTGCGTATGATTATGCAAATGCACAAAATCACTTGGCTTTAGCTTGATTGCCTCAGGCATTTTTTGCAGTCTTTTCTACTTTCTCTGCGCCCTCTTTAATTGCTCCACCTACCTTCTTTGCGCCAGTTTCTACCGTTTTTCCAACCTTCTTAGCTTCCCCAGCTACCGTTTTTCCTACTTTTTTAGTTTCTTTTGCCACGGTTTCGCCGACTTTTTCTGCTTTCTCTTTCGTCTTTTCTACTTTTTCCGCAGCATCCTCTTTAAAATCGGAAAAATCTTCTTCAACCTCGTCAATTTTTGCATCGATCTCGTCTTTGTTGTCCTCTAATTTTTTCGAAACAAACTTTCCCGCAATCGCGCCAGCTAATGCCCCGAGCGCCGCACCTAGGAAAAACTTCCCTGCCCCGCGTTTATTTTTCTCTGTCATTTTTTTCCTCCTTTTTCTGATCCTTAATTTTTTCTTTTAGTTTAGGCATTATGTATTTATCAACGAACATTTCCATCGTCCCACCGATAGAAGTCATTCCCTTTAAATTTGCGACAATGCCATTGGCGTTTCTTGCAATATCTTGTCCTTCGCCAACAACTTTTTCAATCTCTTTACTTAGTTTAATCAGCCTTGATAATAAAACTATCGCTACAATTAAAAATACTAATAATGTCATGCTCAAAATTGCTACGATGATCCATTCCGCTACGCTCATTTTTCCTCCTTTTCTTTTATTATATCATTTTCTATATATTTTCGTACGTCTTTCGCATAATCAGTATAATTCATGACATATTCTAAGTGCGCTAAGAAATAATTCTTTGGATCACCGGTTGTAATCCATTTTCCTTCACTTTTCGCAACAATGACATCCCCATTCTCGGCTAATTTCGTGATTGCATCTACCGTCCATAGTTCACCATCTAGTCCGGTATTTGACGGTATTAAATAATCGAACACTTCTGGAGTTAATAGGTATCGCCCATAAGAAGTTAAGTTGCTTGGTGAAAGGTCCGGAGTTTTTGGTTTTTCGACGATGTGGCTTAAAGTGCCGTTTTCTTTTAACGCAATCATTCCGTATTTATTCCAAACTTCTTCCGGCATCTCTTGTGCTGCGATGACCGCTTTCGCCCCAGGATTTTCTTTGTATGTCTCAATTAAGGTTTTGACATCTCCTTTTCCGAGAATTAAATCATCACTATACAAGACGACAAACGCTTCGTCGTCTTTCACGAAATCTTTAGCCGAAACGATCGGCGAACCGTTACCATAAGGTAGGGTCGCATCTTGCTCAATTACAGAAATTTTCGGAAAATTTAAGACTTCAGCTACTGGCTCAAACCTTTCTGACTTTCCTTGTTTATCTAAAAGCTGCTTGACATTCTCTGCTGTTCCGTGGAAGTAATCCTCATATATCTCTCGCGACTTTGTATTCGGCGTCGCTACGATAATAATTTCTTCAATCCCGGCTTCAGCACACTCTTCAACGCAAAGTTGCATCACTGGCTTTGCGCCAATTGGAATCATCGCTTTCGGGATAGTTTTTGTAATCGGTAAATACCGACTAGCAAACCCCGCATCTGTAATAATTGCTTTCATGAAATCTCCTCAATAAGATTATAGCATATAAAGAGAAAAAAATGATATTTGTCAGCATAAATGAGATTTAGGCCAGATTTGTCCGCGTAATTTTTACAACTTAACAATGAAAAATATCCTCAAGACTATAAGGATATTTTTTCTTGACTTACATTGTAAAAATTACGGACGAACAAGTCCAAGCTAGCAAATATTATTTTTTTCTCTTCGAGTTCTTACGAGCTTCTTTTCTGGCAACTTTGTCTTCAATATTTTGTGCGCGATTGTGGACTCCATAGATTGAACTCGTTACCCCGACGATCAGCATATAAGCTCCGAAAAATCTTAGAAAAGTCGTAATCTCGAAATTCCCCGCATTTAAAATCACAAGACCCATCACGCATCCGCAAGCTCCTGCTAAAATCCGAATAAAACGATCTGTCGGATCGACTGTTGACAAGAAACCGTGAAATACGTCGATCACTCCAGATGAAATAGTATAAATAGAAATGATTATTAAACTAGAAATTAAGTCGTTTCTGGTAAAGAATAATAAAGCCACGGCTGCAACAACATCAATCAGAGCATCAATTACTGAATTAATCCAACCATGCTTTTTTGTCGAATTATATAGCGCCCCGGCCGCATCGACAATTCCCATAAATAACAAAAATACACTCATCATAGCTACCGCACCTTCTACATTCGTTAGTCCACCAAATAACATCATGCATCCAAAAATTATCGCAAGTCCTCCGCGCACCATAAACACACCCCAGTGTTTGTCAATATATTTTCGATTTATCTTTGCCATACGATTCCTTTATTACTTATGCTTATTATATCACAATCCCACTAAAATCTTCTAGCTAAAATCATTTTTCGATTTTAAACGTGTCGTATTCTTTTGCGAACGGATTCTACTATTAAGTCTTTGAGGTAAGCTCTCGGTTTTAGAATCATATCATGTGCTGGAGTATATTTTAGCTCCTCGCACCCAAACGATCTCTTAAACTCTGAAACACCATAGAATCTATGCGTTTTTTCGTCTGGTTCAACAATTCCCCATAAATTGTATCTAATACAGCCTCGTTTTCTAGCTTCTTGCATCGCCGCTATATGTAGAAGTGGTGCTGCGGAGTACTTGGTTCCTAATTCCGAAGATACCCCATAATGATAGCTCGCCTCTGGTCCGTAAAAAATCATAAAATTCATGGCCAAAATTTCATCGTCTTTTCTCGCTGTATAAATTAAGATTTCATTTCCTTCCCTAAATGCCTCAAATTGCTTTTTTAAAAAATCCTTAGAGAAGGCGACGTATTTTTGTCTTTCGGCGTGCTTTTTTTCTAATTTACAAAAGTCGTCAATCGCCTCATCGCTAGTCTCAGCCTTAATTTCGATATTATTTTTTTCCGCCTTTCGCAACTTTCGTCGAAATCCTTGCGACGCTCCTGCTAAAATTTCCTCTTCTGATTTTGAAAGATCTAAAATTCCCGCATATTCTACGGATAAATACATTGGCGCCCGCTTTAGTCCGAGTCCCCCCATTAGCAACAAGGATTTTTCCGACAATGGAAGTTGCGGTCTTATTCGCACGAAAACGCACCCCATCCTACCCCCCTCTTCTCGAATGTCATCAAAAATCTTCTGTACTAGTTTTTTGTTCGTCCAGTCTAAAATTGGGCCACCGGCAATTGCCATATATGTCCCCCGTTTAGCTGTTTCAACTACTCCGGCATAGGCCCCGACAATTTCTTCCTTCTCATCCAAAGCCACTCTCCGAACAATTTTTTTGCCTCTTTTTTTGTGAAATTCATAAAAATCCCACGACTGCAAAAAATTCGCTTCCTTATGCGATTTTATAAACTTATCCCAAGATTCGCGATTGTCAGCATCTTTCATAAATGTCTCCGTTTTTTGCGTGTTTTTTCAACTACTAAATTTTTTATATATCTAATCTTTGAAATAACTAAATCATGCGCCGGCACATACTCGACAACCTCTCCACCAAACCCCGTTTTGAAGGTTGTTACTCCGGCATATCTGTGACCTGGTTGTCCGGGCGGTGCAATCCCCCAAAGGTTAAATCTTTCGTAACCCTCAGACTTTAAATCTTTCATTGCTTGCCAAAGTAAAGCATAGGCCCCCGGCAATTTTCGGTTTAAATCAGTTGAAGCTGCTTCATAATAATCTCCTTCGTGACCATCTTTTATAATTAAACCGTAAGCTATCGCTTCTTCTCTATTATGCGGCATTTTACTAGGCGCTTCCTTTATTTCTTCTTGAGTAGTTTTTGCAACATATATTTCGATATTTCCCCCAAAAGCTTCCTTCTCTGCAAGTAGGGTTTTCATATCTGGAGGGATAAAACCTTGCCTTTTTGCCGTCTCTAACTGAATTTTGTGAAATTCTTCAAAGATGTCTCTATTGTTATAATGCTCAACTTTTATTCCTAATTTTCCTGCTCGCCTAATCTCATATCTTGTCTGTCGCCGCATTCTAGCAAGCAACTCTTCTTCGGATTGTGACAAATCTATCATTACCGTGTGCTCTGCCGCAAGATGCATCGGCGATTCTTTAAGTCCCAATTTTTCTAATTTTCTCAAGTTTTCGTAGTTAGATAAAAGTTGTGGCCTTACTCTAACAAAAACACACTTCTCTTTTCTGGCCACTTCCGAGATTCTGTCAAAAACTACTCTTCTGGTCTCTTCGTCGTCCCAATCGATAAGGGGACCACACGGTATTTCTAGGTATCGTCCTCGTTTTGCGTTTCTCACGATCATTAACGCCCAACCTTTTCCGCCAAAATCATCAAAGATGGTTTTTGCCCCCAAAATTCTATTCATTTTCGCATAAGAGGGGGATTGTAGGAAATTGGCTTCTGGGAATTTCGTCAACATTTCCTCCCAGTCGGCTACTGTGAATTTTTCTGATTTCTTTGTCCTATTCACGCTCCTCCTCTATTAAATAGTTTTTAATAATCTTTCGTGCTGGCTCAAGTTCCTTTTTATCATAGTAAGTAGGCAGGTTAATAATATGCTTAGAAACGAAAACTGCATTCGGGCAATCTTCTTCTGGAAAATGCACCTTTTTGTAATATCTTTCTGGCGAAACTGGTTTTTCGTACCAAAATCCGTCGAAATAATAACCCGCCTTTTTAAGCTTTTTCAAGACTTCGTTTCTATTTTCTACAAGATAAAATTCACGAATTGGACCCTCGCCAGATTTTTTCAGGTCTTTTAGTTGTTTTAGGGCTAGTTTTGCTTCAAATTTACTTATTCTTCGCGTCAACTCTAATTTATTATCTGCCGATTTCTCAACCCAGTGAATTTTTACCAAAAGTCGCATTAAGGCTCCGCCGAGATGGATATAAGACAACCCACGGCATACCGCTCCAAATAAAGGATAAAATCTCGCCCGTAAGTGGTCGGATGGTCGCGGAGACAAGCTGGGCAAATTTTCGCTGAATCTCGGGGCGCGTCCGGCCGCCGTACGAAAGCCACGGGCGGCCGGCGCTACAACTCGTGCTGCCGCGCTCCGTCCCCTCTCGATTTCAGCGAAAGCTTTGCCTCGTATTATTGCTGCCCCACCCGAAATCGTGTCGATCGATTTATCCTTTCCGAATGAAAGCGCCGTAGCCGCCCCAACTGTCCCGACTTCTCTTTCGTCTGGATATTTCACGCCCGCACAATGTGCCAGATCTTCAATGATCGTCAAGTTATGTTTCTTGGCAAGTTTTTCAACAGCGATTATATCTACTGGATTCCCAAGAGTGTTCTGTATGATTATCCCTCGGACTTTAGCATCTAGGTCTGCTTCTGAGCGTCCAGACGACGTCTCGAGGGATCTGCCGGAGCTTACGAGTGAGGCGGAAGAAGAGCGCCGCCCGTAACGACGGGCCGGCGCGACTCCGAGCCCGGGAGGGGTCGGCTGGCGCTCGCTTGCTGCGGCC
>JAZUNK010000031.1:0-42697 GCA_045604085.1 Candidatus Nanosyncoccus sp. | reverse complement strand
GCGCATTTCGCCACACCTTTTTCTCTTGAGCACTGTATTTTGGAGAGTTTACCTCAGTTTCCTCCTTCGGTTCTAATGGAAAAAAGGAAGCCAGATAAACCGAAAAAAACATTATCGCAAAAACTGCAATCATATATCTATATTAACACAAATTTGCGACAATTTGTAGTTTAATATGCCCATTTTTTGCAATGCAATCATACAAATTCAAAAAACGTGGTAATTTTGCTAAAAATCCCATTTTTCCCGTAATAAAATATGACTTATACAGCATCTCGATAGCTAATCCAATTATCTCTAAAGCATATTTCCTCACACCATCCTTTTTTCGCGAAATTTCATCTACGACTTCCAAAATTTCCGTCCCCTTAGCGATCATTAATCGTTTTGCCAATTCTCTTTTTTTCTCGTCAGCATCAATATTAATTTGCGGAATAACTCTTAATAGATAGATTGACGCTCTACTTAAAATTGTTGGCAACAACGCCGAGGGTGAATCAGTTATTAAAACGAAATGCACTTTTTCACCCGGTTCTTCTAAACTCTTTAACAAGGCGTTCGCAGCCTCTTCGTTCAAAAGTTCAGCTGGACGAATAACTACATAAGTATCAATTATCTGCTTAACGCTTAACTTTGCAATCACGTCACGCACCTGTTCAATTGTAATAACGCTTTTTTCGTTCGGCTCTACGACGATCGAATTTTTTATTTTTATGGAAAAACTTTTAGGTATCACAAAAATTGTCGTTCCAGAACGACTTGCAATTTCATTTATTTGATTAACATTATTAAAAAACATTTTATCTACACCACTGCGGCATTTTGCTACGCGCTTCTTTCATTAAAAATCTCCCTAAATTCATCCGGCATCGGAACTTTGAACACTTTTCTAATCCCACCCGGCAAAGTAATTTCCAACTTGCCAGCATGCAAAAATAAACGCTCTGCCTTCTCTTCTCCATAAACCGGGTCGCCCAAAATCGGATGTCCTAAATATTTCATATGAACCCTAAGCTGATGTGTCCGACCAGTTGTCGGCCGAAGCTCAACTAAAGAATGTAGGCCATCGGTTTTTAATACTTTATAAAAAGTCTCCGAAGGTTTACCATTTGCGTCAACTCTAAACGTAGTTGGCCTCTTCATGTCACGGATCAAAGGCAAATCAATTCGCGCCTCGTCTAATTTCGGTCTACCAGATATTACAGCATAATAAGTTTTGTGCACCGTCCGAGCCTGAAATTGTTTTTTTAAAAATTTTTGCGTTTCTTCATCTTTGGCCAAGATCATCACCCCAGAAGTGTCGCGATCTAATCTATGCGCGACATATCCAAAATCAGCCAAAGTTTTTTCTGGGCAATATTCGCCCTTCGCTTCACTAAGTAATCCAGCCGGCTTATTTACAACTAAAACCCTGTCATCTTCGTAAATTATTTCCGGTTTTACATCCGCGTTTTTCATAACTTCCGGGACCTTCAGATCTAATTTTACACCTCGAGGAAATTTAACATTAGATTTTTTGACCATTTTCCCATCTACCGTAACGAATCCGCTCTCGATAAATTTTTGAAGCGTCGAACGATTATAACTTTTGTAAATTTCTTTCATCAAAATATCGAGTCGCACTTTCTCTTCTGGAGCCTCACTTTCAGGCAAAAAAGTGTCACCATTAATCACGCGTGACATTTCCGGTTTACTAAACTTTTTCCCCGTTCTGATCATATCTCCTCATTATATCACACTTATGCTATTTTGTCAATTATCTCAGTCCAACCGCCTTCTGCGCCTCTAATAATTTAGCATTAGCCACTCTATTTGCATACTCTTCGCCTTCTTCCAACATTCTGTAAACTTGTTCATCTGTAATCTCAGCTAATCGTGTCTGAAACTCTGAGAGCATCTCCGACACGCTACTTGCCACCTTTTTCTTTAAGTCACCATATCTCGTTTCGCCCGCCCAAGTTGAAATCACATCTTGCAAAGGCACATCATTCACTAGAGACTCTATTTGCAAGAGATTCGAAATCCCCGGCTGGTTGAACATATCAAACTTTACTTTGCCTAGCGAATCCGTCGTTGCCGACATGATTTTTTTAGTAACTTTTTCGGGAGCATCATCTAACATAATTTTTGAATTTTCTGCTTTAGTTGATTTCGACATCTTTTTTTCTGGATTTAACAAATCTCTGATTCGGATCCCCTCCGCAACCCCCATAAACTTTACCTGCTCCGTCGTTTTTACTGGTAGCACAAACACATCGCTACCAAATTTTCGATTAAATCTCTCGGCCAAATTGCGTGCAAGTTCAATATGTTGGAATTGGTCCTCTCCCAATGGTACATATTCCGCTGAATATAGTAGGATATCTGCTGCCATTAATACTGGATAATCAAAAATTCCCACGTTACAGCTCGCTCTTCCTTCAGATTTTTCCTTATATTGTGTCATCCGACTCATTTCACCCATCGTTGCCACACAATTTAAAATCCAGCAAAGTTCAGAGTGCGCCGGCACAAAACTCTGCCGATAAACATGTACATTATTATTGATCTTCAAACCTGCGGCTAAATAATATCTTAAAGTTCGAATTGCATTTTCTCGTAAATCCCCCTCTACCTCTGAAATAATAGAATGCAAATCGGGTACAAAAATATTTATCTGATATTCTCCAGATTCAGAATATTTATTCGCTAGTCGCACCATCGGCAAAATTGCACCAAGATAATTCCCAAGCGTCGGGATCGAATTTGCTCTCACGCCAGTTAAAATCGTCTTCATATCAACATTATATCATAAAACCCGTAAAAAAATGAGCACAGAAAGCTCGATTCGAGAAACATGCCCTTGCAAATTTTTCATAAAAAATGGTGGAGTGTAGGAGACTCGAACTCCTGACCTTCTGCATGCCATGCAGACGCTCTAGCCAACTGAGCTAACACCCCGCCCGTACCATTATATCACAATTAGTTGAAATTAAATCGAATTCGCAAATATTACCAACCGATGAGACGCATCGCCGTTACCATAAGAAGTCCCATAACAAGTCATCAATGACAAATCATATTGAACGCCGTCATTTTTTGCTTTTACGACAGAATTCATGTAACTACCAGACCCATTAAGCTGCAGCCTTCCAGTCGAACTGTTTTTCTCAAAAATCACTATTTTCATTACTTGATAGTTTTTCGACATTCCGCCATAAGACACCGTAAAAATATTTCCCACGCTAGAATTGACCAGTCCGCCAAACACGTTCGTAGAATTATGCCCATATAAAAACCTGTCTCCATATTTATTCACATGGTCACCAGAATCGATCGAAGTATCGGCCACATCAACAATTTTTAGCACTCGGCCAGCTACAGCGATCGAGTTTTCGAGAGCAACATAAGTCGTTTCTGACATCGCTTTATCTTCTATAGGCGCCGAATAAGCAACAGGAGTTATTGCATCAAACGAAAAAGACTCGTGATTCATTATTTCTGAATCAATCTTGTTTTTTTCTTCTATAATAACTGTTTCGACGGCATCACTATAATCTAAACTGGACGCCATCACCGTATCGGTAGCCATCAAAATACTAGGAGAATTAAATATCCCCATTAAACTACAAATTAATATTAAAAAAAGGCTTTTAGCCATCTTAAACTCCCACTAAATGACCTATACCCCTTATTATAGCATACTTTAGTTAAAATGTCAATATAGTTAGCTGCCTTTTCTTGATTAACACGCCTTTTTATGCTATAATTTATCATAATACAGGGGAGTACATTAAAAGATTGGAGGTTGTTATATTTGTTTTTTAGAGAAGACTTAAAACCTAGACGCCAAAAAGTCATTTCGGAAGAATTTTGGCCCGTCCTGACCGACAAAATTCAAGATCGCTACGAACAGATTATGAAAAACGAGGAGAGATTGGCTAAAACCTGGAAACAAGAGTTCGGCTGTCCTAGCGCAAAAGAAATGTACGGTATCGCAATACAAATTCTCGATACTGCGAGGCTCGGCCTAGTACCTCGCTCCTACAATAGCCGATATGGCTGGTTCAAGGGAAAATACGCTCCGGAGTCCGTCGGCGCGCACACTAACCTCATGCTCGCAATTTTCGCCCGCGCCGTAAGATATAAATATGGCAGCGATTTTGAAGGCATTGGCGGCTATACTTTCCAAGAACTCTATGAGGCAGTTCAACGTCATGATCTCGCTGAAGTAATTACAGGAGATATTCCAGACAATGGCAATCGCGATGAGGCTTCTAAAACTTTTAATGAGCTTGTTTATGCTCATTGTTTTGCCGAAAAGTCGCCAGAGCGAGACATTGATTTTGACAAAAATGTTCAAAATATCCTCCATGAAATGGCCGAAAAATCTACCACAACCGGACGCCTGCTTTTCGTTACCGATAAAGCGGCCGCGCTCATCGTAACTCTTTGCTATGACAAAGCCAAAATCGAGTTATTAATGAAAAGAAATAGTCGCAAAGCGTCTAGTCGCGATCGCGCAGAAATGAAAAAATGTGACTATTCTTTGCACGGTGCATGTTTTGCAAGTGAAATGTGGGCTATAGATTATTTTGAAGAGCGCCGCCTCATTGATTACGACGATACTGGCTATATCACCGCACTGATTGTCATGTGTACTCTATTAGTCAATAATGGAGAGTGGTATTCTTGGCGTGAAAAAAGTTATATAAATTAACCCCCTGTCTGCCCCGAATTTTAAAATTCGGGGCTTTTTCATGTTATAATGATAAAAATGGAGGTAAAATGAGTAGATTCGATGACCAATATATTGACCTTTGTCGGCGTATCCTTGAACATGGAGAGAAAATCACAAACTATAAGAAAATAGACGAACGCGGCGGTGCGGCAGCTTCGGCAATCCCCGACCATCTCGCCCAAGGTCAACAAGAAGTCCAGACCATTCGTTTACCGCATCAGATTCTCGAATTTGACCTCGAAGAAGAATTCCCGATCTTAACCTCCAAAAAAGTTGCCTTCAAGACTTCCACACTTGAAATGCTCTGGATTTACCAACAAGCCAGTAACGATGTCCGTTGGCTTAAAGAACGCGGAATTAAAATTTGGAATGAATGGGAAATCGCCGAAGATGGAACTTACATGGGTCGAAATATCAATCAAATTTTCGCTGAGTCTCACCCCACTGAACCCAAAACCAACTTCGCCCATACTATCGGTACGGCTTATGGCTGGATTGTTAAACGCTACGACTTAGTCAATAATCTGATCGAGACTTTAAAAAAGAACCCTGGTAATCGCCGCATGATTATGTCACTTTGGCAAAACGAATGGCTCCCGACCGCCGCTCTCCCCTCTTGTGTTTGGAATTCGCAGTGGAATCTCATTGACGGAAAATTAAACCTTTTAGTTACATCTCGTTCTTCTGATGTACCTTTAGGTCTTCCATTTAATATTTCACAATATGCCGTTCTTTGTTTCTTAATTGCACAATGTGTCGGTGCTAAGCCTGGACAATTTACTTTCATTACTAACGATGCTCATATTTATGAAAATCAAGTAGATGGAATTAAAGAACAAATTGCTCGCTACGACGAAGCAATCAAAAATAACACCCTTCCTCCCGCCCCGAAACTCTGGATTAACCCCGAAATTAAAGATTTTTATGCTTTTGATAACTCTAAAGAATTAAAAGATATTAAGTTAGAAAACTATGAAAATCTCGGAACAATTAAGATGCCCATCACGGAGTAAATATGTTTAGTTTAATTGCTTGTATTGGGAAAAATCGTGAACTTGGGAAAAAGGGCAAACTCCTATTTCACATTAAAGAAGATATGAAATTTTTCCGCGAAACAACTACGGGGCATAAAATTCTCATGGGTAGAAAAACATGGGAATCTCTACCAGGAAAATTACCCAGCCGCGAAAATATAGTTGTGTCTCGCAACCCTGTCAAGGGTGCAGATTTGTCTGTTTCTAATCTCAAAGAATTTATCGAAGATTATAAAGAATCTAATGAAGAAATTTTTGTCATTGGTGGCGGCATGCTTTATTTTGAGCTTTTACCATATGCTAAAAATCTCTATTTGACCGAAGTTGATGCCTCCATTTCGGACGCCGACACCTTTTTCCCAGAATTTGATAAAACTAAATATCTCCGTGAAACGATCAAGAAAGGAAAGGAAAATGATCTAACCTATTCGATCAATAAATACATCAAGAATTAAGGAGAAAATTATGAAAGATTTAGTATTTGATTTGATTAAACAAGAAAAACTTCGCCAAAGCGAAGGGCTTGAGCTAATTCCGAGCGAAAATTATGTTTCTAAAGCAGTCTTAGAAGCCATGGGCTCAATTTTGACTAATAAATATTCTGAAGGCTATCCCAGCTTCGAAGGTATAAATGAGTGGGAAGAAGAAAAAATCGCCGAAAAAATTTTACCGAATTATCGTTATTATGGCGGGCAAATTAATGTGGACAGGATCGAAAGGTTAGCAATTGACCGCGCCTGTAAGCTTTTTAATGCCGATCACGCTAATGTCCAACCCCACTCTGGTGCCCAAGCCAATAACGCAGTTTATTATGCATGGCTAGAGCCTGGTGATACTGTTCTCGGCATGTCTCTACCCGCTGGTGGCCATTTGACTCACGGTGCACCAGTCACTCAAAGTGCGCATATATATAATTTTGTAGGTTACGGCGTGACAGATGAAGGAAACATCGATTATGACGATCTAGAAGAAAAAGCACTAAAAGAAGATCCAAAAATTATTTTAGTTGGTTATTCTGCATTTATGAAAATACCCGATTTTAAACGTGTAGCCGATATACGTAAAAAAGCCTTCGAAAAATTCGGCCATGAAATTCTACTTATGGCAGATATGGCACACGTCGCTGGGCTTATCGCTGGAAAAGTTCACCCGAATCCATTAGATTTTGGTTTTGATGTTATGACAACAACCACTCATAAAACCCTTCGTGGACCACGCGGTGGATTAATCTTGAGCAAAGGTAACGTCGCCTCCCCCCTCAAAAAACCAGAAAAAAAGCTAAAAAATATCCCTATTTTAATAGACCGCGCAGTCTTTCCTGGGACTCAAGGCGGCCCACTTGAACATATTATTGCCGCAAAAGCTGTGGCATTTGGTGAAGCTTTGAAGCCAGACTTTAAAAAATATGCCCAAAATATAGTAGAAAACTCCAAAGCTCTTGCTAAAAGCCTTAAAGAACACGGCTTCATCCTGCAAGGCAATGGCACAGATAATCATCTCATTCTTATTAATGTAAAAGATAGTTTTGGATTTGACGGTAAAATTTACGAAAAAGCCTTAGATATGATTGGGCTAACCCTCAATGCAAATTCTATTCCAAACGATAAATCTGCCGCCTTTCGACCTTCTGGCGTTCGCCTAGGAACACCCGCAATTACTACTCGAGGTTTAAGTAAGAAGGATATGGAGACCCTCGCCAATTGGATGAAGCGGGTTGCCGAAATTTGCATAAAAGCAAAGTCCGAAGAACACCTTGAAGACTACATGGATGACCTCAATCATCTCCACAGCCAAGTTCGCACTTTTGCTCTTAACTATCCAGTCCCAGGAATCTAAGCACAAATCGCATAGCAATTAATTAGACATTAAAAAAGAGCAGGTATATACCTGTTTCTTTTTTATGCTTATTTCTTTCGCCGAACCTTCTTTTTAAAGAAAGTGGGTTTTGGTGGAGTGTAGGAGATTCAAACTCCTGACCTCCGCAATGCGAATGCGGCGCTCTATCAGCTGAGCTAACACCCCAAATATCTCACCTCTAATATACACCCCTCAACGTATATTATTATATCACAGAATAATTTAATTTTCCAGAAAACGCCTTAAAAAATATATATCTGTATTTTTTTTAAAAGCATGCGTAAAAAATACTTTTCAATAAAAAATCAATATGGTATAATTAAATTGCTACAGTTAAATATTAAAAAAGTAATTTGGCAAAAAGTCAACGAGAGTATAAACGACACCGCTAAGAAGTCAGCTTTTGTTGGTTAGCCAATAAATATTTGACTGTAGCACTTAGCGGTGCCATTTTTTGCCAAAAAAAACAACTGCAGTATAAAATCTCGTCAAAAAATAGCCCAAATTGGGCCATTTTTTGATATGAAGCTTTGTTTAACGTTTCGAGAATTGCTCTTTACGACGTGCAGAACGAAGTCCATATTTTTTACGTTCTTTCTCACGAGGATCACGTTTCATCATTCCGGCCTTCTTCAATACCGGTCTAAGATCTGGAGCTTCGATAACCAGTGCTTTAGAAATTGCCAGCTTAATAGCATCAACCTGTCCAGCAAGACCGCCCCCTTTAACAAGAATAGTAATATCATATTCTTTTTGCTTCCCTGCTAAGGCTAGTGGATCTGTAATCTCTGCCAAGAATGTCTTATTTCCAGAAAGATATTCTAACGCTGACTTTCCATTGATAGTAATGTCTCCTTTACCGGCATAAAGACGAACGGTAGCAGTAGCCGCCTTACGTCGCCCTAAACCGTAAGTATATTTTTTCTTATCAACCATTATTTAATCTCCTTCAAAATATCCTGCGGTTGTTGAGCGATATGATCATGCTCTGCGCCCTCAAAAACACGAAGACGAGATAATCTGTCGGCAACTAACTTATTTTTAGGCAACATCCCCTTTACCGCTTCACGAATTGCTCTCGCTGGATCTTTTTCGATTACTTCTTCAAGCCTGAGTTCTTTTATTCCTCCAGGAAAACCGCTATGACGGTAATATTTCTTTTGTGTCATTTTATCGCCAGTAACAACAATATTTTTAGCATTAATAACCACTACATAGTCGCCATTATCAATGTGGGGGGTATAAGTTACTTTGGATTTACCCATTAACTTATCCGCTATAATTACGGCAAGCTTGCCTAACGGCATAGCAGCAGCATCGATCAAATACCACTCTCGTTTAATTTCTGACCCTTTTTGAGAATAAGTTTTCATTATTTATCCTCCTTTTTGCTCGCAGGTTTTGCGGATTTCGCTTCCTTGTCAGCCTCATTGTTCGCTTTAGTTTCAAAATCAAAATCATCCACAAAGGAGATGGTTCCCATCTCAGAATTATCTCCGCGACGATATCCAGCATGTTCAATTTTTAGATATCCAGAATTTCGTTTTATTTGTGGTGCAATCATATCTACTAAAAGCGTAGCTGCTTCCAAATCATTAAGTCGCGCAATAATCAATCGACGATTATGAAGTCCATCTTTTTTTGCTATTGTTATTAGTTTCTCCATCGAGCGTCGAATTTCTTTCGCTCGTGCCAAAGTAGTAGTTATACTTTGATATCTAATCAGAGAGCACATTAACCCACGGGTTAGCGCCAATCTCTGATCGGTTTCACGGCCGAATTTTCGGCCTTTATATCCGTGCCTGTGCATATTAAATATTTAACTCCGTTAATTTTTCCTTAACTTCGTCTAACGCTTTTTGACCGAAACCCTTCAAATCCTTCAGATCGGTTTCTGAAAGAGTAACTAAGTCTCGAATTGTCTTAATATCATTATTAAGAAGAGCGTTAGCCGTTCGAGCTGATAGATCAAGCTCTTCGATCGGAAGCAAAAGCCCCGAATCGTCATCGTCACCATTTGTTCCAGGTGCAGGTGTTGATTCAACTGTAGTTTGTCCAGCCAGAGCGGTATATTGATTCACAAGAATCGCCGCCGCCTCCTCAAATGCTTCACGCGGAGTAATTGTACCATCCGTGTCGATAGTAAGTGTAAGCTGTTGCAAATTTGTATCTTGGCCAACACGTGTATTTTCAACCTTGTAGCGTACCCTAAGAACTGGTGTAAATACAGCATCTACAGCAATCATATCGCTATGAACGCGTCCTTCCCCCGCTTGCTCAATCGTCAAATATCCTCTTCCGGATTCAACGATAAAGTGCATCTTTAACGTATACTTCGGATCGTCGATATGGCAAATAATTTGATTCGGATTCGAAATTTCGACTTCTGCTGGTAATTTAATATCGCCAGCAACAACACGCTTATCGCCATCCTTTTCAGACTGCTTGTCGCCTCTCATTTCCAAACTGAGTTCAACTGGTGCATCTGTATGTACCTTAAAACGGATATTCTTAAGATTGAGCATGATATCCATCACGTCTTCTCTAATACCAGGAATAGCCGTAAATTCGTGAGTAGTCCCCTCTATCGAGAAAGCTGTAATCGCAGCACCTTTTACGCTTGAAAGGAGTACGCGCCGAAGCGAATTTCCAAGTGTGTTACCATAGCCATAATACAGCGGTTTAATTACAAACTCTGCACTATTTTCACCCAAATCTCTAACCTCATCAAGTCTTGCTTCGTGAATATTTTTAGTTGTCATTTATCCTCCTTAGCGTGAGTAGTACTCAACGATTAGTTGTTCGTTAATACCAGCTTCTGCCTCTTCGCGTTTTGGCAAAGCCGTAACTTCAATTTTCATATTTCTAGCATCGACCTTTAACCACGAAAGCGGTGTAGTATTTGCCGCCCCAATGATATTCGAAAGATTCTTGAAGTACTCTGTTTTTCCTGATTTAGGACGAACTTCCAGAACATCACCCGGGTTCAAACGGATTGATGGTATATCAACCCTACGACCGTTCAATAGAAAATGTCCATGACTCACTAATTGCCGTGCTTGTCTACGAGTAAGAGCAAAGCCAGCTCGATAAACAACATTATCGGCTCTTCGCTCTAAGAACTCCAACAGTTTTTCGCCTGTTAGTCCTTCAGCAACCTGCGCTTCTTTCATTAATTTTGCAAATTGTTTTTCAAGTAGTCCATACATACGGCGAACTTTTTGTTTTTCGCGAAGTTGGGTCAAATAAAGACTTCCTCCGCGAACTCTCATGTCGCCGTGCTCGCCTGGGATACCAGATTTTTTTGCCATTACTTTGTGCGCTTTTGGCGCCAAGGCATATCCCTCACGACGACTTTGTTTTACAACTGGAGAATGATCCCTTGCCATTATGGTTTCCTTTCTCCCTTCGGTCGCACACCACCATGTGCAATCGGGGTTACATCTGTAATACTGTCAATTTTGATCCCAACTGTTGAAATCGCCCGAATCGCAGCATCGCGCCCCAAGCCAATTCCACTAACATAAACATCAACTGAGTTCAATGAATGGTTTTTCTTCGCTGTCTCTAGGGCCTTCTCAGCTGCTACACCAGCCGCAAATGCCGTTCCTTTTTTAGAGCCACGAAAGCCATTCGCTCCAGCACTAGACGCCGACAAAACTCCCCCAGTCTTATCAGTGACGCTAATAATAGTGTTGTTAAATGTAGCCTGAATATGTACAGCTCCAGCATTAACAACTCGTTTACCTTTTTTTGCTGCCTTTGATTTTGGAGTCGTAGTGACTTCGGTAGCATCAACCGCAGCAGTTGTTTTCTTTTCTTCTTCTGCCATAAATTACTCCTAGGTTTTACTCGCTGCTTTAGGTTGTGCACCACCGACCGCGATCGCCTTACCCTTACGAGTACGTGCATTCGTACGAGTACGCTGGCCGTTGACTGGTAATTTAGCCTTGTGGCGGATACCTTTATAGGAATTAATATCCTTTAATCGTTTAATATTATTGCTCACGAGGCGTCTCAAATCACCTTCAACATGATATTTCGCGGAAATAATGTCGTTGATTTTTTGTTCGTCAGCCTCGGTGAGATCTTTCACCCGAGTGGTAGGCTCGATTTTAGCCTCCGCAAGGATTTTCTTTGAAGTTGTTCTTCCAATTCCATATACGTAAGTAAGAGCAATCCATACTTGCTTATCGGAAGGAATTACAACACTAGCTATTCTAGCCATCTATTTAACCCTGCCTTTGCTTATTCTTAGGTTTTTTCTTATTGATAACACGAAGCACACCCTTCCGGCGTACAATAATGTCATCAGGTGAGATTTTTTTAACACTCGCACGTACTTTCATAGTGTCAAAACATCCTTTCCTTTTATATTTTTAAGTTCCGAAAATCATATTATTATGTTTCGAAATCATAACAATAAGATTTTATGAATTTTATCCCTGTAATTCTATACAGTTAAAAATCATATTTCCAAACTTAAAAATGTTAATATTAATCTTTGAGCCGAAAGCTGATTCTACCCTTCGTAAGATCATAAGGGGTTAACTCAACCTCAACTCTGTCACCAGGAACGAGACGAATATAGTTTTTTCGCATCTTTCCGCTCATATGGGCGACAATAATATGACCATTCTCGAGTTCAACCCGAAATTGGGTATTCGGTAACGCCTCGACGACGCTACCCGTGAGTTTAATCACTTCCTTTTGACTAGCCATAAATTACCATCTAATTTTATCATGCATCAAAAGATTTGTAAAGGACGAAATTATGTTAATATTTTTATTCAACCAAGACAGCTCTAGTAAACTGTCTAGAAAGATATGTCCCCTGCGTCTGCGACCATTCTCCAGTGCATGAAATTAAAGTTATAGACTCTTTACCAGATATAGGAGTTTTTGCCGCTGTTGACATATATTGATTAGAGTCGCTTAATGGAACTGCAACATTCTCAACAACTTCATATTCATATAAAACACCATCGCCTCGTTCCACCTTAATCAAATCCCCTTCCACTAGATCTGGCAAATTTTTAAAAACACCAAGCACATGTGGCCCACCATTATGTCCATCTATAATCATCGTTCCGCCTTGCCCAGGCTTACCAGACCCCTCGTACCACCCAACATCAAAAATATTACGCGGAGTGTCTAGTTCTCCTTTAGAGTTTACTCCCATCGGTAAAATTCTTGCATTTTTAATACCTAATTTCTCTATAGTGAGATATCTTGGACGATCGGGTGACACAGTATATTCGACAACCTCTTTTTCGGTCGGTTCCGTCTCTATTAATTCTTCTGCTTCAGCATCCGCCTCAACCGCAATTGCCCTTTCACTACCTTCTTTACCAGAATAATAAGAAGCCTCAAAAACAACTACACGCACAAAGAAAACTAAAAACAGAATGCAAACAACAGACCAAAAGATCCACCTCGCAATTTTTCGCCAACCTTTAATTTCTAAGCTCATCGCCAAAATCATCATACGTTACCATAAGTGCCCGAGAATCTAACGACCTTAAATTCTCCAACGCCACCGTCACTACGATAAGAAGACCAGTACCAGAAATTGAAAGCCCTATTGGTGCCCCTGTTACCATAATAAATATATAATCGGTAACAAACGGCAACATGGCGACCAAGCCCAACGCCAAAGCGCCAAACAGATCTAACCTAGTTACGACTTTACTAAGATATTTGGCGGTCGCAATCCCTGGTCTAACGCCCTCAATAAAACCGCCTTGCTTTTGAAGGTTATCTGCAATTTCTTTCGTGTTGAAAATTATTGAAGTATAGAAATAGGTAAACATAAAAACTAATATAAAATACAAAGCTGGATAAACAAACCATTTACCAGTTATGCCGTCTGGATACATTGTAGCAAAATTATTCGCCGACGGAGCCGAAAAAATCGAAACAAGTGAAGCTCCAAATTCATTATCAGAATCGAAAGTCGTAATCACCTGCCCAATTAAAGCCGGAAGAGATAAGAATGCAGTCGCGAAAATAACCGGAATTACTCCAGCCGCAATCAATTTAATTGGCAAAATTGACTTAATACCGCCATAAGACGAATTTCCGTGTACTCTTTTTGCATAGTTCACCGTGATTATTCTTTGAGCTTCATTTAGTTTCACTAGAAAATAAATTACAATCAACATAGCAACTGCAAAACCGAGAATTATCCAAAATGTAACAGGATTTACGGGAATTTCAAGGCCAAATAATTGCAAAGGTCCATATGTTTCCGTATCAGTCAACGATGCACCCAGCGTCGCCATTGTTGTGGGAAGCTGAGAAATAATCGAAGCAAAAATCAATGTCGAAATACCATTCCCTATTCCCTGCTCAGTAATTAATTCGCCCATCCACATCAAGATCAAAGATCCAGCCGTCATGGCAGTCACAGAAAGTGCCCAATCACCCATCGTTGGGGTGAAATCCGTAGCAACATTAGCCGCAACGGTCGATTGATAAAGAATAAATATATAAGCGATTGACTGGACAATTGCCAAAGGCACAGTAAGTATTCTCGTCCACTGATTAATCTTCCTACGCCCCGTTTCTCCATCGTTCGAAAGTTCTTCTAAACTAGGGATTGCCTTGGTCAAAAGTTGGACTACAATCGAACCAGTAATATATGGCGACAAGCCTACGAGTATAATACTAAAAGAAGCTAGGCCGCCACCAGAAATCAGATTTAGAAAACTCGAAAAATCAGATTTTTCCAACAAGTTCGAAACCGCTTCTTTGAAAGTTGCAGCATCACCCATAGGAACCGGAATTTGTGCTAATAATCTATACGCAACAATAATGCCAAGTATAATAAATACTCGCTTTAACATGTCTTTATTCTTTAGGGATTTAAAAATTGTCTTGAAATGCATAAAACCTCTTGATAACTATATATAATATATCACACCATGAAACAAAAAGAAAGGGCTTAAAAGCCCTTTCTTTTTAGATATTTTCGAGATCTTCTTCCGTCGGCACTTTTGAATCCGAAGACTCAAATTCAGATAGTGGTGCTACGCCAGTTCCGACTGGAATCTTTCGTCCAATAATCACATTTTCCTTTAATCCACGAAGATGATCAACGCGACCGTTAATTGCTGCATTGATAAGAACTCTAGTAGTATCTTGGAACGATGCGGCCGACAAGAAGGAATCTGAGAAGATAGAAACTTTAGTAATACCAAGTAACAAATTAGTATACGTTGCTGGTTTCTTACCCTCAGCTTCGAGCTCACGATTCCTTAAGATTACCGCTGTCTTTGAGGCAATATCACCGGTTACAAATTCTGAATCTCCCGGATCATTAATTTGTACACGAGAGAACATTTGTCTTACTAATATTTCAAGGTGCTTCGGGGAAATCTCGTGTCCCTGTGCTGCATAAACATTAAGGACATCATTCATGATATAACGCTCGGTAGCTTCAACGCCCTTATATTTCAAAAGGTCTTGTAAATTAAGCGACCCAGTCGTCAATCTATCTCCAGCTACAACTGAATCGTTGGATTTAACTACCAATTCAGCATCGCCAGGAATTTCAATTCTTACCGGCGAGGAAGCAGAAGCAACCAAAATCACTGCATCTTTGACTAGTTGTACTATGCCATCATAAGGAGCCTTAATTGCAGGATTATCACCATTCTTCTTTATAAGGGTCGCGCCAGATTTCACACTTTCGCCATCTTTAACCGCAGGTTTGCGATCGTTTAGCTCAAAGCGTTCAATCGATCCAGATTGTGGAGTTATTTGGACAACATAGTGATTGCCATCTTCCCAAGCTTCAACTATACCGTCGATAGGAGAAACAAAGGCTTGTCCCTTAGGAGCACGAGCTTCAAGCAACTCTTCAACACGCGGAAGACCTCGTGCAATCGCGCCAGACCCCGCAACACCTGAACCATGCTTGGTATCAAGAGTAAGCTGTGTACCCGGTTCACCAAGAGACTGTGCCGCAATTACTCCGACCGGTTCATGCGCCGCAACCAACGAACGTGTAGACATATCTAACCCGTAAGCTTTTCGTGGAATTCCATCTACGGCAGTTGTCGACAAAATTGATTGTATTTTTACAGAGTCAATCTTTTCATCGGCCTCAATTTGCTCAGCCATCTCCTTTGTAATTAACTCGTCAGCTTCAAGATAACCTGGCACCACTTCAGCGGTATAACGACCAGCAAGTCTTGCTGCAAAGCCAATTCCAGAAAGCTCAGTTTCATTTCTATAAACCGCAAATCCTGGATCCTCAGCCACCTCGTCAGTTGTAAACACGTCCTGCGAAACATCTACCAAACGACGTGTAAGATATCCAGAATCCGCAGTACGAAGAGCGGTAGAAACTTGCCCCTGTCGTGCACCACGCGTTGCAATGAACGATTCAAGCGTATTAAGGCCTTTCTTGTACGAAGATTTAACTGGAAGCTCAATCTCGTTATTATTGATATCGACCATGATACCGATTTCAGCAGACGCAAGCTTGATATTCGAAATATTACCACGAGCACCAGAGTTTACCATCACGGCAATATCAGTATCCATTTCTGCCAATTTTCCTTGCAGAAAATCAGAAATCTTTTTATCAATATCACGCCAGTTAGCAATCGTAAGTTTATAACGTTCCTCTTCCGTCACTAGTCCATCGTTAAATTGTTGCTGGATAAGTGCAGTTTTTGCGTCGCCCTCCGCAATGAAATCATCGATCTCGTCATAAGTCGGATAATCATCTTTTGCAGTAGAAATTGACGCTATAGTTTCGTATTCAAAAGCAAGATCTTTCAAATCATCTGCAGTTTTTACCATGACTTCCGATCCATATAGGTCAAAGATATTCGCCATTACTTTAGACAGGTGCTTCTTAGTTTGAACAGAATTATCATACGGATAATCTTTTGGTAAAATTTCATTGAAGATTACACGACCAAGAGTAGTATTGCGAATTTCTCGCTTTGTAAACACACGAATAGGTGTTTGCAGAGCAATGATCCCTTGATCATACGCCATTTCTGCTTCATAAACAGACGAGAAAGCCTTCGGTTCACCAACATCTGTACCCGGTTTATCATAAGTTAAATAATAAGCTCCAAGTACTACGTCCTGATAAATAGCAAGAACCGGAGACCCGTCGGCTGGCTTCAATAGATTTTTTGAAGCCGACATCAATTCTCTTGCTTCAGCTTGTGCCGCATCAGATAACGGTAGATGGACCGCCATCTGGTCACCATCATAGTCAGCATTAAAGCCCGATGCAACCAATGGATGTAACTTAATTGCTTTTCCGTCAATTAATCTAGGCTGAAATGCCTGCACAGATAATCTATGTAGAGACGGCGCACGGTTTAATAGCACATATTTACCCTTAATAACCTCGTCCAAAGCATCCCAAACTACAGTTTCATTTGCTTCGATAAGACGAGAAGCGGCGCGAATATTATTGGCATATTCATTACCGATCAACCACGAAATGACAAATGGTTTAAATAACTCGAGTGCCATCTGTTTAGGTAGACCACATTCATTTAATTTGAGCTCTGGCCCAACTACAATCACAGAACGACCAGAATAATCAACTCTTTTACCAAGTAAGTTTTGACGGAAACGACCCTGTTTACCTTTAAGCAAATCAGAAAGCGATTTAAGTCTACGGCGACCATTCGTAGAATTTGCTCCGCGAGAACCATGTGCAGCAGAGTTATCAATCAGAGCATCTACAGCCTCCTGAAGCATTCTCATCTCGTTTCTACAAATAACCTCTGGAGCGTTCAAATCAATTAATTTCTTAAGACGATTATTTCTGTTAATAACTCGCCTATATAAATCGTTTAAATCTGAAGTAGCAAATCTTCCACCAGGAAGTGCAATCATCGGTCTAAGATCTGGGGGGATAACTGGGATCACGGTTAAGATTAAATCTTCCGGTCGAATACCAGCTGCTTGCATTCCTTCAAGAGTTTTTAGTCTCTTTTGGATCTTTTTTTCTTTTTGACCTTTTGATTCTTCTTCCTCTTTATGCAAATCTTCAATCAGTTTATCTAATTCGATTTCATCAAGCATTTTTTTGATTGCAGTAGCGCCCATTTCAACCGTGATTAAATCTTCATATTCTTCTGGAAGATTTCGATAATCAACTTCGGTAATTACACCACCCTTCTTGAATGATTCAAGCATGGATTTTCGAGAAACATAATCAGATTCGAGCTCCTCGAGTTCTTTTGTTTGCGCTTCGGCCAAAGCTTTCACATTAGCACCATCAGTTTTGGCTTCCTTTTCATATCGTAATTTAATTGCATCGCGAGCGGCATTCATTTGACCCTCTAAGTCCTCTAGCTTTTTCGTAATTTCATCAGTTCTTGCGTCTGCAATTAAATACGTTGCAAAGTAAACAACTTTTTCAATATTTTTTACCGTCATGTCTAAGAGTAACGATAGAGCAGAAGGGATTCCGCGCATAAACCAGATATGCGCAACTGGCGCAGCAAGCTCAATGTGTCCCATTCTTTCGCGTCGAGTAATAGACTTAGTGACAGGATTCCCTTCCTTATCAACGGCCATTTCGCGTGATTTAATCCCCTTGAGTCTAGAATCGTGTGGGTTAATATCTTTGGTTGGCCCAAAAATTCGTTCACAGAACAAACCGTCTCGTTCTGGTTTTTGTGTTCTATAGTTAATTGTTTCTGGCTTAGTAACTTCGCCATAACTCCAATTCAAAATATCATCACGACTCGCCACGGTTAGTCTGATCGAGTCAAAATCTGATGCGCTGATAAAATTATCCATCCACGCCATATTAGAACTCCTCTCCGAGGTCAACTGCGCCATCCTCTTCGTCGGCCTCCGTTATTTCGATACCCTCATCTGCCATCATTGCTTCGGCTTCCTCATCATCGAGGTCCAAAATTTGCGGTTCAGTATCTTTCTTATGTTGATCATAGATGGACTGATCGTCTTTTGATTTTTCAATTTCTTTTGAAGTTTTTTCAATCACATCACCAGCGTCAGCGGCTTCACCATGGTCCAAAAGATCAACTTTCAAACCTAGCCCTTGAAGCTCTTTAACTAAAACGTTAAACCCTTCCGGTAACTTTGGCCCCTCGATTGGCTCATGTTTAATAATTGCCTCGTACGCCTTTGCTCTTCCATAAACATCGTCCGACTTAATCGTCAACATTTCCTGGAGCGTTGTTGCGGCTCCATAAGCCTCAAGTGCCCAAACCTCCATTTCCCCAAATCTTTGACCACCATTTTGCGCTTTACCGCCCAAAGGTTGTTGCGTCACCATGGTGTAAGGACCAGTCGAACGAGCATGAATTTTATCTTCAACCATGTGATGAAGTTTGAGCATATGCATCACACCTACAGACGTCCTTTCATTAAATGGTTCACCAGTTAACCCATCATATAGCTGGACCCTACCGTCTCTTTCATATCCAGCCTTTTCAAGCTCATCCGAAATGACTTCGTCAGGGACACCGTTAAATGAAGGCGTTGCAACTTTATAACCAAGAGCCTTTGCTGCCATACCTAAATGCGTCTCAAACAACTGTCCTAAATTCATACGTGATGGTACACCCATCGGGCTTAATATGATATCAATTGGCGTTCCATCTGCCATAAATGGCATATCCTCAACAGGTAATACCCGCGAAACTACACCTTTATTTCCGTGACGACCAGCCAACTTATCACCTACGCCAATTTTTCTAATCTCGGCCACAAAAATTTTAATTTGCATTATTACGCCAGCCTTCAAATCGTGACCCTGCTCGCGTGTATATACTCTTACGTCAACAACTTTACCAGTTGATGAACCGTTCATCCTTACGGAAGTATCGCGTACGTCTTTTGCTTTTTCGCCGAAGATAGCGCGCAACAAACGTTCTTCTGAACTTAACTCTTGTTCTCCTTTAGGAGTGATTTTTCCAACGAGTATATCGCCATTTTTTACTTCTGAACCAACCGTCACAATCCCATCTTCACCTAAATGCCTCAAAGAATGTTCCGATACATTTGGGATATCACGAGTAACTTGTTCTGGTCCAAGTTTAGTCTCACGAACTTCGACATCAAAGTCTTTAATATTGATAGAAGTAAGAGTATCATCTTCAACCAAACGATTAGAAATAACAATCGCGTCGTCCATGTTATATCCTCGCCAAGGCATAAATGCAACCAACAAATCTCTACCAAGAGCAAGCTCGCCATTATTGATTGAAGCACCCTCAATTAAAATGTCACCTTTTTTGACTTTTTGACCACGAGCGACAACGGTTCGCTGATTATAACAACGGTCGTCGTTGGTTTTTTCAAAGTGTTGTAACTTATATTCTCTATCGCCACCTTTATCATAAGTAACAATTACGCTTTCTCCATCTGCCTTTTTGACTACACCATTCCCAGAAGCCATCACTAATTGCGATGTATTCTTCGCAACTTCGCCTTCAATTCCAGTTCCGACAATTGGATTATCCTGGCGAAGTAGAGGAACAGCCTGTTTTTGCATTGCGCATGCCATCAAAGATCGGTCAACACGGTTCTTCTCCACAAAAGGAATGAGCGAAGCCGAAACTCCAAGAATCTCCTTATGTGCAGCGTCAATATGTGTTACTCGATTTGCTTCTACCTGGGACGGAGCACCGTGTACTCGTGCAGAAACCCAATCTTCGATAAATATACCATCTTTATCAACTTTAACCGAAGCGTCAGCGATAATCATATCATTTTCCGTATCTGCGTCCATATATACAACTTCATCCGTAACTTTACCATTTTTCACGACGCGATAGGGAGCTTCAATAAAACCATACTCATTAATTCGTGCATAAGTTGCAAAGTTCAAAACAAGACCAACGTTTCCACCTTCCGGTGTCTCAACCGTACAAATGCGACCGTAATGTGTCGGGTGAGCATCGCGGACATCAAATCCTGCACGCTCACGAGTTAACCCACCAGGACCCATTGATGAAAGGCGTCTCTTATGAGCTAATTCAGAAAATGGATTTGTTTCGTCCATTAATTGTGAAAGTTGTGAGGTAGCAAAGAATTCTTTCACAGCAGCAACAACTGGACGAGAATTTAATAATTGAGACGGGGTAACTTCATCTAGGTTTGCCATAGACATTCTATCCAGAATATTTCGCTGCAAACGAAGCATACCTAATCTAAATTGTCTCTGAACAAGCTCGCCGACCAGTTTAACTCTACGATTGGATAGTGAATCAATATCATCCGCTGGCTCTTGAGTATTATTAAGTCTGATAATCTCAGAAATAATCGCAACCACATCATCCATTTGCAAAGTTCGATACTTCGGTTCATTCGGCGTTTCAAACCCAAGTCGGCGGTTAATCTTAAAACGACCAACATTTGAATAATCGTAGCGCTTCGGATCGAAGAACATTCTTTCGATCATCGATTTAGCGTTTTCAACCGTCGCAAGATCACCTGGACGAATTCGTCGGTAAACTTCCAACAACGCCTCACCCTGCGAAGATGTCGTATCTTTTTCGAGAGTGGCTTCAATATATTTCTTCTCACCAGTATCTATTTTTTCAAATTTTGACTTAATCTCCGATTTTGAAAGCCCTAAAGCTCTCAGAAAAGTCGTTACCGGAATTTTTCTTCGACGATCAATTTTTACATAAATTGCTCCATTCGTTGCAGTCTCAAATTCAAGCCACGCCCCTCTTCCCGGTATCACTTTTGCACCATAATATCGACGAAGTCCAACCGTTTCAGCATTGAAAAAAACTCCAGCCGATCTAATTAGCTGAGAAACAATTACTCTCTCTGTTCCGTTAATAATAAACGTAGCACGCTCAGTCATCCACGGATAATCGCCAAAGTAAATATCTTGTTCCTTCTTTTCGCCAGTAGTCTTATTTTCAAGTTCTACTAGCACATGAAGTGGAGCTTCATAAGTTGCAAGATTATATTTAGCTTCCTGCTCCGTTTCTTTTGGATCTTTAAAATAATAGTCTTTGAATCTTAAAGAAAGTTTTTGACCGGTATAATCGTCGATCGGATTAAGCTCAGCAAAAACCTCCCTAAGTCCATTTTTTACAAAGTCTTCCCACGAATCTTTTTGGTGTGCGGTAAGATCCGGAATTGGAAGTGCTTGATCCCCTTCGGTGAAAAATATTCTTTCACCAGACTTCGGTTTAGTTGCCATTCTACCTCTTTTATATTAGTGTTATTTAATCTTTTTTGGTAAATAAATTACCTCAGCGCCGAAGATTACTGCCGTGTCTCCCCCATAGAGAGTCGCCAGCTCCCACAAGTTACAAAAACAAGGCACACTACTTCTTATAACTAAGGATATCACACATCATTGAAATAATCAATAATCAAATTCATAATTAAGATTTCCCTAATTATTTTTATTCTTTTGTGAAAAACCTAGTTACCAAAAAATGCCTCAACGGAAGGCATTTTTTAGACATAGATAAAGCTCTCAACTCTATTGTTTTATCTTTTAAGCAAACTCGCAGTTAGTTAGCTTATGTTTAATTATATGCTTATATTTTTAAATGTCAAGACTTTTTTATATATCAAGATCGTCCAAATCGGCAAGTTCAGCTCTCGTCTTTTCGGCAAGTTCAGACGTTTCTTCCTCGGGTTCACCGGTATCATCCTCGATTTCATCCCCATTGGTCGATTCGCCTGTCGTATCTGCAGTCTTTTCTTCCTTATTTTCATCGGTATTCACAATCTTTAAATTATAACGTGCATCTTGTTTTGTGCCTAAAGCTCTAAGCAAAACTCTAATTGCTTGCGCCGTAACACCTCTTTTTCCAATTACTCTACCAACATCTTCTGGATCGACAGTCAAAGAAAGAAGAACCCCTTTCTCATCAATTTTTCGTTCAACTGCTACCTTATCAGGATTGTTGACTAAAGTTTTTACAATATATTCTACGAATTGTTGGTCAATAGTAGCCATTTCTTTCTCCATATTAGTTATTTTTATTCATTATAGCACAAAAAAGTATCCGCTACCATTATTTTACCCTATTTTTCTATAAATACTTGACAAAAATATCATATTGGTGTATAATATAAGAATGAGGTTATGTCTCGCACATTTACACTTTAGGAGGTTTATATGAAAAATTTAGACATTACCACAATCCGCTCAGCAATCAGCAGCCAAAACAAGGAAGATCGCATTGCTGCTATCAATGCGTGCAAAAACCGAGACGATATTCCGGTTCATTTTATTGAGACCGGGCTAAGCGACACCAGCGAAGAAGTGCGTAAAGCTGCAAGATCTCTATGTAAAACGGTCTCACTCCCGCCGGATAAAATCAACCGCGGGCTCCATAACCCATATCCCGAAATCGTCCTCATGACCCTCAGGTCCATCATGGAAAGAAACGAACTTACCCTTGACATCATCGAATGGTGCCTTGGATACACCAACGACAAAGTCAAAATGGCAGCAGCCAAATCCTGCGCCAACGTCTTAATACCTAATGAGACCATCATGGCGTGGATAAATAGCCGCGATTTTTATAAACAAATTGCTGCGGCTTACGCCTGCAGAAAATCCACAGATGCGGCCGAAAAATATCTTGGGCTTCTGCTTGATCTCAAGAACAAAGAAGTCCACAGACTGGCACTCGAAATCGAGGGAGCAATCCCAAAATCTCCGTTTCGGAACACCTTCACTCCCCCCGAGAAAGTTTACAAAAAATGCCTCGGCGGAGTTATAGTCGTCGCGACCATTCCCGAAGATGCCATTGTCTACGGAAGCGAAGACGGCCCCTGTCGTGCTAGTAAAGCAAAAATCGTTGACATCGAAGGCGATTATTATGGAGAAAAAGTAGGTATTTCAATCTACGATTTGTCAACAGCCTATCGCATAGGTGACGAAATCGAGTTTGACGCAAAAGAATTCGACCAAACCTATCGCAATCACAACGGTCCAGGTTACTATTTCTTCTGTGATAAAAAGCTTGCCGAGCTTTATAACCTCTAAGCACCTTAAAATAACCCCGATTACTCGGGGTTATTTTCATATCGTTTATTCTGTCGCAGCCTCTTCCGTCGCCGGAGTTTCCTCTATCGGTGCTTCAACCGCCGGTTCCTCTTTAGGTTGATTCTTACGAAGCTTGTCTGCGTGTTTTGCCGCAGTCTTTTTTGCTGCAACATCCTTATACCACTTTGGTAATTTAACGCCATTCTTCTTTAAAATAAACGCTACCCTACTAGAAGGTTGTGCGCCATTAGATAAGTATTTTTCCACCGCCTCTTTATCAAGCGTTAAAGCTTTTGTCGCGGGGTTATAATTGCCGACCTCAGCCACGACGCGACCCGAAAGGGGATGGCGCTGTGATTCTTGGACGACTATCCGGTACGTAGGATAATGCGCCCGGCCTTTACGCTGCATACGAATCGCTAGCATTTTTCTCCTTAAATTATTAACCTCACCATTATATCCGATTTTCTCAAAAAAAGCAAGGCCCCTTACGGGGCCTTTTCGTTAAGTTGTTTTCGATAGTCCATTTCGATTTTTTGAAGCGGCACAATCAAATTTTCCCGTTGATATTTATCTATCAACTTTCTCCACCCAGCTCTTCGTCCTTCATCAAGCAACAAATCAATTAAAGCATCTTTATCCCTCACCCTAACAATTCCGATACGTTCACAAAGTCGATTTATTTCGCTAATCGATTTTGAGCATTGACGTCGACGAAAGTGAATGTCGTCTTTTAATTTCCTTACATTACCGTTGTAATATTTTTGAAGGACGTGCTCTACTTTAAACCTCGTCGCCGAATCGTTAATATTTTCATATAATCTATACGAATGAGCATAACGACCAGCATCCGATAATAAGTTGCGGACCTCATCATAGAATTGTAAAACTACAAAATCCAATAAAGATTCCTCAGGTTTCTTTTTCATAATTCTCACCCCCCTAAGTGCCAGCTAAAACCTGATAATTACATTATAATATATTTAAATCAAAAAGTCAATCTTTAGATTTTTGTTTTTCTAACCTCTTATATTCTCGCACACCTTCTCTTGCCGCTTCCGTCTGTGCCTCCTGCTTCGAATGACCAGTTCCTATACCTTTTAAATCATCCCCAACATATATCCCAATCGTAAACATTTTATCATGATCCGGACCATCTTCTTTTAAGGTCTTATAGACCGGAGTAATCCCATCAATTTTCTGCGCTAATTCCTGAACGTATGATTTTGGGTCTCTCCAAGTCCCTTCCTCTAAAATAGAGTCAATCTTGATTAGAATGTGTTTGCCAATAAATTCTTTTGCAGCATCATATCCTTGATCTAAATAAATCGCCCCAATTACAGCTTCAAAACAATCCGCCAAAATCACGTCATGTGCTCGTTCCGAACCATTTTGTTCCCCTTTAGAAAGTCGCACCAGTGGCTCGTATCCGAGCTCTTTTCCGGCCTCACCAATCGACTCCGTTCTCACGAGTGCGGCTCGAAGCGCCGTCATAATTCCCTCAGATTCATTGTAATTTCGATACAAGAAATCCGAAGAAACTAACTCTAAAACCGCATCGCCTAAAAACTCTAATCTTTCATTATGCTCATGCACTTTCCTATGCTCATTCACATAGCTCCGATGTGTTAAAGCCGTTACAAGTAAATTAATATCATTAAATTCAAAACCTAGTTTATTTTTTGCAAATTCTTGATATTTATTTGTATCCATTATCCTCCTTTAATAATCCCCTGCTCTTATCTTTTTCTTCGCTATCAGCATGAGTTTTTCAATATCTTCATACTCAACAGCCTCAAGCGCTTCGGTAAACGAAAACCATCTTATACCCTTCATCCATTTTTCTGGAATCGGTTTTTCATGGTCATCTAATGACTGAACTAAATAAATCTGTGTAGTCATCAAGACTAATTTATCAAGTCTTCTATATTTAAAATGGATTTTGCCCAACCATGTTAAAACAGAAAGGTTTTGCAAACCAGTCTCCTCCTCAATTTCCCGTCTTGCCGTCATCTTTGCAGTTTCGCCAGGCTCAATGTGGCCCTTCGGAATCGTCCAACGTTCCTTCGAATCTTGAATCAATAAAATCTCGATATCTTTATTATCTTTAGTATATCGAAAAACAATCCCCCCCGATGTCGGTTCACGTACAATTGATTGTATTGTCGACTTATTTCTAAAAACCGCCGACTTGATTTTGGCAAAGGCAGATTCCTTAACCTTCTCCGTCGGTATCGCTTCCGGAACTTTGAGCGTTCTCCTTCCGGTCGGCTCCACCATTCGTCTTTTGTCTTTTTGATCCATTTTCTTCTTCAACAATTCCGAGCTCTCTATACGCCGTCCCAAGTACCCCGTTTATAAATTTAGACGAGTTCTCGCTACCAAACGCTTTCGCGAGCTCAACAGCTTCATTAATCGCAACTTTCGGCGGAATAGTCTCTCGGCACTCCGAAAGTTCATATAACCCCATTCTTAAGACATTTCGATCGATTGCTGATATTGAGCTAATCGGCCACTCGGGCGCCATCGGCTGAAGCGCCTTGTCGAGGGTATCAAAATTTTCGGATACTTTGTGTGCTAAATTATATACAAACTCAGTATCACCAAGCGTCTTCTCATACGGCTCAATATTCTTTGCAACAATCGTGTCTAAATCGACTTCTGGGTCTTTAGCGAAGGTTCTTAACTCATATTCATATAAGCTTTGCAGAACAATAACTCTACCTAAATGTCGATTACTAGCCATATACTTTAATTTTCTTTCTCTTTTATTGCTTTTTTGTTGGTTTTAACTTTTAAATTTGGTGTCTTCTTCTTAGTCTCGAACGCTTTAACAGGAGAAATTTTATTAACTCTCCTAGCTAACGCGAGCCTAAGATGACTCCTTCGAAGCCCAGTCTTACGCGGGCTACTCTGTTTCTTAGGTTCAGGCATTTTACTCCTTAATTTAATAGATAATTTTAATTATTTTATCACTTTTCGTTTAATCAATCAAGATATTGACTTTTTTATAAAAGTATGGTACAATAGCAATATAGGTCACTGACCTTATCCTTGCGCTCTTAGCGCTTTTTTTATCGCCGGTCGATCAAACCCTACAATTCTTTCTCCATTTATTTCCGTAACTGGAACCGTCGTAACATCTTTTTCTTTCGTTGCATCAATTTCCACATATTCAACCCCCATATTCTCAAGCCAATCCATTAGTGCATGACAATATGCACATGTAGGTGTTGTATAAACTTTTATCATGAATTCATTATACCATATATCGCAATTCCGGCCGCCACTGATACATTAAACGATTCTTTTTTGCCACGCATCGGAATTTCAACAAATAGATCTATCGAATCGTAGAGTGAATGTTTAATTCCTTCAACTTCTTCTCCGAGAATTAAAACTGTTTTCGATGTGAGTATTTGCGAAAAAGCCGTGTCCCCCAGTTTATATAAAGGCACGCCCGAAATATTATTTTCTAATCCAATAATCTGCCATCCATCTTTTCGCAATTTAATCAATTCTAGCTTTATATCATTACTAGAGCATATCTCCACCATCTCTTCTGCCCCAAGTGCAGTTTTATGAATTTCGTGATCCAATTTCTCTCTTAGATGAGGCAACAACTTACTATCATGCAATCTCGGAGTATAACCAGACAAAATTATTTTTGATACACCAAACCCCTCCGCCGTTCTAATAATTGCCCCTACATTATAGGTTGATCGAATATTATCAAGTACCAATATCATTTTCATAAAAATATGATATAATAAAACTCATGAAAAATCAAATCGTCGAGAATTTAAAAGCTGGAGAAATTGTTACCATTCCGACCGAAACAGTCGAAGGATATGCGGTCTCTCTTAACTCTGAGCCAGCAATCCGAAATTTAATGAGGCTAAAAGACCGTGATTTTGATTCAGGGAAGATTTTTACATTAGTTCCTGAGAATAAAGAAGCGATTTCTAAGTACACTATTATTCCAAAGAACGCCGAAAAACTTATAAAAAAATATATTCCGGGCGAATTAACTCTAATTCTACCCAAAAATCCCAATTTCCATCATTTTTATTTTGATGAATTTGCTCATCGTGGTCAAAAAATTGGTATCGGCATTCGTATTCCTAAACATCCTATTTTCGACCAAATTCTTCCCGAAATTGGACCATTACTACTTACCTCAGCAAACCCACGAGGCGGCACACCAAGATCACTAACTGGCCACAAACCATCAACGATTATAGATTTTACTTGCAGTAATCCAAAAATCCTCCGTCAAGGCAATCTGGAAATTAACCTCTAATCATGATATAATTCATCCTATGGATAGATACGAACCGCTAAAAATAGAACAAAAATGGCAAAAAATTTGGGAAAAAGAAAAACCCTTTAAGGCCATCGATGGGCTTAAAAAACCAAAAATGTTCATCGCCGAAATGTTTCCTTATCCCTCTGGCGCCGGTCTTCATGTCGGTCACGTGCGTAATTTCACTATCGTAGATGTTCTCACTCGGTTCTATTCTCAACAAAACCTAAATGTTCTTCGACCTTTCGGTTATGACACTTTTGGCCTTCCTGCCGAAAATTACGCTATTAAAACCGGTACCGCTCCTCAAGAAGTCACAAAAACTAACATCGACAATTTCCGTAGACAAGCAAAACGTTTAGGCTATGCAATAGATTGGGACCGCGAAATTAACACTTCTGATCCCGAATATTACAAATGGACTCAATGGTGTTTTTTGCAACTTTATAAGAAGGGTCTCGCTTATCAAAAAGAGTCTTATCAGTGGTGGTGCCCAGAAGATCAAACTGTTTTAGCCAACGAACAGGTCGAGAACGGTAAATGTTGGCGATGTGGGCACGAAGTTGAAAAGAAAAAGATGAAACAATGGTTTTTCAAAATTACAGAATACGCTGACGAACTTCTTGATGAGATTGACAATCTCGACTGGCCTGAAAAGATTAAAACTATGCAAAAAAATTGGATTGGTCGCTCTGTCGGCGCAGAAATTAATTTTAAAATAGTTCATAATGGCGATTTTCGCGAATCCGCAGGTTCCAGCAGTCATTTTAACAACGGTTACGAGCGAGTATCAGGTACTGAAATACCTGGACGAGCTCGCCTGACCCGTTGTGAAAATGACGACTGCGAACCGAGGACCAGCGAAAATCGCCATTATAACTATATTAAAGTCTTTACTACCCGCCCCGACACAATTCTCGGCGCAACCTTCCTAGTTGTCGCCCCAGAATATCCCGGCCTTGAATATCTACTAACCGACGACACCTATGATAAAGTTCTCGAATATAAAGTCTCTGCGCTCAAAAAATCCGAAATAGAACGCCAAGAAAACAAAGAAAAGACTGGTGTCTTCACTGGAAGTTTTGCAATAAATCCTGCAACAAAGGAAAAAATCCCAATTTATGTCGCCGACTATGTCTTAGCTGGATATGGAACCGGAGCTATTATGGCGGTCCCCGCTTATGATGAGCGCGATCGTGAATTTGCTGAAAAATTCAATTTGCCAGTTGTTGAAGCCGAATTAATCGATCGCGATTTATATGGCACCCCTAAAACAACTTATAAAATGCGCGACTGGCTGATTTCTCGTCAACGCTATTGGGGTTGCCCTATTCCGATTGCTTACGACAAAAATGGCAACCCACATCCTATTCCCGAAGATCAACTCCCAGTTCTTATTCCTGAAGTCGACGACTATAAGCCCGATAATTCCGGCCACTCCGCTTTAGCTAAAGCAACCGATTGGCTTAAAGTTACTATTCCGGTCAAAGACCCTAAAACCGGCGAAACACATATGGAAGAAATGACTCGCGAAACAGACACTTTAGATGGCTATGCTTGTTCTAGCTGGTATCTTTGGCGTTATACCTCGCCACACGACGATGATGCCGCTTGGGACCCCGCAGCAATAAAATATTGGGCCCCAACCGATGTTTATGTTGGCGCCGATCATGCCGTCGCCCATTTATTATATATCCGTTTCTGGTGTAAGTTTTTCGCTGATGAAGGGTTCTTACCTTTTCGTGAACCAATTAAAAAATTAATTTATCATGGATACATTAACGCCCCAGATGGTAAAAAAATGAGCAAATCTAAAGGTAACGTTATTGATCCATTAGATGTCATTGATGAAGGTTATGGCGCCGACACACTTCGAACCTACGAAATGTTTATTGGCCCCGTTGAGCTTGATGCCGCCTGGGATCCTCGTTCAGTCGGCGGCGTCTATCGTTTCTTAAATCGTTGTTGGACGCTAGTGTTTGGATCGAACGACAAATCGAAAAGTATCGTTTCGCAACAATTCGCAGACCCCAGCAGTCATTTTAACAACGGTCACGAGCGAGTATCAGGTACTGAAATACCTGGACGAGCTCGCCTGACCCGTTGTAAAAATGACGACTGCGGGTCGAGGACGTTGCGAAATGAACTTTCCGATTTGCGCACGATAAGACACAGTGTTATCAAAAAAGTCACAACCGATATCCATAAATGCAACTTCAATACCGCTGTCGCCGCCCTAATGGAATACGTCAACGAACTCTATAAAGTCGGCGCTTCTGAAGAAGATTTAATTATTCTGGCAAAATTATTGAAGCCTTTCGCTCCCCATCTTGCATCTGAAATGCTAGAAAAATTAAACGCGAACGATGAATGGCCGAATTGGGACGAAAAATATCTTGTTTCTGATACTGTCGAGCTTATTGTTCAGGTAAACGGCAAACTACGCGCAAAGATTACTGTGGATACCGAAAACCTCGAAAACGAAAAAAAAATTATCGACCTAGTTAAGGACGACGAAAAAGTTAAAAAATATACCGAAAATGGTATCAAGAAAATAATTTTCGTCAAAAAAGCCAAGTTAATAAACATTGTCGTTTAAAATTATTCCGGCGAGATTTTATCGATTACGAATGGTTTTGTTTTTTATAACATATTCATAAATATTAATAAACCTATCGAGCGTCTTCTCAAAATCATGTTTCGATGCAATTTTTACAGACTCTTTACTAAATTTTTTTTGCAAATCAAGATTAGATAATAACTTCACCATTGCTCCACTAATCTCTGCAACATTACCAGGTTCACACAAAAATCCATTTTTATTGTCTATACAAACTTCTGCCACCGCACCAGCATTTACCGCAATTAGCGGTAATCCAGATGCTGCCGCCTCAATCAAAACAATCCCTTGTGTCTCGATCGGACTCGCTGTCGCAAAAACCGAGCCAACTCTATATAATTCATACAAATCTGGTGGCAATATTCTGCCAAGAAAATGAATATTTGGATACCCAATAGCTTTTTTCACTAATTTACTTTTATCTACGCCATCTCCAACTATTACTAATTGCGCTCGCTCTACCCTTCTTTCCGCTAAAAGAAAAGCGTCAATAATTGCTCCAACATTTTTTTCCGGATCTAATCTTCCAACATATAATACAGTTGGACAATTAGCTAAATTATACTTTTTGTAGATTTCTTTAGTCGGTCTTATAGGTTTAAAATTAGATAAATCTACCCCGTTCGATACTGCGGCTACTGGAACTGGAAACTCTTGTTTCTTATCCAAAATGAGGTTCTTAATTGCCTGCTCCGTTGGCATAGTTACAAAATCGCTCTTACTTTGCCTGTTTCGAAAATATGACGACAATAAATAATTAGCTGGCCTTTTTGCAAATTTTGGAATATGTAAAGGATCCGTTATTACCTCTGGTTGATTATGTTCAGTAGTAACAACCGGTATCCCATTTTTACGAGCATATGAAACAACCGACAAGCCTATTGGGTCGGATACTTGTATATGCACAACATCTGGCTCAAATTCATTTAGAAGCTGTTTAATCTCTTTATGAGGAAAAATCGATACTTTGAAACCGTGTTTATAAAATAAATGGGGCAAATGTAAACCCATAATTTTTCGATCTGAAATTTTATGCACTTGATCAGGATATATTTTAACATCTACAGACTTAAGATAGGAGACTTTCACACCGTCCACTATCTCAGTATAATTTTTACCAGTTTGCGAAGGACAAATTACAAGAACTTCATTTCCTCGCCGAGCGAGGCCAACAGCCAGATTATGGGAAAAAACAGCCACACCGTTAATTTGAGGATAATAAACCGCTGTTGCAATAACTATTTTCATATCAGATTTCCCTTAATGAAGCGCCTAAGAAAATACCGCATCGTCTCTGTTAAATATCGTTAAAGGCTTTTCGCCTTATCCATTTGCGGATCACGCATTGTATTAATGTCCTCATACGTCCGCTCAATTTCAATATCCGGTGTAATACCAGTTTTATTAATTGATCGCTCTTTCGGAGTATACCATTCCGCAGTAGTTACTTTTAATACCGTACCCCCCGATAAGTCAAATAATTGCTGGACGACGCCTTTGCCATAAGTTGTTTCGCCCACAATTGTCGCCATTTCATAATCCTGTAATGCACCTGCGACTATTTCGGAAGCCGATGCGGTCGATCCATTTACTAACACAATTGTCTTCATATTAGCCAAAATCGCCTTTCCAGAAGAAGAAGCTGTCGTGGAATTACCAAAATGTTTCGATTTTTGCACTAATACCGTATCGTTATCAATCCATAGGCTTAATAAATCTTGCGCTGCCGAAACATACCCTCCACCATTTCCTCGCAAATCCAAAATTACCTTATTTATACCCTTATCCTTAAACTCTTTAGCAAACCCTTGCACCATCGTGCCCGTATCATTATCAAATCGCGTAACGGTCACAATTGCCGTCGTTCCATCATATTCAACATACGCTGAAACATTGTTGATTGTCTCACGCTTCATTGTGAATGACTTTTCTTCGCCATCTCTCACCACGGTAACCGTCACTTCAGAGCCCGTTTCGCCTCTTATCTTTTTAGCGATTTCATCCGTAGAAAGATTATAGACATCTTCACCATTTACTTTGTATAAAATGTCTCCAGCCAAAATTCCCGCTTTTCTTGCCGGGTTATTCGGTAGTGTACGAAGCACTCTAACGTATCCATCTCTAAGCCCCATTTCAACTCCAATTCCCGAACCTACATTTCCATGTAAGTCATCATAAAAATCCGTCGTCTCATCCGAATCCATATAGACAGTATAAACATCGCCAAGGGATTCAACCAATCCCTTTTTCGCTCCTTCAATTATATCCTTCTCAGAAATCTCTCCGTTATATGTACTTGCTAATTTTCCGTATACTTCATCTAAAACCGACCAGTTAATATTTGAATCTACTTGTGATCCAACCCCAAAATAAGGCGCGAACCCACCAAACCAGTTTTGCCAGTTTACTCCAACAACCACGCCGACAATTAACATAAATGCTGACAAAATTATGGCATTCCCTAAACTTGTTGTTTTTTCTTTCCACTCTACTTTTTTATTCATACATACTATTTTACCATAAAAATTTCATCATTTTACAACTTCAAAAGGTAAAATTTAATTTTACTCAAAATGCAAGAAACTTACACCAGCCGAACCTACGCCATTACGGGAGCAATAATCGCCTAAATAACATCCAATCGACGGCCAATTTACATTATATTCAGTTATATTAATAGACCCATCAGCATTAACACTCTCCACCCACGCCACATGACCATAAATCGATTCCGAAGTAGCTGGCCAAATCGCGATAGTATTAGCCGCTGGACTTGAATTTACATAAGTATTAGTTCCAGTGTTAGGAACGTAATACCCAGTCGCGTTTACATAAGAAGAAGCATGTCCGCCCCAAGTGTTAGTAATTCCCCATTTTTGATAAGCCTTGTAGCTAGCATAGCTCGTACACTGGCAAACCGCTCCACCATAAGCGCTATATTGAACATTGTCCTGCGGGCAATTATCACGGTATGGATACGAATTCGAAGTCCCATACCATCTACTACCAAATCCAACCGTATTAGAGGGGGGCGTCCAAGCTAAACTCTGTAATTGTTTTTCCCAATATTTTGCCGCAGCGGCAGCATCGTCGGCATTCTTCTCATATGCCGCCAATAGCTCTTTTTGGTCCTCTTTTTTAGCCGCAACTATCGTTCTATCATTCTCATTTGCCTCAAGCGTCCTTTCAACTTCTTCTTTTTGTCCATTTAATTCAGCTTAGATTTTTTTAATTTTTTCACTCGACGCGACAATTTCTTGCTTCACGACTTCCTCACGCGCTGCCTTTTCTGCAAGATCAGAAATTGAAGTTGCTCCGGCAAGAATCCGAATTGGCTCGGCATCACTTTGGAAATGCATATTTACCAAAAGCTCAGCCAGTGCAGACTGCTCATCGCTTAATCTTTTTTCAGTACGCGCTATTTCTAAATTTAATTCTTGAATTTTCTTTTCATTAGTCGCAATGATACTATTTAGTTCATCTATTTCACTATTCAGTTGCTCAATTATTTCACTTACCGAATTAGCCTTTCTTGTATAATTACTCGCGGCACTCTGATTTTCCTGCATTTTGGATTTAGCCTCTTCGCACTCCGTGTCGCCAGGCCTACATTCATAAGCACGAACAGAAGAAATAGAAATCATCAATACCCCTAAAATAGCCACTAAAAAACTACAAATTATTTTTTTCTTCACTTCTCTGCTTTTTCGTATTTTTGTCTTCATAGCCTAAATCTCCTTATATTAAGGTTAACATAAGAATATTCAAAATGCAAGGCTTACATCTTCTTCAAATATTTAGATACTGCCATCCTCGCCGAAACACGCCCAATTATTATACCTGCCAGCATAAACACTAAAAATACTAAAATCAATTGATTCGATTCTAAAATATGATTTATTGATTCTACATCGATGCCATAATTTGCTAATTTCGGCGATAAAAATCTAAAACCAAAATATGAAACAACCGCCGCAATTAATCCCGCAATTACACCACAAATCTCCGCCTCGACCAGAAACGGCCCTCTTATAAAATGCTTATCCGCCCCTACGAGTTTCATCATGTAGATTTCCTCACGCCGCGAGAAAATCGCCATTCTGATAGTTGAAAAAATAATAAGAACCGAAATGACCAAAAATACAATCGCCAGAATCATTCCTCCAGTTCGAGCTATTCTTGCCCACGAAGTAATGGTTGCAATTTCTGCACGATTTACATCATATGTAGGAGCTTTATCTTTATCAACATTAGCCTTAAATAATGCATCTGTCTCGACTAAGTTTTTAATACTATCTAAATTATCGACATCATATACCTTAATTCGCATAGTTGACTGCATTTTATTTATCATTAAAGTCGACATTTCATCGTCCAAAATCCCAATAATGTCTTCACTATCCGCATTATCGGCTAAAAATTTTTCATATTCTTCTTCAGACGTCGAAGTTTCAACCGACTTAGTATTCGGATCGCTCGAAATTCTATTCTTTAATTCGTCAAGAACTTCTTCTGACGTCATCGGTTTTAAATAGATTGTGATGTCAATCTTATCTTTCATCATCTCTGCCGTATTTGTGAGTATCACACTAGCTACAACGGTAATAAATAAGATTATTAGTGTGATAGACATCACAGCCGTTGCAGCGGTAGATAACCAAATATTACGACCAAAACCTTTTGTGCCATACTTTACAATTCTAGCCTGCTCACGTATAACATTTCGATTTCGAACACGTTGCATAGTTCTAAGACTCTTCTTAGAAACTCGTTTTATTTTCTTTTCTTTTGTCGTTTTTTCTTCAGCCATTATTGGATTACCTTTCTTCTGGGCCTTAGCGCATGCCCTGGAGTCTGCACGGCACGAACAGGCGCCTTTGGAATCGGAGCTTCGTCTAACTTATAAATTCCATGATTTTTTTGGTCATCAACAATCTTTCCATCCTTCATCGTAATCACTCTTTTTTGCAATGTGTTTACAATGTTTTCATTATGCGTAGTAACAAGAATCGTTGTTCCAAAATCATTAATCTTCTTTAAAAGACCAATAATTTCTTCCGTCGTTAATTTATCAAGATTCGCCGTAGGCTCATCTGCAATCAGAATTTTAGGCTGTCTAGCTACCGAACGTGCAATCGAAACTCTTTGTTGCTGTCCACCAGAAAGTTGACTTGGAAACTTTTTTGCCTGGTCCAATAAATCAACTAATTCAAGTACCTTCGGCACGGTTTTTCGAATATCTCTTCCGCTCATCCCCGCAATCTCAAGCGCAAATGCCACATTTTCATAAACCGTTCGTCTCGGCAAAAGCTTAAAATCTTGAAAAACTACACCAAGTCTTCTTCGATAACCTGGGATATGACGTTTTTTTACATAATCAAGGTCAATTCCACCAATAATAATTTTTCCAGAATCCGGCAGTTCTTCCTTTGTAATCATCTTCATTAAAGTAGATTTACCAGCCCCAGATTTTCCAACCAAGAATACAAACTCATTCGGCTCAATATGAAGAGATACCGAATCCAAAGCCGGAGCTTCATCTCCAGGATATCTTTTAGTAACCGCATCGAGCAGAATCATATTATGATTTTAGCATAGACTTTATAGAGTTTCAAGTTTTTGCATAATTTCGTCATCGATTTTTTGCTCAAACTCTAAATGCATCGAAATTCGTTTTTTACCGTCCTCTGGCTGATAAATTGAAAGTGGGAAAATTTTTGCCTTTACGTCATTTTCTGCCAGTATTTTTTTAACTTCCTCAACTACTTCGCCATATTTCTTTTCGGTTTCAATCGTCAAATCTCGTTTTTCCTTCTCTTTTACAATCTTAACTTTTTTATTACTTGAAAGTTTCAATATTTTTTCCATATCAATTTCAAATCCAGCCAAATACGGTAAAAGTTTAAATTCATTTCTGACCGAATTCTTAAACTCCCCGACTACCCCTAAATATTCTTCTCCAATCCAAATCTCTGCCGCCCGCTTTGGCTCAAACGGGAGCGCAGACGCCTCTTTGCTTTTTAACGGCAAAAACTCTGTTAATATATTAAATTCCTCTAGTAACTTCGCTACATATTTTTTCGCCTTATAGAAAGCTGTTCCATTATTTTTTCGTTCAGCCAGAATAAATCCAATTTGCATTTTTTCTACCGGCACATTTTCCTCATTTAACCCCCACTCTTTCTTCTGATAAACCTTATTCATCTCATAAATAGCAAACCGATCAAACGGAATCTTTTGGTTTATATAAGCTTTCTCTAACAAGCTAGGCATAATCGACTGTCTGACATATTGTAATTCAGGCGAAATTGAATTTACGATCTTATAAGAATTATCGATCTTTAAGCCCGCTTTTTTTAATACCCGTTCACTTACGAAGCTATATGTTAAAACTTCATTCGCGCCAAACCGCATCATTATCTCTCGAATATTCTTCTTTAGTTCAAACATTCTGTTTTTCTCAGCAGTCGCGTGCAACGGTAAAGTCGGCACAATATTATCATATCCCAAAAGTCGACCAACTTCTTCAATTATATCTTCTTTAATATGAATATCAGTTCGCCACGCCGGAACTAATATCTCTAGCGAAGTGCTCGTATCTTTTAATTTAAAACCAACATTCTCCAAAATTCGCACAATTAAGTCTTTTTCATAGCTCGTGCCAAGCAAGGTATTAATTTCATCTGTTGTAATTTTTACAACAATTTTCTCTTCCCGTTTTGGATATTCATCAGCTATACTTATAATTCTAAATCCATCAGAAAGCATCACCGCGCATTCCTCTGCTACTTCTAGCGTTTGGTATGCCGGTTGACCTTTTGTAAACCTTGTAATTGCTTCAGAAAAAATCCCATGCCCCATTTGTGTTTTGCGTAAATTGTACAAACTAAAAGTTGCTGATTCTATAATAATTTTTCGCGTATTTTCGTCAATTTCCGTCGCCTTTCCGCCCATCGCCCCAGCTAAAGCAACCGGAATTTCATTTGAACAAATTACAATATCATTTTCATTTAGTTCAACTTCTTTGTCGTCTAATAAGACTATTTTTTCGCCTTTTCGCGCTAGTCTCACGACAATCCTCGGCTCCCCTACTTTTCCAACTTTCATGAACTTATCATAATCAAACGCATGTAATGGTTGCCCAGTAAGAAGCATTAAATAATTCGTTACATCAACAATCGGGTCAATCGGACGCATCCCAGATTTACTCAGTATGGTACCCATCCAAGTCAAATATTTTTTCTTTATCTCCCCATGTTTTTCAAGCACTACCGCCGAATATCGTTTGCAAATGTTAGTATCAGTAATTTTGATCGAGGGGGTCCTGTCCGACATGCCTTTTTCAGGGCCGACTAACTCGCCTTCGGCGTCATACGCTGGGACTCCGGGAAAGTTTGCCCTTCGGGCAGCTTTCTCGGGTCCGTCAGGAATATACGCCTCAGAGCGAGCCAATCTGTCATTGCCCTTGAAAAAGACATTGTCGGCCACCCCCTCATCAAACCTCAATCCTAATATTCCAGCAACTTCTCTCGCAAAACCAATAATCCCAAACGTGTCCGGTCGATGCGTCAATGATTTATTCTCAATCTCAAGCACCAAATCGTTTAATTCAAAGACATCTGCAAGCAAATCTCCTGGGTTCGCCATTTCCGGATCAATTTCAACAATCCCCGAATGATCATCTCCAAAATCCAACTCATCGGCCCCAGCAAGCATTCCGTTCGAATCATATTTTCCAAGCATTTTTCGTTTTCCAATCACGAATGGTGCATCTTCGTGTACTGAAGCCGGGACAATTGCCCCCGGCTTTATCCAGGCCGCAAGCATCCCCTCTCTCACATTCGGCGCCCCACAAACTACCTGCACCAAATTCTCGACGGGTCCTGCCGGCAACTCTCCCTCCCCAAAATTTTGCCTTCGGCAAACATTTTGGGATCCCCTTCCGTTGCCGTCACCCGTCGATGTATCTCCTACATTAATTTGACACAAAGTAAGATGCGTATCCGGAATTTTCTCCGCCTTCTCAACTCGAACAACGTATATATTATCGTACTTATGTGTCTCATCAATCACCCCTTCTACTTCAACCAACCTCGCCCCGATCAATCTAATTAGTTCCGCGTCCGAAATTTCCGCCGGAATCGTAACATATTTCTTAAGCCAATTTAAACTAATTTTCATATTAAAACTCCCTCAAAAAGTTAAGATTCCCACTTTCAAAATACCGAACATCGTCGAGACCGTATCGCAACATCACTAATCTGTCAATTCCCCCACCCCAAGCAAATCCATGATACTTCTCCGGGTCAATTCCTGCCATAGAGAGGACATTTGGATGAATCATCCCACAACCTAGCATCTCCAAATAATCTCCCTTCTTTCCACCTAAACTTTTTGGCTTTTCAATCATAAATTCTAAACTCGGTTCCGTAAACGGAAAATATCCCGGCTGCGTCCGAATATTCAATTTCTGTTCATAATATTTTTCAAAAAACTCTCGCAAAATCCCTAACATCTGTCCCATATTACAATCTTCCGAAACATAAACTCCCTCACATTGATAAAAAGTGTGCTCGTGAGTCGCATCCGTATCTTCATTTCTAAATACTCGACCCGGAACAACTACCGCAATCGCTCGCCCCTCGTCTAGTCGCGTTTTAAATTGTTTCAAAACCCGGTGTTGCATCGTCGAAGTATGAGCGGGTGGAATCAATCCTTCTTCTGTCCGGAAGGTATCGTATCCATCTCGTGCTGGATGTCCTTTGGCAAAATTTAACGAGTCAAACATATGAAACTCGTCATCAAGTTGTCGAGATTCCACCACTTCAAAACCCATCAACTGATAGATTTCAATAACCCGATCAAGTTCGGTCATTAAAGGATGCGCTGAACCTAGTTCGGAAGGATAAAATTTTGGCGCTTCTTCATTAATGCCAGTCCATGCCGTAATATCAATCGGACTAGACTCCACGTCAAGCGCTGCGCGTTCAAATTCAGCAATCCGCCCTAAAATATCTTGTCTTCTAGCATTAATCTTCTTTCCGAATTCCACCCGCTCACTAGCTGGCAAGTCTCGAATTGTCGCCGCCTCTTGGTTTATTTTCTTTAATTCTTTTTTTAACTCTTCCAACTCTGACATATATGCTATATTATACTCCTATTTGACTTTTTTGCAAAAGTGTGCTATAATGAAAGAATCAACGGTTTTTCTAAACCGTATAGTTTCTATTTCTTTCATCGCGATATTCACTTCTCTTTGACCAAATTCCGTATAGGTTTTCTTTCGTTTTTTCATCTTGGCTATCGAAAAAACTCTTTTTGACTTCAATCTTTAAGTCACCAAATGCAAATCTATCACTCGCATCATATCTCGCTATGTAATCTAAATATGAGGCATAGCTTAAAGCGGCCTCTGCTTCACTCTTTTCCATTCCAGAAATTCTCGCTAATCTCCCGGCCGCCGAATCATCCCGTGGATGTTCAGCGTAATAGTTCTCCCTAATTAAAGAAGACTCGCTCTTTTTTTCACTCAATAATGAGTAAACCGTATCGTATAATGTATACCCGGAGTATCTTTTAACGTTTGCGACGTTAGCAGTATTTTCATTGCTTAAGGCATACTTCGCTCCGGTTGCAATATTTCTATCTATACCACCACATGATTGATATAGTCCAAGAGCATTGGAAACTGCATTCGTAATTTTATTCCATAAACCGTCACTTCCATATTTATTTTTCCACGCCTCACAAACTTCCGAACTCATCACCCCAACCGTTGTTTCTCGGCTCATTCCCAAAAGCGTATATTCTTCATATCCTGTTTCACTAGCAATATCTCCCCAATCACTTTTCGTATAATGCATAAAATCTGTGTCTATAGTGTTGTGAGATGTACAATAAATATCTCCTTCAACATTTGCCGCGCTCACTGTCGCGCAGTCACCAATTATAGTCGTAAAATCTTCCTCTCCCCCCTCCGCACTCACTACGCCAGTTAATTTTTTAACCGAATTTTCTGCCAATCCAACAACCGCTCCAGCCGTCGAGATTACAGAACCTTTTTTAATATTTCCAGTATTTTTCAATAGCATCATCGCAAAATTGTGCATTATATTTCCCAAAAATGTATTCGGTGAAGAAATATCAAACGGACTAAGCGTGACGCGTTCCGCCTCAGCCTTACGTGCTAAAACCTTTTTAACTTCATTATGGTATGCTGAAATTGCCCCCACATCAGACGGCGCCGCGCCTAAAACCCTTTGATTAATTTTATTCGATAAGAAAGAACCGCCCTCAACAATCCGATTCCCCCCAACGACGCTCTGAAATAACTCCGAATTAGTTTGCGCAAAAGCAATAGAAACGCTACTACTGGCTTTATTCATTATGTTACTGTCAGCAGCACTCCCAATAATAGCAGTTTTTAAAACCACGTTCGATTTTTTGTTTCCATTCGTTGCTACAGTTGTCCCATTTATTTCCGAACTATCTGCTGAACTAGTCACATTCAACACTCTATCTCTAGAAAAGTTATTCGCTTCCTCCTTTGAAAAATCTCCACCAGAAACCGCCGCAGCAAAATTTCTTGTTTCTAAAATTGACCTATTCTCCGTCACTGTCTCACCGCTGTTGACATCAGTATAAGACACAGACGTACTCTCATTCAAACTATTCATTACTTCATTTACTGGACCGTTATCTCCCGCCCGTGCTCGATTTATTGGCTCTTCAATCGCCATAAACGCTTTTGCCGCTCGATATGGCTCATTAGAAGAAATTGCCGAGTTTAAAAGCTGTGCCGCCTTTTTCGTCGCACTACTGCTAGTGGCTGCTTTAGTTTCACTAGTTACACTATTTACCACCGAATTTGCATCTCCTCCCGAAACTAAAACTGAAAATGAACTATCCTCGCCATCGTCAACTCCATTTACGGTAACCGATGCATCTTCATCTAAAATCTTCCCGAGAATTTCATAAAAACTCTCGCTATCCTTTTCGCTGTCACCCGTACCTTCCCAGTCCATAAATGCATTCCGCGAGATACCCATATCTGAATAAACCTCACTAACATCCTTACTATAATAATACCGCGCCGAAATATCTAATGCTTCTGAATAATCCGCATACATTTTTGGGTCCGATTCAACTGCAGCAACAAATTCGCTGGCCTTTATGATTTTGTTATTATACAAAATTGCTAGCTCTCCATCCGCAACATCGACTTGATAATTACCAATCGCTGCTACCTCTCCCATTTTTTCTATATTTGCAATATAAACATTTGTTCGGATAAAATCCCCTTTCGCCGTTATCTGTCCGACAGTTAGCCCATTATTCGCCAAATCGTCTGCGTAGCCATTAGGCACTTCTCCTTCTGATAGCATTTCGGCAGTCACATATTCGGCTTGCCTCTCTAAAATCGCCGTCGTTTCAGTAAAGCCTAAAGTTTTCTGTAAATTATAGTCAATTGCTCCAATCATTAACATTGGAGATCCGATTACCAAAACAACAATTCCTAAAATTAAAATCCCAAAAACAATCGCACTCGACGCCGATAATTTTGTTAATTTAATCTTAGTTTTTTTCTTCCCTCCTACAGCCTTACCCGTTCCCGAAAAAAACGTTCCTGTCGTAGAAGCAACATTAGAGTTTACTTCTTCGTTTTTACCTTCAGGACGATAAAAACCGCCTTTCTCTGCTGCTTTCTCCGCCTTTACAAAAGTCTCTTTTTCGTCGCTGCCATTCATAATATGTATTATATATTACTTATAATTAAAAATCAAAAGAATATAATAGAAATTAATGATATAGCCGCCAAAACTACCAAAACAATCCAAACCCAACCAAACTTACTAGTTTTTTTAAGATTTTTCACATATTCACTGTCCTCAGAAAAATCTGGGCTCGCCCCGTCTTCATAAATATCAGAAGATTCTTGCATTTTGGCCCGAAGATCCGCACTAATTCTTCGAGTTAATTCATCATTTTGTTTATTTTCTTTGTTTACTATTACACCCATCTTAATCCTAAATAAATTATTTAACTTTTTCATTATAACATATAATTTTCGTGGTATAATAGTATAAATATTATTTAAGGAGGTTAAAAAATGGCGACCAAAAAGTCGAAACCGTCGAACAAGTCCGGAAAGACTAAATCGACAAAACCGAAA
>JAZUNK010000030.1:0-21603 GCA_045604085.1 Candidatus Nanosyncoccus sp. | reverse complement strand
GTACTAGAAAGAGAGCAGGAGACTGGGACGGTGATGGAGATGTCATCTACGGTAGTGTCATTGGCGGAGACATGAATAGAGCTAAGGATTACTCCGGAGAGTAGGGTTGTTGTAGCTAAACCTCCGATTATAATATATTCCAATTTATTACCAAGCATGCTTATTATATGACCTTTCACTTTATCTTATATTTTACTAATTCTACTTATGATTATATACGTTTACCTCCCCCCGGCAAGTCTTGAAATTATTAGGAAATATTATATAGGTATAGTAAGTGCTTGTGTTATAATTAATATATGAAAAAACGAATTGTTTTAGCTTTAGGTGGTAATGCTTTACAAAAAAATGGTGAAGCTACTGCTGAAGCTCAAAAAAAAGTTGCCATAAAAGTTGGTGAAGCAATCGCTAAATTATCCGGTAAATACGATATTGTCGTTGCACACGGTAACGGTCCTCAAGTCGGTAATATTTTAATACACGAAGAATCTGCCGCTTCCGAAAAAGCTCCTGCTATGCCTTTAGAGACCGCTGTCGCTATGAGTCAAGGCCAAATCGGCTACTGGCTGACGCAAGCTATTAACAACGCCTTTGTAAAAGAAAATAAACGTAAAAAAGTTGCAACTATTGTCTCCCAAGTCGTTGTTGACCGAAACGATCCCGCCTTTAAAAATCCGACCAAACCAATTGGCGAGTTTTACTCCGAAAAAGAAGCCAAGAAACTTGCTAAAGAACGTGGCTGGACTGTTAAAGAAGATTCCGGTCGTGGTTGGCGTCGTGTTGTCGCAAGTCCGAAACCAATTGATATCGTCGAAAAAAAATCAATCATCGACCTAATTGAAAAAGGCGTCATCGTTATTGCAGCCGGCGGTGGAGGTATTCCAGTTTATTACACAAAAATTCTAAAACGCCTGAAAGGGATTGATGCAGTTATTGATAAAGATTACGCCGCCGAAAAACTTGCTGAATTAATCAAAGCCGATATTTTTATTTCTGCAACCGCCGTCCCGAACGTATATATAAATTTCGGTCTCCCAAATCAAGAAGCTATTCATAAAATCTCTCCTCGTGAACTCTCAAATCTAATTAAGTATGGCTATTTTAAACCTGGCTCCATGCTTCCAAAAGTCGAAGCCGCCATTAAATTTGCAAAATCCGGCAAAGACAAAACCGGCATCATAACTGACATTGAAAACCTAGAAGAAGCTCTTGAAGGCAAATCCGGAACTATTATAAATAATTAATAGTTTAGAGTATTAAATAGATTTGTTCGTTGTGATTTTTACAACTTAGCAATGAAAAATGTTCCCAAGCGAAGCGGATAAAGAACATTTTTCTTGCCCTATGTTGTAAAAATTACAGAACGAACAAGTCCCTACTCTAAACTATTAATTATTTATAATAATTTTTGTAATTCTGCCTTATAAGCCTCTACTCCCGGCTGATCAAACGGATTTACCCCAAACAACTTTGCCGAAATTGCACAAGAAAGCTCAAAGAAATAAATCAGCTCCCCAAATCCCTTTTCGTCAAACGACGGAACCGAAATATTAAGTACCGGAATTCCGCCTTCGGTATGTGCAATTCTAGCTGCAGAAACAACTTTCGCATTCATTTCATCAGTCGGAAAATCAATTATCGTCTCAAACAAATTTCGCCGTCCATCTTGCATAAACTGCCCCAAAGAATGTAGGTCTGTCGAATATATAACTGATGCCGGAAAAATCCCTTGTTTATTTTTCCCCTCCGATTCACCGAATAGCTGCTTCAGCCATTCGTTAAAATATAATGTTGACGGCTCAAAACTCGCAAAAACTTCCGTATCATAACCTTTAGAACCAAGTGTATATCTCATATACCCATATTGAATCGCCGGATCAATCGCCGATTCTACTGCTTCCGCTGCCCCCTCAAGCAATCTGCCAATATCAATCCCCGCAACTGCCATCGGGAGCAATCCTACCGCAGTTAAAACCGAATATCTTCCCCCAATGTTATCAGGGACTATAAACCTCGTATAACCCGCTGCAACCGCTTCATCATGGAGTGTACCTTTCTTCGCATCCGTTGTTGCGTATATTCGCCGAAACGCCTCTTCTTCACCATATTTCTCAATCAATTTTTCTTTAAACGCCGCAAATGCAATCGCCGGCTCTAACGTTGTTCCTGACTTAGAAATCACGTTGACTGAAAAATCATGATCTCCGACTTTTTCTAAGGCTCGTTCTAGCTCGCGCCCGCTCAAAGAATTCCCCGCGTAAATAATTTTTGTTTCCGATTTCGGCCTCAAAGCTTCAATTATCGCCCGATGCCCCAAATACGATCCCCCTATCCCAATACAAACTAAATATTCACTTTCCTCATTTATTCTTTTTGTCGCTTCCTTTATTTTCGTAAACTCTCCCATGTCAAACTTCTTAGGCAATTCCATCCATCCCCCCATCTCGTCTTTCGCGATTTCTTTCAGTATACCTTCTATCCGTTTTTTATCAATTTCCGAACTAAAATTTACTTTTATCATAATGCCTCCAACTTCTTAATTTTATTATATCAGTCTATCTTTTTTTCGCCTACTCTTGCTTTTTTACGAAAAGTATGATATAATTAAAAAACGGGGCGTACTTTTTAAAAAAGGAGGGCAAGATGAGATATCAAATCACGGTCTGGCTGAGTTACAATCACTCCGCCAAAGAAATCAATTACCTAATTGGTCGCGGATTTGCGGTCTATTGTCGCGAAGTAAATACCCAGTGTATCTCCGCAACCAAGAAAATCGAGGACCGACGAGTCATGTTAGAAGACGAAGACAATATCTATGTTCTTGGCGAAACTCGTCGCTACGAATGTTTTTATAACAGCAACAACGACGAGGAAGCTGAAGAAATCATGGACTATTTGCGTGAACGCAAGAAAGTAAAACTATCCCCTATTTTAAGCTATCGTGTGTCCTTCGCAACCGCCGAAAAAAACCGCGTTACTTACTAATACCCCGCCCCGCCCCCTGAAGCTAGTCTTCGGGGGATTTTCATGTTATAATAATTTCGCACCCTAAAATATGCCCGAGTGGCGGAATTGGTAGACGCGCTAGCTTCAGGTGCTAGTAATAGCAATATTGTGCAGGTTCAAGTCCTGTCTCGGGTACCAAAATCAGACCTTATTGGGTAACTAAAAAATCATTTTTAAAAAACCTTAAAAATGCAAATTTTCTATATTGCATTTTTTTATTCACGTCGTATAATTATTTTCGTGAGAGAGCCGCGGGTAAAATTCTTACCCAAAATTTTCAACACCAATTAAAAATAGAACCGATGCTATTCCTTGGCCAATATCATCGGTTTTATTTATATCAAACAATCCTTTCGCACTCAACATCATGCACTCATTCTAGTGCTTTATATACGGCTTTTTCATCCTCTTGAATTAATTTCAATCTTGCTTCAATTTCTTTTTTACCAATCCCAATTGCTCTTGCTATCGCCGAATCTGACGCAAGCGGCGTGAAAAACCCTAGCCATTTCTCATACATCTTTTTCGCCCGAATTGTATTTGCGGTATATCTCGGATAGTTCTCAATTGATTTATCTCCCGCCATGTTCTTCACATAATCCCAATGTTCCGTTAGCCAATCAAACACCTCTTCCTGCACTTTTAAATTTCTAAACAGATAAATAAATAAATACAGTTGATCTTGAGGCTTAACAATTTCGGGCTGATCTAAGAGTTTTATCATTTTATGAAGAACTTTAGCATCTTTCGATAACGTTCCCGCAAAAAGTAATTCAAATTTTACTTCTGGATCAACTACGACTTTATAATCTTCTATATATTTTTCAATTATCTCTGGCTCGAGATAAATTTTCGCATCTAAAATGTCTTCTCGAATTTCAGCATCCATTTTATCATATTCTTCGCTAAACATTTTTGCCAACTCTCGCAATTTCTCATCGTCCTCTGCATAAAAATCCCACGCCAGTAAAACAGCCCTTAGCCTTAACGTATTCTCATCATCTTCTTCTCTCGTCGTTAATCCAATCTTCTCTAATTTTTCTCTCACTAATTCATTGACAAATTTTTTAAATTTTTTCTCTTCTTTCGTTTCTGGTTTGAAAAAAATCTTCAGATTTGACACAATTGAAAGTATAATATTCCACACTGCAGCCGAATCTTCATTCTTAAATTTAAAAATCAATGGAATTAAAGAGGCACTGGAAACCAACTCCGTCTTAGAGAGTAAACTTCGATCAATCAAAAGTCTTAATTTTTCCTCTAAATCTAGTTCATCAAATCGCGCAAGCCTCTCATTAAATTCTGCATCTGTTAGATTCAAAATATAATGCCCGCTCATATCCTCCCGAATTTCCGGCAATGGCCAATCCGACTTTCTCATCTCTCCGTCGAGTAAAAACCTTTTTTGTGAAAATTTCCTAAAATTGTCGCCCTCATTTCTAATTACAGGATAACCAGGCTTATCGATAAACGCATGCATCAATTTTTCTGGGTCAAATTTCGCATACGGTTTTAGGCTTGCCCATAAATCATCCCCAACCGTGTTCTGATATTTAAACTTATCAAAATAATCCGCAATCCCTTTACAAAACTCCGACCACCCCATCGCACGAATCAGCATTAACATTAATCTCGCCCCCTTAGAATACACAATTGCCGAATCAAACAAAGTGGCAATTTCTGCCGGATCCTTTACATCTTGGTGTACTGATTGTACTCCACTATATGAGTCTCGCATCAAGGCAGAAAAACAATCGCCCGTGAAAAAACCTTCAAAAATTTTATATTCTGGATGGATATAATCAACCGCATAATATTCCATCACGCTAGCAAATGATTCATTTAGCCACAAATCATCCCACCATTCCATTGTAACTAAATCTCCAAACCATTGATGCGACAATTCATGTGCGACTGTGAGTGCTACTCCTTTTTTCGTACCTAGTGTTGCTGTTTTTCCCACAAGAAGCATCGACTCACGATAAGTAACCAGCCCCCAGTTTTCCATTGCCCCCGCCTCAAAATCAGGTAACGCTACCTGGTCTAACTTTTTTAAAGGATAAGGCTCTTTAAAATTATCATCATAAAATTCTAAACTTTTTGCCGCAATTTCATTTGCAAAATCTACCGAATCGACGTCTTGTGCTAAGGAACAATAAGTCGTAATCTCGATCCCATGTGCATTTTTAACTGTCTTCCCATGAAATTTTCCGATCACAAAAGCAAGTAGGTATGTTGACATCCTTGGCGTCGGCTCACCCATTGGCATATTAGATAGAATCATATCATCTCCATCCGGCACCGTAATCGAAAGCTCAAACACCGCTTTCGCCGCCGGCTCGTCAATGCAGGGGAATGCTTCTCTTGCATAATGACTCTCAAATTGTGTTGCGACAATTATCTCTGTCTTTCCCTGATACTCATATGTAGACAGATAAGCCCCTTCCATATTTTCATTCAAAGAGCCATGATACCCTATTTCGACCCTTAAATCGCCCCTAGGCACCTTAAGAAGCGTTAAAACACCATCTTCTACCAAAAATAGTGTCGGTTTTTCATTAACTAAAACTTCATCAACAGATAAACCAACTGCATGAAATTTGATATTTTCCGCCTTCGAAACTCCAAAAACCGTTACCTTACCGCCAATGGTTTTTTCGTATTTATTAACATTCAAATCTAAAATATATTTTTCAGGTATGAAATAATTTAATAATCTTTCCATTTAGTGTAATTTTACACTTTCTGGTAATTTTGTATTTTTCAAAATTCCTTCTAATTCTTTTTCCTCTAAAGTTTCATGTGCCAATAATTCTTCCGCTAATTTATCTAAAACGGTTTTATTCGCCTTTAAAACTTCTTCGGCTCGTTTTGCTGCTTCATCGGACAACTTTTTTATCTCCGAATCAATTAACTCAGCTGTCTTCTCAGAATACGGCTTTTCTGTAGTAATAGTGTAATATCCCGTTGCTTCACTCGGAAATACTAAGTTTCGCGTTCCTTCTCCCATCCCTTCTTCAATAATCATTGATTTTGAAAGCTCCGCTACGTCTTTTAAATCCGATGACGCCCCAGTCGTTACTGCATCTTTTCCAAAAATTAATTTTTCTGCCATTCTTCCGCCCATTGCTCGCGCCAAAATGTCCTTAAGTTCATAGATATTTTTATAGCTTCGATCCTCTGGCGGCAAGAACCAAGTTACTCCACCCGTTGAGCCTCGAGGAATTATCGTCACTTTGTGAACCGGATCTGAATCTGGCAAAACATGTCCAACAATCGCGTGCCCCGCTTCATGATAAGCGGTTATTTTTCGTTCCTTCTCATTCATTACCTTCGATTTTCGCTCCGGCCCAATCGCTACCCGCTCAAACGCTTCCGTTAAATCGTGGTTCGAAATTGCCTTGTGCCCTTCTCGTGCTGCCGTGATTGCTGCTTCATTTGCAATATTCGCAAGATCCGCCCCGGAAGAACCCGCTGTTTTTTTAGCCAAAGACTCTAAATCAACATTCTCCTCAACAGGTTTGCCCTTAAAATGTACTTTTAAAATCTCTAGTCTGTCTTTTCGTTCTGGCAAAGTTACATTTACATGTCGGTCAAACCGACCAGGACGAAGAAGAGCTTTATCTAACATATCAACCCGGTTTGTCGCCGCCATCACAATTACGCCCGAATCGTTATCAAACCCATCCATTTCTACTAAAATCTGGTTTAAAGTTTGCTCATCTTCACGCCCTGCACCGCCTCGCGCGTCTCTCTTGTGTGCAACCGCATCAATTTCATCAATAAAAATAATTGACGGTGCATTTTTCTTCGCTTTACTAAACAAATCTCGTACCCTCGATGCCCCAACTCCAACAAACATTTCTGCAAATTCCGAACCAGAAATTGAGAAAAACGGGACATCCGCTTCTCCAGCCACTGCGCGTGCCATTAGAGTCTTACCAGTTCCAGGATCGCCCGCAAGTAATACCCCACGCGGTATTTTTGCGCCCAATTTTTCATATTTCTTCGGATTTTTCAAAAAATCCACAATTTCAGTCAAATCTTGCTTCGCCGCTTCGTTTCCTGCAACATCTTTAAAAGTCACTTTTTTCTTATCTGGACCATAAAGTCGCGCACGTGATTTTCCAAATGCCATCGATTGGCTATTTGCTGCATTTGCTTGTCGCATCATCCAAGAGAAGAAGATTACAATCGCTACAATCGGAAGGATAGTCAGAGCTATATCAAACACAATTCCCCAAACATTCACTTCTTCCTTATACTCAATTATTGGATATGTCTCCTGACAATTAGATAGTTCTTCACCCTCTAGTCCTTCACAGTAGTTTATTAACCCTTGATCATATAAAGTTCCTGAGGCATCCTTTCTTGAAGTTTCTGTCGGAGCATCTTTTCCTTTTAACGTAATATCTAAAGTATTACCAGTTACTGAAATTTTCGCAATATCGCCTTCTGGATCATTAGCTCTCTGAATTACTTCCGAAATCGGCACTTCGGTTTTCGAATTTTCTCCATAATTCATATTTGCAATAATCAACGTCCCGAAACAAATCAAAATAAAAATAAACAATATACTCCGCGCCGTATTCGAAGCGCTATTTCCATTATTTCGCCCCACGGGCTTTTTCTGAATATTTTCCGCCACTTTTATCTCCTTTATCTTCTTATTTTATCATAGTTAATCACAAAATGTGATATAATTAAATTATCTGGGTGTAGCACAGTTGGTAGCGCGCGACTTTTGGGAAGTCGAGGTCGCAGGTTCAAGTCCTGTCACCCAGACCATTTTCCTGGGATTGGCGCAGCCCGGTAGCGCGCACGCATGGGGTGCGTGAGGTCAGGAGTTCAAATCTCCTATCCCAGACCATTTTCGTCAGAGCGTAGCGCAGTTGGTAGCGCTTTAGCGTTCGGGACGCTGAGGTCGTCAGTTCAAGTCTGACTAAAATTAAAATTTTGACAGGGTGTGGCGCAGTTGGTAGCGCGCAGCGTTCGGGACGCTGAGGTCGTCAGTTCAAGTCTGATCACCCTGACCAAGTCAACACAGTTTGGTCTGCTTTCGCAAAGCGAAAGAAAAGACCATTTTTTTATTACTCAAAAACCGGCAGATCTTCCGGAAACGGATCAAAATCCCCATCTAGAAAATCATCGTCTGTAAAGTCCGTAAATCCATCTCCGTCCTCATCCCGATAGCCCATCGAGCCCACGCCGGCGCTAGAACCATACGGATTATAGCCCAGTTCCATCAAAAACCTCGACGGCATATTATAACTCCGGCTCCCATACGAATACCGCGAAGCTGCGTAAGTCAGAAACAGTTTCCGCATCGCTCGCGTCATCCCCACATACGCCAGCCTCCTCTCCTCTTCCAGCCCCGCCTCGTCCTCCGAGCATCTGGAACTCGGAAACAGCCCCTCTTCCATCCCCACTAAAAACACCACTGGAAACTCTAGCCCCTTTGCCGCGTGCATTGTCATGAGCGTTACCGAATTTTTCGCCGAACTCTCGTCCGCGGACGACATCAGCGATGCATCCGCCAAAAACTCCTCCAAATCCTCATACGGCTCTGCATTCGCCGCCAATACTTCCAGGTTTCCCATCCGCTCCTCACTGCTCGGCGTTCCATCATCCGTCAAGCTCTTAAAATCAAAATAACTTATTATATTTCTAACCACTTCCCCTGTATTTTTTGCAACATTTGTCTCATTTCGCTCTTTTTTCAAGAAATTAATTAGTTTTCTCAGCCCATCCTTCGCCTTCGCAGTCTTTAAAACGTCCAAAAGATCCGGGTCAAATAGCGGCTCCGTACCGTTTATCACATCTACCGCCATCAAAACTCTCTGCAAAGACACCTCCCCAATCCCAGACAAGACATTTGTCACCACTCTGGTTAAGCTTACCTTATCCCTTTGATTTAAGATTAGCCTCAAAATCGCCAACACATCTTTTACTTCCTTGCGGTCGTAAAATCTCACCCCACCTACAATTTTATATGGTATATGCATATTGATAAACGCTTTTTCAAACTCATACGACTGGGCATTCGTCCGATACAAAACCGCAAAGTCTGCAAAATCCGGATACTCTCGCTGCATGTTCAAAATCTTTAACGCTACAAAATTCGCTTCTGCCGTCTCGTCCTGCAAACTTTCAATATCCACCGGCTCACCTTTACCCGCCTCCGTAAACAATTCCTTGTCCGTCCGTGTTTTGTTCTCGTGGATAATTTTTTGCGACGCCTCCAAAATATTCCCCGTGGAACGATAATTTTGTTCTAGTTTAATTACTTTTGCACCCGGAAAATCTCGTTCAAAATGTAAAATATTCGTAAAATCTGCCCCTCGCCACGAGTAGATCGACTGCCAATCGTCCCCTACCACGCAAATATTACGCTTTTTATTCACCAATAATTTCACGATGTTATATTGCACCATGTTAGTATCCTGATACTCGACAATCAAAATATGGTCAAACTTATTTTGCCATTTTTCACGCACTGCTGGATGGTTTTGTAGTAATTCTAATTCTTTTAGCAGCAAATCATCAAAATCTAACGCCCCGGCTTTTGCCTTTTCCTCCTCATATCGCCGAAAAACTTTCGCGATCTGCTTTTGGTTAGGATAAAAAGCTGCCGCCTCATATTCATCCGGCCCATTTCCTTGATTTTTTTCGCTCGAGATGATCGACTGAATCGACTTCGGCTTCAGATTTTTATTATCCGACAGCCTCAATTCCTTCATCACCCGACGTATCAAAGAAACCTGATCATCCGTATCATAAATTACAAAGTTCCGATCTAGCCCCGCCGCATCCGCCTCAATCCGCAAAATCCTCACCGCAATTCCGTGAAATGTCCCCATATAGGGCATGAAAGACCGTGGCGGCTCTGTAACAATTGGTTTCTGCTTTTTCTGAAAAATAAAGTTCTGATTTGAAAATTCAAGTCCAGCTGAAGAAAAGGTAGAAACCAATTGCCACAACCGCCCACGCATCTCCTTCGCTGCTTTATTGGTAAAAGTCACGGCCAGGATATTAGACGGCTGAACTCCGTGTGCGATCAAATTTGCAATTCGATGCGTCAATGTCTTAGTTTTACCAGACCCCGCCCCTGCGAGTATCAACACTGGCCCCTCAAGTGTCTCTACCGCCTCTTTCTGTCTACTATTCAGCCCAGATAATATTTCATCCATTTTATCATTATATCAAAAACAAATTGGAATTCACTTCCAATTTGTTTTTCTTTCTGGTTTTCTTTGTTGGACTTTCTTTTCCAAAAGAAAGTCCAAAAATTTATATGCCCGTAAGTGGCACAATGTCCGCTCCCAAATGTCGAAGTCGGGCCGCAAAATCTTGATATCCTCGATTAATCGGATAAATATTACGTAAAATCGATGTTCCAGGCGCCGCTAACATTCCAATTAAAACCACTACCGCTGGCCGTAAAGCTTGTGGCGCTACTAATTCAGTTGGTCTGAAATTTGTCGGCCCTTCAATGTATACTCTATGTGCATCCAATAATTCAACCTTAACATTCAAATTAGACAATTCAGTAATATACACCGCACGATTTTCAAATACCCAGTCATGAATTAAAGTTCTTCCTTCCGCAACTGCCGCAATAACCGAGAAAAATGGCAAATTGTCAATATTAAGTCCCGGAAAAGGCATCGGATGAATTTTATCAATCGGCGCTACTAGCTTAGACTTATAAATCGTCAAATCCACTAACCTCGTCCGCCCATTTGTAGATAAATATTCAGGCGATTTGTCAATTTTAGCGTTCATGGTTTTTAATACTTCGAGCTCAATCTCTAAAAATTCAATCGGCGCTCGAAGGATTGTAATTTCTGACTTTGTTACCAATCCAGCCGCAATAAAACTCATTGCTTCAATCGGATCCTCCGATAAATTATACTCAACGTCAAAATCAAAAGATTCTTTACCCCGAACAATCAGTTTAGTCGTCCCAATTCCAGATATCTTAACACCTAGCTTTTCCAAGAAGAAACAAACGTCTTGCACCATATAATTCGGTGAAGCTCCTACAATCGTCGTTTTCCCCGGGTTCATTGCTGCCGCCATCAAAACGTTTTCTGTAACCGTATCGCCACGTTCAGTCAAAACAATATAGCGATCCCTATTGTCTTTCATTATTGCTTGATCAACTTCGACCTCATAAAATCCGCTATTTTTCGTCGCATCTACTTTTAGCCCAAAAGGCTCCAGAGCTTTTAAATGTGGCTCCACTGTCCTCGTCCCAAGTGAACACCCCCCCGCATACGGAATTGAAAATTTTTTATATCGATGAAGAAGAGGACCCAAAAACATTATAATCGATCGCGTCCTTCTTGCTGCTTCAATATCCATTTCCTCCAATTTCAATTCGCGTGGTGATATAATTTCTAGATCACGATGTCTGTTAGTCCAACGGCATTTTACACCTATTGACTCTAGAACCTCAATAATTCTAAAAACCTCCTCGATTCGCGCGACTCTATGCAAAACCGTTTTTCCCGTATTAAGAAGCGATGCACAGAGTAAACCAACAGCAGCATTTTTCGACGTATTTACCGTAATCTCGCCCGAAAGCTCTCGACCTCCCCTAATCCGAAAACTCTGCGAAACCGAGTCATTTATAGAGAGAATTTGGTTACCCAGTGCTTCAGACAATTTTTTCACCATCTCAAGAGAAATGTTCTGCCGACCTTTTTCGATTCTATGAATTGCAGACTGACTAGATCCCACCATCTTCGCTAGTTCTTCCTGCGTCCAACCCTTCTCGGTTCGCATAGTTTCGATTGTTTCCCCTATGACCTCTTGATATGTTCTTGCTTTTTTCATAACCACATTATATCACAGTATGAATATTTGTAAATATGCTATAATAACCTTATGAAAACAATTAGAGATTTAGATGCAAAAGATAAAACTATTTTAGTCAGGGTCGACTATAACGTTCCACTTAAAAACAACAAAGTTGAAAGTGATTTAAGGATTCGCGCCAGCCTCCCAACCATTAATTATCTGCTCGAACATGGTGCCAAAAAAATAATTCTAATCTCTCACCTTGGGCGTCCAGAGGGTAAAACCAATCCAGACTATTCTTTATCTACCGTTGCCGACGCACTTCGTAAATTAATTCCAAACCAGACTATCGGTTTTTACCCGCTCCCAGAACATGGCACCAAAACGCCAATTCCAGACAACGTCAAAATCGCCCTGCTAGAAAACTTACGTTTCGATCCTAGAGAAGAAGCCAACGATAGCGAGTTCATTAAAAATATCATCGATTCAGTTAACGCCGATGCCTTCGTCCAAGACGGTTTTGCCGTCATTCATCGCGCCCACGCTTCCACCGACGCGGTCAAAAATCACCTCCCTGTCTATGCTGGCTTACTCCTCGAAAAAGAAGTTAAAAATCTCGAATCCGCCACCAAAGACCCCGAGCACCCAGTGCTATTAATCATCGGCGGAGCTAAAGTCGAAGATAAAGAGCCTCTAATTGAAAAGTTTTTACCAAAAGCCGATCATATCATAGTGGGTGGCAAAATCGCCGCGGACGGCTATGAGACTAAAAACGAAAAAATCTACGTCGCCGAAGATTTTGACGAAAATTCCAAAGGCCAAAAACTCGATGTTGGTCCGCTCTCGACCGTCAAAATTGCAAATCTCATCACCGACGCCAAAACCATCATCTGGAACGGATTGCTCGGCTACGCCGAGGATCCCGCCTACGCCACCGCTTCCACTATCACCGCCGAAATGATTGGCGAAAAAGACAATGCTACAACCATCATTTGTGGTGGCGATACCACTGGCTTCGTCGAAAAGCTCATGGAAGACCACAAAAATCTCCATTATTCCCTCGTTTCAACTGGTGGCGGCGCCTCACTCGAGTTTCTTCTCGGAAAACAATTACCAGGCCTAGAAGCTATAAAAAAATAAACTTTCTTTAAGCGAGCTATATCAAGGCTGAAAAAATGAAAAAATAGTGATGGAAAGCCGGTACTGAAATACCGGAAGGGTTCCATCAGATTATTTTTTCATTTTTTCACCTCAAGCGAGCGTAAGAAAGTTTATTTTTATATTCTTCTAACCTTAATTGTATCCGTCCCAACCTTATCTCGATCACCCGAAACGATTACTGCAACTAAGTCTTTTTGTCCGTCTTTAGTTTTTAGGTATTCAGACTTCTTTAGTTCTTCTGTAAGATTGTAACCATAATCTTCCGAATATGGCCTCACAAATGCCGCATTTCCATAAATTAGTGCCAGTTGATTCGCAACCCGTGCATTTGAAGTTACTGAGACCACCGGCACATTTGGCCTCTGCGCCGCCATCGTTGTAGCCGTAAGACCCGATGCGGTTTGACAGACAATTACATCTGCTTCAATCTTCTCCGCCAATCTCGCCGCCGCATTCGATATTGCGTCGTAAACCTCCGAACCTTCCCCAGCCGGTAGCTGCGATATAGTAGCTATTCCCGAATGGTTCTGCGTATACAAAATAATCTTCTTCATTTCTCTTACCGTCTCCACAGGATATTTCCCATTCGCTGTTTCATCAGAAAGCATTACTACATCAGCACCTTGTACGACCGCTGTAGCCACATCAGAAACTTCCGCTCGCGTCGGTTCCAAATTTTCCACCATCGAACTTAGCATCTGTGTTGCCACGATGCACAATTTAGCATGCGCGCGACACATCGCGATCAATTTCCTCTGCACAATCGGCACAACCTCAGCTCCCGCCTCGACCGCCATGTCACCTCTTGCAACCATAACACCATCCGCCGTCTTCACGATTTCTTCTAAATTATGGTCCGACGAAATAGCTTTTTTTGTTTCAATTTTCGCAATCACTTTCGCCGTTGAACCGTAAGACAATAATATTTGTTTCAATTTCAAAATATCATCCGCAGATTGCACGAAAGATAACGCTACATAATCATAATCACAATTTGCCCCATATTCGATATCAGCAATATCTTTTTCCGTCAGAATATCTCCAGAAAAATCCGTTTCTGGTAAATTTATTCCTTTTTTCGACATCAAAAACCCATCATTCAAAACTCGCACTCTAATCGCTTTATCTGAAACAATCTCAATTATTTCTCCCTTTATTTTTCCGTCGAACATTGATATTGGCTCTCCGACTTTTACTTTCTCCGCCAAATTATATTGCACTGGAATCGTTAACCCCCCATCATGTTCAAATTCTTCACATTTTAGAACTAATTCATCTCCACTTTTTACATCTAGTCGATTATCTTTTAGCATTCCCAGTCTAACTTTCGGACCTTGTAAATCTTGTAAAATAGCCACCGACTTTCCTTTTTTTGCCGCTGCTTCTCTAATCCATCTTATTTGTTGGTCTCGTTCTTCATTCGATCCGTGTGAGCAATTTAGTCTACAGCCGTTCACACCAGACATAATTATTTCCTCTATTTTTTCCGCAGAATTCGTCGCTGGGCCTATAGTCGCTAAAATTTTCGTTCGCTTAAAAAGGTTACTCATAATAATATCTTACCATAAGTTCAATAATATGATAAGATAATTACATATGATTTACACTCAAAATAAAAAATCAAAAAAGCGTAACGGTCAATATAGTGAAAATTTGCATACATCTAAATTTCGCTCCGCCACTCGCACAAAGACACTTGCACAAAAAACTATGTTCTGCGTTATTGCTCTTTCTATCGTCATCGTCATTATAGCTTCTATTCTTCCCTTCTTTTTCAACACCGAAAAAAACACTAAAGCAAAAATCGAAGAGCTTGCTTCGGATTACTATGAAAACTATTTTTACGAAACCCTTATTAATTCCGAAAAATTTCAAGAAAACGAAGATCTAGATTCTGCCATGGAGAAATACAAAACTTACGGCTTCTCAATTGTAACCTTACGTCAACTTCTACTTCGAAAGTCGCAGGAAAATACTGAGTATTCAAATATATCTCAATATTGCGACGAAAATGCAACATTTGTTCGTTTTTATCCAGAATCGCCCTATTCTAAAACTTCTTATCACGCCGATTATACCTACTCTTGTGCATTTTAAACTTTTTTGCTATAATATCCCTACGGTCTCGTAGTATAACGGTTAGTACATCGGGTTTTCATCCCGCCAACGCGGGTTCGACTCCCGCCGAGATCACCAATAAAAGAAGATGCTTGCATCTTATTTTATTGGTGATAAGAAGGGAGAAACGAAGTTACTCCCGCCGAGATCACCATTTTTTATTGTTATGACTATAAATAAAGATTTAATTCGTAATGTCGCAATTATTGCGCACGTCGACCACGGCAAAACCACTCTTGTCGATGGTCTTCTTAAACAGTCTCATACTTTTCGCGACAATCAAGCCGAAATGTCGCAAACCTTGATTATGGATTCAATGGACCAAGAACACGAACGCGGGATTACAATCACTGCCAAACAAACTTGTGTCTACTATAATGGTTATAAAATTAACATTATTGATACCCCTGGTCATGCTGATTTTTCTGGCGAAGTTGAAAGAACCCTGAATATGGCCGACGGAGTTCTTTTAATTGTCGATGCCCAGGAAGGTCCGATGCCCCAAACTAAATTTGTTTTACAAAAAGCCTTAGATTTAAAATTAAAACCGGTTGTAATTATTAACAAAATCGATAAACCTGCCGCTCGTATCAACGAAGTTCTAAGCGAAATTGAGAGCCTCTTTCTAGAATTAGCAACAGACGAATCACAGTTATTCTATCCAGTCTATTATGCTATCGCTCGCGAAGGTCGTGCCGGCAAAACAACCGATCTAGATGATGATCTTCATGTAATTTTCGAATCAATCATTAACGACATTCCAGCTCCTAGTGTTGATGAAAACGACTCAAACGCCCAACTTCTCGTTGCCGCTCTCGCCGCCGATAATTATCTCGGCAAATATTGCATCGGCAAAATCTTTGCCGGAAAATTAAAAAAAGGTCAAAGTGTGAAAGTTTTACATCAAGACGCTGTAAATGAGCTGGTCAAGGTCGTTCGCGACAACGGGAGCGATTTAGCGAGCGAGCCCCGTGACGACGGGCGCGAGCGAAGCGGACCGAGAACAGCTCATTTAAGCGTCTTTAATGCTAAAATTGACAAATTATTCATCTACAAAGGCCTCGGCAAAGAAGAAGTTGACGAAGCCATTGCTGGCGACATCGTCGCCATAACCGGCGTCTCCGAAGCCAGCATCGGTGATACTATTGCTACCGGCGAAAACCCTGAAGCTTTGCCAACTATTGAACTCGAAGCCCCAACCCTAAGCATTTACATCGGCCCAAATACTTCCCCGCTAAAAGGTAGAGAGGGCGAATTTACAACTTCAAGACAAATCGCCGAAAGACTAGAGAAGGAACTCGAGACTAATATCGCCCTTAAAATCGAACCCGATGGTTTAGGTTACAAAGTTTCTGGTCGTGGCGAGCTACATCTGTCAGTCTTAATTGAAACCATGCGTCGCGAAGGTTACGAACTCGAAGCTGGTCGCCCCGAAGTTGTCTATCGAGAAATTAATGGTGCCAAATGCGAGCCAATCGAAAATCTAACCATCGAAGTTTCTCCTGAATTCGTTGGTGCGGTCTCCGAAGAGCTTGGAATTAGAAAAGCCGAGCTAAAATCTCAAGAAATGACTACCTCGGGCTCAACTCGTTTCGTTTACGAAATATCTACCGCTGCCCTCATCGGTCTCCGCAATAATCTTCTCACCGCAACTAAGGGTACCGTCATTATGTCCAGCCTTCCTTCCGGATATCGCCCAGTCGAAGGACGCTATAAACCAGAAAGAAATGGAGCCCTGATCTCTTTTGAAAACGGAACTTCGACCGCATATGCCTTAGATTCCGCCCAAGCCCGTGGTATTTTATTTATTCCTCCTCAAGTTCCAGTATATCAAGGTATGATCGTTGGTTTATCTAATAAAAAAGATGACTTAGATATTAACGTTTGTCGCGAAAAACAACTCACAAACATGCGCACTCACGCTTCCGATGGCGCAATTCAATTAACCCCTTACACCCAACTTTCTCTTGAACAGTGCCTAGATTTTCTTTTAGACGATGAATTACTCGAGGTAACGCCAAAATCTCTTCGCCTCCGCAAGCGCCAACTTGACCCAATCAAACGCAAACGCGAAAATCGTGCATAATCGCCCCCATCAAATCTTGACTTTTTAACATAAGTATGATATAATGAAAGGATATATGTCTTATCTTATAGATTCACATTGTCATTTACACGATCGCGAGTTCTTCTCCGAAGGACAAGCTGAAGAAATGATAAAACGCGCCCACGCAGCTGGAATTAAAAAAATTATCTGCATCGGTACCGATCATCACGATTCTCTCGCCGCTCGCGATTTCGCGTCAAGGCATGATGATGTCTACTGGACTTACGGCATCCACCCAGAAGCGGCAGGGGTATCCATTGGCGATTCGAGTCCCACGAACAAAAAATTCAGTTCAGTCAGGACCCGTCCAATAGCTATTGGCGAAGTAGGCCTAGATTATCATTACGAGGGATATAATCGCGAAGCACAAATCAAACTATTCGAACAAATGCTCCAACTAGCAATAGATAATAATTTACCAGTTTCGTTTCACGTTCGCGAAGCTTTTGATGACTTTTTTGCGGTTACAAAAAATTTCTCAAGTCTCCGCGGCGTCGTTCACTCCTTTACCGACAACAAGAAAACCTTAAAGCGTATTTTAAATGAAACGAACTTTTACATAGGAGTCAACGGACTTGCAACTTATTCAACTCTTCCTACCCCACCACTTGACCGCATCCTCCTCGAAACCGATGCCCCCTTCTTGACTCCTAAACCATTTCGTGGTATAATTAATGAACCAGCCTATATTCGCGAAGTTGCTGGGTGGCTAAGCGAAAAATTAGGCGTAGAGTTAGAAACCATAGCGGAGGAAACCACGAAAAATGCCAAACAACTCTTCAATTTTTAAAATCCCCTCTTTTGCTAAGCACGAGGTCTATGATTTTGATACTTCTAAAGAAACTTTCGAAATTTATGAAGAGTTAAATGCCATCGCTGAGGAAATTGAAAAATGCCGTTTAAGAAATTGTTAAAAGAACCTCTCGCGCTCATAAGAGAAACCTTTAAATCGCCTTCATCATACTCCAGCAAACTAAGTTATGAAGATTTAATTAATGCAGAATCTAATCTTGGCAAAACTTTATTCGGTCCAATCCCATACGGCCATCAACGAGAATTCTTTGCTGCAAAGAAAAATGTCTGGATTTGGCACGAAAGCTGGACAGATAATCTCGGCAAATTACAAGAAATAACTCTTCGTTACGAAGTTCGTCCAGATGGAGTATATAAAAAACAACTGGGAAAAGACTATAAAAAAATCGAAGGTGAAGAGCTTAACAATTTTCGCAACGCTGCTCATTCTTACTTAAATATCATTAAATCTAATCTCTACAGTTAACTTGCTTGAAAAAACATAGTTCTATTGCTAAAATAAAACTATGAAGAAAAAGAAAATTATCTCAATTATTATTTTTATCATCGGTTTAGTCATGCTTGCTGTTGGAATAATTTTTCTAGTTCTCGATTTAACTAAAAAACCTCCTGTCGCCGACGGCGAATATCTCGTTGAGGTGGGAGAATGGTCTCTTGAAGGCGATGAGAGCGTTGTTTGGGATTTTACTGAAATTGGCAAAGGCACCCTGACGACTAATAACCACACGAACGATTACGATTTTATATGGGCCTTAGAAAATAACAAACTAAAAATCGAAACTAAATGGCTTTATGATTTAGAAAACGAATACGAATATAAATTAGATCAAAACGAAAAAACTCTCACCTTAATAAACAACGAGGAAACTGTAATTTTTACCGCTAAAACCACCGAAGAATAGACTAAAAAGCTTAAATATGGTATAATATAATCATGATTTATCTTGATCACGCCGCCGCAACGCCAGTTTCCTCTAAAGTCTTAGCCGCCATGCTTCCATATTTTACAGATGATTTTTTTAATCCCTCGGCAGCCTATTTGCCAGCAAAAAAAGTATCAACCGATTATGAAAACGCTAAAGGTATAATCGCACACGCAATCGGCGCTAAAGGCTCAGATTTAGTTATTACTGCCGGAGCAACCGAAGCAAACAACCTAGCTTTTACCGCTGTTTCACCCGAAGCCGAAATCTTATATCTCGAAACCGAGCACGATTCCGTTCGTATGGTCGCAAAAAATCTCAACGGAAAATCGATCAAAGTTCTTTCTTCCGGCCTAATAGATTTAGAGGATTTAAAGACCAAAATAAACGATAGAACCGAACTAATTTCCGTTTCTCTAGCTAACAACGAGTTAGGTACAATCCAACCTCTCGCCGAAATCTCTAGTATTATCAAAGAAATCAAAATTGCTCGCCTAAAAAGAGGAATAAAAACTAAGCTTCTTCTTCATTCCGATGCTTCCCAAGCTCTAAATCTCCTTGATATCAATGTTTCAAGGCTCGGCGTAGATTTATTGACTTTGAACGCTGCAAAAATTTATGGACCAAAAGGCGTTGGCGCTCTTTATGTTTCTCATGACGCAAAGCTAAAGCCCTTAACCATTGGCGGAGGACAAGAAAATGGTCTTCGTTCCGGAACCGAAAATGTCCCTGGTGTCATCGGTTTTGCTAAAGCAATCGAACTCGCCAAAGAACATCTTAGTAGCAATCGAAAAAAATACGCCTCATGGAAAAAAATTCTTCTTAAAAATTTGACCAATTATAAATTAGTCAACAAAAAACATGCCCTCGATAACTTTCTCGTTATTTGCTATGACGGAATTGACGCCGAGAGATTAATTTATCTCCTCGAAGAAAAAGAAATTTATGTTGCAACCGGCGCCGCTTGCGCCGCCTCAAAAGGCAAAAAATCACACGTCCTCGCCGCAATTGGCCTTTCTGATTCCGAAATTAACGGTTCGCTCCGAATCACTATGGGCGAATCGAACACTGAAGAAGAAATTCATCTTGCTGCCAAAATAATCAACGAAACTGTCGAAAAGGAGCGAAATCGAATTAATCTTTGCTAAAATCTTCCGTTAAAACTTCAATTTCATTTTTTAACTTACTTAAATCTTCTTCAATTTCTTTTGCTAATTTTACCGCTTCCCTGTATTTTTCTGTCGCCTCTTCTAATTTAAACCCATCCGAATAAAACCATTCTACTTCTCCATCCAATTTCTCAATTTTTTCATTTAAACTCATTTTTTCAGTCATTTTAATTCCTTTCTTTTACCTTTTTAATTTCTACCTCAAGCTCATTTTTAAAAGTCGTGATTTGTATCAGTTCGCCTGGCGAAATTTTACCGCTTAAAATCGCATAGCCTTGACTTAAAATTTTCTCAGGATTTAAAGCCTCGAGCAACTTCATCTTCTGAACTAACATATTTTGCAAATTATTACATTCTCCCTGTAATTTTTGCGACATTTGTCTCATTTTTGTTTCACAATCCCTAAACATCGGCTCAATATACTTCGCTTTCACTAAATTCGCTACTCTTTTTACCTGTTCATAGTTCTTATATCTTGCTTCACTACAAAAATTCAAAACCCTTTCGCCCACTTCTAACACGTCTCTAGCAATATCAGCTCTTTCCGCTTCTATTTCTCGTATTAAATTCTTCTCTGCCTCAACTATCATTTTTCGCACTCTTAAAATTTCTGTCTTCCTGTCTCTAGTTAGCATTTCTGCTGCATTGGATGGCGTTGATGCTCGCACGTCTGCCGCGAGATCTGCCAAAGACTCGTCAACCTCATGTCCAATTCCTGTAATAATCGGGATTCGGCTCGCTGCAATCTCGCGTACTAACTTTTCATCGTTAAAACAAGATAAATCATCTGCGCTCCCTCCTCCTCGAAGAATCGCGATCGCCTGTACTTCACTTCTTTCATTAAAATATTTGAGAGCCCGAATTATTTGATCTGGCGCATCAAGTCCTTGAACTTGTGTATGTGCAACCGAAACTTTTATTCCACCCCACCTTGCATTTAAAATTTTCACGAAATCTGCATATCCCGCTGCTCCGGTCGAAGAAATTACTCCAAGCCGAGTTAGGTTTTCTGGTATTTTTCTCTTTTTTGAAACATCGAACAATCCCTCTGCCGTTAATTTTTTCTTCAACATTTCATAAGCTTTTTTCAAAGAACCCTCTCCGACCGGTTTGATGGCTGAAACCGTAAAAGAAAACTTCCCCCACCTTGTTAATTTTGGTGTTCCGCGCACTACAACTTTCATGCCATCTTCAAGCGGCATTCGAAGGTCCCAAAGCGTCATGAAACAGGAAATTGACGATTCCTCATCCTTAAGATCAAAAAATACCCACTTCCCCTGATTAATCTTAAAACTTGCCACCTCCCCGACTATTAAAATCGACGAATATGCGTAATCTAACGTCTGGTTCACTACGTTTATAAATTCTGTGGGCGTAAAGTTACTCATCGTAAACTCCAGAATAACCAATTTGCGCTTTGAGGAATCTGCCGGAGGTTACGACCGAGGCGGAAGGAGGGCGCCGCCCGTAACGACGGGCCGGCGCGACTCCGTGTCCGAAA
>JAZUNK010000029.1:0-6743 GCA_045604085.1 Candidatus Nanosyncoccus sp. | reverse complement strand
CCCCCCCCGGCCCCCCCTCCCCCGCCCATTTTTAGGGGGGGCCCTTCCGCCCGCCGCCGCCCCGGCGCCGCCGAACACGCTCTCGGGTCGAAAGAAAACCCTGCTATTCTACGTAGCTCTCTAAGCCCTCGATTCAAGGTTTTCCGAAAGGCATTCTCCTCGCGCAAGAGTACTTCAAGCGCCGTTTCACGGTGCGTCAAAATCGAATCCGGCAAATCCTTATAATTTTCAGCCACAATCGGCACAATCTCCGCTAAGAAGTCCGATGCAATCCCGAGGTCTAAGGCCCTTAAGATTGCTCGACGAACTAGTCGTCGCATCGCATAACCTTGCGTTTTATTAGACGGGACTAAACCCTGTGCCGCTAATAAATAAGCTCCACGAATATGATCCGCAATCACGCGCATCTCATCGGTATTATTATCATACGATTTTCCGGAAATTTCCTCTAGTTTATCAATAATCGGTTTCATCAGTGAAATTTTAAATACATCAAAAGATCCAATCGCCGCCGCCGCGATTCTTTCTAATCCCCCGCCAAAATCGACATTTTTCTTCTCTAGTTCTTCAAACGAACCATCTTCAAGCCTTCGATATTGCATAAAGACTTGATTCCCGATTTCCATAAATCTTGCTCCGTCCGAAGCTGGATGTGCTAATCCATATCTTTCAATGTCCTGCTTGTCTTCGCCAAAATCGTAAAAAACCTCCGAGTCTGGCCCACACGGATCGCCAATCGGTGTCGTTTCGCAACCCCCTCCCCGACTCCACCAGTTTTCATGATCATCATAGAAGAAAATTCGTTCTCCTGGTCTAATTCCGCGCTCGTCTCCAGTTGCTGCTGAGCCAATTTCTGCAATTTTCGCTTCTATCCCAGCTTCTTCAAAAACCTTCTGCCAAATTTCGGCTGCTTCGGTATCTTTCGGGATGCCATATTTTTCGTTCCCAATAAAACAGGTTACATAAATTTTTTTCGGGTCAAGTCCGACGATTTTAGTTAAAAATTCAAAGAAATTTCGAATTTGTTCTTCTTTAAAATAATCCCCAAGCGACCAGTTCCCGAGCATTTCAAAAACCGTCGTATGTCGCGGGTCGCCCACGTCTTCAATATCCTGAAGTCGCATTGACGGCTGCGAATCGCAAAGCCTCTTTCCCTCAGGATGTTCTTTACCGAGAAGATATGGTAAAAGTGGCTGCATTCCGGAACCAGTAAATAAAGTAGTTGGGTCGCCTTCTAGAACTAGTGGCGCCGGAGCGATTACTTTATGACCTTTAGAAACTTGAAAATCTAAAAATTTTTGTCTAATTTCATTTGCGTCCATAGAGATAATTATAGCAGATTTTTGACTTGCTTTTATAAAAAAAGTGTGATAAAATAAACATAAGAGTAATAAAAGGAACAAACATGGCACAAGCAAAAAAAAAAACTGCGACAAAAACTGCTAAAAAGGCGACCGGCGCAAGCCAAGCACGCCGAAAGACTAGTGTAAAAACCGCAAAAAAGCAATGCATTAGTAATTCTGATCGCATGCATGTCTATATCGTCACAGCAATGGCGATGATTGCGGGAATTTTGCTTTGCGCAAATGCGGCGATGATGATAGCTTAGCGGAGATAAACTTGACAAAATAAGCCCCATATGCTATAATATATAATATAGTCTTTGAGGGGGCTTATTTTTATGCAATTATTCCTCCGCCTAGGCAAATCTCACCATCATATATTACGGCACTCTGTCCGCTCGCCGGCCGTTTAATCTCATTTTCAAAACGCAAAACCTCCCCATCGAACGTCGCTGGGATTAACGGCGCCCGATGACGCAATCGCACTAAGACTGGGGTCCTGTCCACCCCAGTTCGCACGAAGACATCGCGGAGTCGCAATTCCTTCGTCCAAATCGCCTCATGATTCAAATTCTTTGAAACATATACTATATTATTTTTAACATCTTTCTTAACGACGTAATATGGCATTCCGTCATTTACCTCGCCAGCAACCCCACTTAAGTATAAACCGTGTCTTTGGCCAATTGTATAGAAGATCGCACCCTCATGGTATCCTAAAACTTTTTCACTTTCAATCTCACGAATTTCGCCGGGTTCTATATCTATATACTCTTTCAAAAAATCCTTCATGCCAACTTCGCCAACAAAACATACTCCCATCGACTCTTTTTTATAAGCATTATGTAGCCCTCGTTCTTTTGCTAACTTTTTTACTTCTGGTTTTAGCATTCCGCCAATCGGGAATAATGTATGCACTAACGCCTCATCTGAGATTCGATAAAGAAAATACGTCTGATCTTTATTCTCATCCACGGCTCTAAGAAGGTTCCCTTCCACCCTTGCATAGTGTCCGGTAGCAATAAAATCAGCTCCCGCCTCCATTGCTTTTTCATAAAATAATTTAAATTTTATTTCTTGATTACACATCACGTCCGGATTTGGAGTATTTCCTTTCCGAAATTCGGATAACATATAGTCAACTACTTTTTCACGATATTCTTTTTCAAAATCCCATACCTCAAATGGAATCCCGAGCTTAACCGCAACTCTTTTTGCATCTGCCAAATCTTCCGCCCACGGACACTTCATACCAGGTAAATCGCGAGACCAGTTTTTCATATATATTCCCACAACTCGGTAGCCTTGCTCCTTCAAAAGCAAAGCCGCCACCGACGAATCAACTCCCCCGCTCATCCCGACATAAACAGTTTTCATGAGATTATTATAACATAAAATGTTAAAAATACAAAAGCTCCATAAGCTATTGACGTCCCGTATTCGGTGTTTTTGGAATAGTGCTTTTGGAGGCATCAGGTAAAACTTCTCCAAAACTATCCGCATTTTGCTCAACGACCACGCTTTCTCCCCTAACATCTTCACCGAGTGGGACTAATATTATGTTGTTTTGTGTATTCATATCTAGTCCGCTAATAATTACTTCATTTCCGTCGGTGGTCCCAAGAATATTATCGTTTACAATTATAAGAGTTCTGTCGCCAGTTGTCTTAAATTTAATTATCATTTTTGAATCCTTGCCTCTTATGGCTTCTAAAATTTCTAGATAAGGTAATGTGGGCAAGGCGTTATTTTCTTCTACGCGTGGTAAGCTATCGTATCTCTCCATAATATAGTCCGTTAATAAGCTAAGCTCATCGAAGTTTATCACTACTTTCCCATCCGTCTGGCTAGCTAAATTATCATAATAATCGCCATATTCTGAATTTGTAATAATATAAAAGTTTACCGGATCAATTTTTTTGCTAAGCTTAACCACTTCGTCAAATGTCACGCCGTCTCGATCTGGCGAAAGAAAATTCGCATCAGTTAAAACAACTAACGACTTTGTCGACCCATATTTCCATTTTAAATCCTTCATAACACGTAGCGAAGCGGATAGCAACGATTCTGGAGTATCTCCACCGCCATCTACCACAATAGTAGCAAGCCCCGCCTTGAATTTTTCTAAAGTACAGTTTTCAAAATTACAATGTTGTACCGGCTCATACGGATCTCCTAAATCGCGATAATCATAGAGCGCGACGCGCCCTCCCGAGTTTAAAGTTTCTTCCGCGAGCCTTAATGCTTCAGTCTTATATTTTTCAATCATGCTAGACATAGAACCGGTCGAATCAATCAATATTGCTGTATCGTGTGGCGAAGATATTTTATTCTCTTTCCCGAATGCTTTAGTAATTTTATCAAAAATTACCCGCGACGCATCCTCATATAAATTATCTGAAACGTAAGAAGTATGATCAGAAATACTTAAGTGCGAACTACAAAAAATATCTCGCTTGTTACACCAAGTCCCAATCTTGCCAATTAAAGCTTCTGGCTCATATGGAATATAAGAACCAAGCAGTCCTTTGTATGCCTGGCAATCTGGTACATACATTCGATAATCTGATAAATTTTCGCCTCTGCAAGCTACCGGAATTATTCCTTTCCCTTCCGGTAAATAAATTTTTGGATCGCCAAATGTTGCTGCATAAATTAACCGCTCCGGATTTAAACCTCCTAGGGCCTTTGATATAACCATCGCACCTTGCGAATATCCTCCGATGACGTATTTTGTATTTTTACAGCTAGGACTATTTATCATCGAGGTTAAATTTTTAACTCCTGTGTCTACGCTTTTACCAAATTCATAAGTATCTCCCGCCCCAAAATATGCTCCGAGCGTTACGCTTAAATTTTCAATCCCAACTCCAACTGCCGGATAATCTAAATCAATAAATTCATAATTTAAGTCAGTCGTTTTTAATTTTGTCTCGATAGTCTCTTTATAATTTAAATAGTTTTGGTCGTGCCATCTTTCTCCGCCCGAACCCCTCGCGAAAATGATTTTTAAATCTGGGCAACTTTCCGCCCTCGCTTGCATTTTTACCGTATTTGTTGCGCACATAAATATAAGGGCCACAACAAAATAACGGATTTTAATTTTTCGTTTTTGCCCACCTAGACTTTTAACTAGGATTTTACCTCGCATTTTGCTCCTTATTTTAATGATGCGGCCATTTATACACACCCTACTAAAAATTTCAACCCCCACCCTTTGCTTATGGTATAATATTTATTATATGGCAGGTGACGACCCTGGAAGGGGACCCCAAAATGTTTTGCGAAGCAAAAATTTTGGGGAGGGAGAAGGGTCGGCAGGACCCGCCAGGAAGGAAATTATGGATAAACAAAGAGTCTGGGATGAATATTTTATGAGAATCGCCGAGACTGTGGCGACGAAAAGCAAAGATCCTTCATCTAAAATGGGGTGCGTGATTGTAGATAAAAATAAGAGAGTCGTTTCGCTTGGCTATAATGGTATGGTCCAAGGTGCCGATGAAGACCAGATGACATTAAGTGAGCGGCCCATGAAATATTATTTTGCAATTCATTCCGAAATGAACGCGATAATTTTTGCGCATCAGGATTTAACCGGCTGCACTATATATAATAGAGTTGCAACTTGTGAAAATTGTTTAAAATATTGTTTGCAGGCCGGGATTAAGCGCTTCGTCTATAAGGAGCTGAGGGTCCATTCCCACTCATCCGATCCTAAAAAATCTATGACAAACGTCGAAACCGACGAGGCCGTAATTCGCTTATTAAAGTCTATGCCAGACGTCGAAACCTTAAATCTCACAAATGGAAAAACTTATATTGAAGATATCCTCGACTCTTACGCCGAGGATTCTCCAGAGTATAAACGATTGAACGTCTGGGTTTAATTTTTCTTTTTATTCGTAAAGAAAATTGTCAAGCAAACCGCAATTGTAGCAAGGATTATTGTTCCGGAAATAATTCCTGTTGCCGTCATTGGAACTAGCCATTCATTCGTTTCGACCGTCGTCATCGCTGTCATTTCGCCGGGAAATCCGCCGCCCATCGGGCCACCACCCATTTCCATATTTTTCGCGTCATCTGGCATTTCCCCATTTAATTCTTCGGGCATCTCCGGCTGTTCTCCGTTAGCAGTTTCGGCCGAAGTTGAATCATCTGTCGATTCCATAGCTTCGCGCTTCACATTATTTTTTGCTATATTTTCCTCTTCCATATTCTCCTTTAATTAAGTTGCATTATTATAATATAATGATAAGTTTAAAATAATATTAAATATTATTACCAAACAATTTCATTCAGATTGTTTTGTTTTAAAAAATTATTGCATTGAGAAAAAGGCTTACTGCCAAAAAATCCATTATAAGCCGAAAGAGGCGACGGGTGTGCTGATTCTAAAATTAAATGTTTGGAATTATCGATTAGAACTTTTTTATTTCGCGCATCTCTTCCCCATAAAATAAAAACTAAGTGTGGCCGTTCAAGATTTAAATATTTTATAACTTCCGTCGTAAAAGTTTCCCAACCTTTCCCGCTATGTGACTTAGGTCGATGAGCCTCGACGGTTAAAACTGTGTTTAATAATAAAACTCCTTGCTTCTGCCAATTTACTAAACTTCCGCGTGGATTTGCGTGCTTCCCGATATCGCTGTCGATTTCTTTATATATATTAATTAAACTTGGCGGGATTGGCGCTGAATTAGGAACTGAAAACGCAAGTCCTTCCGCCGCCCCCGGCGTATGATATGGGTCCTGGCCCAAAATAACAACTTTAACTTCGTTTAAGTCTGTCGCAAACGCCCTAAAGACTAATTCTTTTCGCGGAAAAATAGTTTTTGTTTCGTATTCTTCGTGTAAAAATTTAGACAATTCTTTAAAATATGGCTTTTCGAACTCTGATTTTAAAAACGGCTTCCAACTCTCATGCATACCCATATTATACCATCAATAAAAAAACTTTCCTAAATCCCCTTGACTCACGGGAGGAGGGTGCTATAATCATAACCATAACAAGTAAGCTTAATAAAACATGGTTAGCTAATATATATTAGCAGTAATATAGTATATATACATATCATTAACTAATTTACATACAAGAAAGGTCATACATGAAGAAGAGTGAGAAGATAAATAAAGACTATCTAGTTCTTGGTGGTCTAGTAGCCATTACTCTCACTTCTGGAGCCATCCTTAGCTCTCTTCGTGTTTCTGCCGATGATTCCGTAGTAGATGATGTAACCATCACCGTCCCAGTCTCTTGTTCAATGTCTGGCAACGTAGATACTGCTCATACTGCCACACTTAATAATGGTATTTACTCTGCCGCTTCAGGCAGTGACTATGAAAATGGAATTGGTAAAACTACTCTCACGACTTTTTGTAATGACTATAATGGCTTTTCTA
>JAZUNK010000028.1:0-31883 GCA_045604085.1 Candidatus Nanosyncoccus sp. | reverse complement strand
GGTGAATACGTTCCCGGGTCTTGTACACACCGCCCGTCAAACCATGAGAGTCACCAACACCCGAAGTCCGATTCGTCGGCCTAAGGTGGGGGAGATGATTGGGGTTAAGTCGTAACAAGGCATCCGTACGAGAACGTGTGGTTGGATTACCTCCTTTCTTGAGAAGGAATTGATGAGCATGAATCCGTAAGGACGCATGTATCTAGGTCGGTTACGGTTATGATTATGCAAGCTTGAATCATAACAGCCCTCTTTAAGAGGCGTAACATTAAGCTTTACACTAAACTAAGATGAAAATTGCACAACTAAGTTGTTAAAACAAAATCCGCCCTCTATCGGGCGGATTTTGGCATAATATTTTTAAATTTATTGTTCTCATTAATTTATCTTTCATCTCCTTCGCCATGTAACTTGTTTCGCTTTTTCCGGCTGGATAGTTTAGAAATATTACTCTCTGCTACCTCCGACAGGGAAACATTGAGATATCTTGCCACATTTGCCACATACCACAGAACATCTCCGAGTTCCTTTATGATCATCTCTCGGTCTTCTTCGGAGGCATAACCTCCTTTATCGCGAATAATTTTCTTTACTTTATCCGCCGTCTCGCCGGCTTCTCCAGCTAGCCCTAAAACTTTCTCTAAAAACCCCGGTGACTTCAAATCAAACGAAGTCTCAAATAGGTCAAACTCTGCCGCTTGTTTCTGATATTTATCTAGATTCATCTTACCTCCTGGTTAAAATAATTATATCATAGTGATATAATAAAGGCATGGAAGATTCGCGTAATCTAATTGATGAATATAAAGGCATGCCAAACGAACAAGTTTTTGTCGAGCTAGAAAAATCCCGCAGCCCCCTCGAAATCGCAATTGAAAATGTTGAACACGATTTTAATATTGGTTCAATCGTTCGAACTGCGAATTCTTTCAATGTGAGTAAAGTCCATATTATTGGCAAGAAAAAATATAACCGCCGTGGCGCTATGTGCACGGACAAATATTTAAAAATTGTTCACCACGCCACTATCGAAGATTTCTTGAATACCCAAAACGACAGGGAACTAGTCGCCATCGAAAACAATACTGAGCGCGCAAAGCCTCTTAATGGCAAACATTTTAAGCATGAAACAACTCTAATCTTCGGATCAGAAAACAACGGTATCACCCCAGAACTCTTAGAGAAGGCAAAAGATGTGAGGTTTATCGAAAGCTTTGGCTCTACCCGTTCAGTTAACGTAGGCGTTGCCGCCGGGATCGCAATGTATGAATACACGAGGCAGATCATCCTATAAAACGAAAAGTGAGGTCATAAGAGATATCCCAAAATCCTCCAAAAAGGCGCCTACTCGCTCAGCCTCATTTCTTCGTCGCATCGACCTACGTTTCCCGTGGTTGAAACTTATAGTAGTTATCGTTTTTGGCGTCGCTGCTATCCTAGATCTCTGCGACCTCACTATCTCAAAAATTGGCGATTCCTACGGCCGGATTATGGTAGCACCGATGTCAAAGCACGTGAGAGCGACTACCCGCATCTTAGACGGCAAAAAACTCGTTGTCCTCACCTTTGATGATGGCCCCTCGAGCGATACTACGCCAAAACTTCTTGATGTTCTCTATGAAAAAGACGTCCCGGCAACTTTCTTTGTGCTTGGGAATATGGCCAGAAACAACCCAGAAATCGTTAAACGTGCCACCAGGGAAGGGCACGAAGTCGCGAGTCATACCATGTATCATCAGAACCTCATCCGTCTCTCTGCTCCAGCGGTCAAGTCGGATATTGATGAAGCGAGAACTGTCCTGCAGGGTATTCTCGGATCTGTCCCTAATTATACCCGGCCTCCATACGGGAACATCAACGACAATGTTCGCCAATATGTCGGCACACCTATGATTTTATGGTCTGTAGATACTCTAGATTGGAAGGACAAAAATCCTGATTCCATCGTCAATATTGCAATGAGTCAGGTCCATGACGGTGCGATAATACTCATGCATGACATTTATCCTACTACAATTGAAGCCGTCCCTATTTTAATAGATACTTTACGTTCTGCTGGGTATGAATTCGCAACCATCCCGGAACTGACCAAGATTAGAGGGCTAGAATTAAGGCCCGGCGTCGCCTACTATAACTTCCGCCCATGATTTCAAAATTTCACGGGGTGCCTAGTTAATCTATCACTAAAAAAATCGGCCATGCGCCGAATCCTTATACTTGGTGGGGATATGTGGACTTGAACCACAGACCTCGTCATTATCAGTGACGCGCTCTAACCAGCTGAGCTATATCCCCTGGTGGAGTAACAGGGACTCAAACCCTGGACCTCTGCCTTGCAAAGGCAGCGCTCTAATCAACTGAGCTATTACCCCGTAAGAATATTTTACACCATCCCTGATAAAAAGTAAAGCCATTTTATGCCTAAAAGAAAATTACCCCCATTAGAAGGAGTAATTTTCCAGGTCATACATGAATTTTAAGCAACCTCGCAGTGAATTTGCTTAAAACCAATCTTAGTATATATCACAAGCCGAATAAAGTCAATACCTTTTTTACACAGAATGTGGAAAACTCAAAAAAACTTGTTCGGGAATAATAAAATATTTAAAACATAAAATTAAGAAAAAGCATATTGACAAAACGAAAGCAGTATGATATAATGGAGTTATTCACTCTTTTAGGGTGGCGTGTTAAAAATTAAGAAATTTGGTGGGCAGAATGGAGTTTCACAATGTCTGGAACTAAAGCTGGTGGCATGAAAGCCGCTGCAACCAACAAAGCTAAATACGGCAAAGAATTTTACGCTCGTATTGGTAAAAAAGGTGGCCAAAATGGTCATACTGGTGGCTTTGCCGCTAACCCTGCGTTAGCTCGCATTGCTGGAGCTAAAGGTGGACGAATCTCTCGTCGTGGCCCAGCTAAAAAAGCTGCCTAAAAGTTTTCGCAATGAGGGCAATGATATTGCCTGTCAGGCGTTTGAAATCGCGTTAGTCCACATTTTGGGCAACGCGATTTTTGATGTAACCAATTTCTGTAAGTATCCAGCTCTTCTTGAATCAGGTCCTCATCAATCTCTATTTTATAAAATTCTGCAAGCCCCCTTGCTTTCTCCCAAGCTTCATTTTCCATTCGTAATCGTTCGACATCGACTCTAAAATCATAGTGTCTTAGAATCGCATGAGATACTTCATGGAGCAAAAGGAGTTCAGAATGTGGTTCTGGCGGCCCAAAGATAATGGTTTTTGGTGGCTTAAACGCAAATTTTTTTCCGTTAACAAATTTATAATTTGGAAAATCCTTTTTTATCTTTTCTAGAAAAATCAAGTTCACACTTAATACGAGGGATTATAAACCCTGCTCCTTTTGTTTAGCATAAATATAGCACCCATAAACTACCGACTCTAGAGGACGCTTTGGTCGTTTGAATTTTACTCCTAAATCCTTCGGGAGATATTCTTCAAATAATTTGAAGATCTTTCCCATAGGACCGCCTATTATGATTGTATCCGGTCGATATTTTTTTATAATGTCAGGGAGCCCAAGAGAGATTCTTTTCGCCACATCATTTAACGCTTTTTTATCTCTTAAATCCGTTGCTCTATCTAAGTGATAAAAACTCTCAATAGCACTCGCCGCTGCTATATCCTCCCATTCTTTTATACTGCCTTCATAAAAATACATCGAATGGCCCGGTTCAAAGTTGTTTGAAGCGGATAATATTCGGTTTTTTTCAACAATTCCGCCACCTATCCCGGTAGAGAAAGTTAAAAAAATCGTCCTACCAGCGAGGCGGTATGCCTCGTAAAGAGACCCTAAGTTAGCATCATTTTCAAAATAAATTTCACAGTTGAATAAATTTTTTATAGGAGTATACAGGTCGATACCAGCCCAATTCCGGTTGCCAAAATTCACCGAATAATTTTTTTGAACAACGCCAGGAATAGCAACGACCACCGATTTAATTTTAAATTTCTTAAAGAAAGACAAATTTAATAATAAATTATCTATAAAAGTTTTTGATCCTTGCGCAGTTTTAAATTTCCGCTTTCTAATCAATCTTCCTCGTCTAGAAAATAGAGCTATTAAAGTCTTTGTGCCTCCGATATCTATAGCTAAATACATGCCTTGATTATATCATATAAATTTGTTATAATTAGATAAGTTTTTGAAGTCCTTAAGGATTTCAAGAGGAAGGAAATAATTATAACTATGGCAGATGCCAAAAAATTAACTATGGATGAACTCCTCGCTGAAAATGCGAATTTATCCAAAAAAGCTATTGCAGGAGATACTGTAAAAGGAACAGTTCTATCTGTTAAAAAACATGAAATATTAATTGATTTAGGAAGTCAAGGTATTGGTCTTGTCCCCCGCAGGGAAGCTTCTTTCGCACGCAACTTAAAGGTAGGCGATAGTGTTACTGCCTCTGTTCTCGAAGCAGAGATGGATGACGGCTATGTTTTGCTTTCTCTAAGAAAAGCAGTCAAAGACAAAGGATGGGACGAGATTCAAGCTAAACTCGACAACAACGAGACAGTTGAAGTCACGCCATTTGATGCGAATCGCGGAGGGCTTCTCGTTGAATACGAAGGCATTCGTGGTTTCTTGCCAGTTTCTCAACTTTCTGCCGAGCATTATCCACGCGTTGGCAGTGCGGACAAAGATGAGATATTACAACGCCTTAACTCTCTAGTTGGTAAATCTATTAAATCTCGGATTTTAGATGCCAACAAGAAAGAAAATAAACTCATTTTCTCTGAGAAAGAAGCTATTCGCGACGGTCTCGCGGAACGCTTTTCGAAATTAAAGGTAGGAGACGTAATAAAAGGAGTTGTGACTGGCGTTGTAGATTTTGGTGTATTTGTAAATATTGATGGAATAGAAGGACTAGTACATATTTCAGAAATCTCCTGGGAGCGCGTCAGTAATCCATCTGACTACGTTAAAGTAGGAGATGAAATAGACGCAAAAATTATTGCTATCGATAAAGAACGTCTATCGCTCTCTATGAAGCAGCTTGTTGAGGATCCGTGGATCTCTGAAGTAGAAGGACTCAAAAAAGGTTCAAAAGTTGAGGGCACCGTCACAAGAATTACCCCATTCGGCGCCTTCGTTCAAATTTCTCCATCCGTTGAGGCATTAGTACACGTTTCCGAACTCGGAGAAGGCTCAGACGTTGATCCAGAAAAGGTTTTCACACTGAATGAGCGAAAAAGCTTCAAGGTTCTAGATATCGATAAAGAGAATCGTAAGATTTCGCTTTCGGTGTCTAAATAATCAAAGAGCAAAAATAGCCCAGTTTGGGCTATTTTTTTGTGTGACAAAATTGACATTTTAAAACTTAAGCGTTATTATAGAAAAAAGCGCTTATAAACTTAATGGAAAGGCCATACTAAAAAATGCAAAATGTTGATGAATTTATCGAACAACTCTTAGCCGACAAAAACATCACTGATCTCGCTCCTGAAATAAAAGAGGAGCTTAAAAACGATATGAAAAGACGACTTCTAGATCAAATTGATAGGGCCGCCGTTATGAAATTGAGCGAAGAGAAAGCAGCAGAGTTAGCAGAAAAGGTTGAAGACCCAAACTTTACCAATGAAGACATGTCTAAATTTATGCAAGATTCTGGCGTAAATCTTGCAGAGGTTGCTCTTGACACGATGCTAAGGTTCCGTAATCTTTATCTTTCGTCTGGAGATTAAATATGTATAACCCGAATCAGCCTAGTATACAATCTACAGAAGTTACACCTTCTGAATCAGATCGGCTCAAAGTAAAAGTCCGAAAACTAACAGGCGCAGCCCTGGAAGAAATAAGAAGAGCACGTCGCCATGTCGAAGATTTACGCGATACGGAAGCTACCATATCCGCGCCCATTCGTGTTCGGGTTAAGCCTCTGCAATCTAAGGAACAATCTCCGGACCAAACTAGTATTCATGAATCCCCGAAAGAACCAGAAGTAGTTAAGGAGAGTGAAGGGAATAATGAAGTCGATGTTTCTATTGCATCGACAGATGAATTGCTCGCGGCTGGACAAGAAAATTTGGACGCTCAAAACGAGATCTTAGCAAAAATGCAGGAATTAGCCACAGAATTAGGTATCAATCTTGACGAAATCGTAGATCTTCAAGCAGAAGGCGGCCCTGACCTAGAGACTGAATCTGGCGTAGAAGATGATCCTAGCTCAGAATTAGATTATGAACATGCGAGTCTAGAAGAATTGATGGATGCCTTAAACGATAGCCTTGATAAACAAGACGCAATGGCTAAAAAAATTGACGAAATGGAAAAAGAGCTTGATGTTGACGAAGATGTAGAACCTACGCTTGTCGCCATCAATGCTGATTTTTCTTACGATAAAAAAGCCCTTGCCCACGATCTAGCTGAGAGAGAACTAAACGCCGAGCTATCAAATCAAAAAGGGTTTAAACGATTTATACGGAGTATCTGGAAGGGAAATATTGCAAGAAAATATTACGAAGCAAAATATGCAAGAGAATTTGAAGAAGGAAAACGTACCACCAATATCGACGGGGAAGAGGTAAATCTTGATGACATTATTGAAAATCGCAAAGATGCGGCCATTGAAAGATTTATTCTTGGAATCACAGAAGAATACGGCGATCAATTCATACACAGAAAAGCAGGTGAAGACTATGAAGAAGATGAAAAGACCACGGAACTTATTAGGCCCATTATAGAGGATTACGCTAAAGAATTACTTGAAGAAGGAACCGACCTCGAATCTCTAAAGAACGATAAAGAAGCACGCCGGATTTTTAATAATAGACTAAAGACGTTAATTGCTGAGCGTCGTGACGGCGGAGAGGCGATAAACGAAATTTTGGCAAATAATTATTTCGAGGTAGCAATCCAGGCAGCCGAAATGGCTAGACATACTGACGGGATCGAACGAGTAATGAATGGATTTAAGGTATATAATGCCAAAGTTAGGGATGGGATTCGCACGGAGGCACATCGCAATAATATAGATCGAATCGTCGATAAATTGGATAGTAAATTTGGTAGATTTATACCAGCCGAAGTACTTGCTGCGGCAGTAGGGGGAATATCCGCCTTTACTCGCATCGGAGTTGGCTCTGTTGCACGCGCTATCATTCCGGTTGGGGGTATCGCTGTCTCGGCCGCACTATCTGGTATTAGAGAGAAAAATCGCGTTACGGACGACAGAGTTAGAATGATGCGTGACGCTGCTGTTGGTCTAGAATATGTTCCGATCGATGAGGAACCTCAAAGCAGAAAAGCAAGGAGAAGGTCCAAATATGAAGCTGAAATTCACGGTACGCTCTACGAACTTCGTTCAGCTAAAAGTCTGACTAGAGATATCATGGAAGCTGAAGAGAGCGGCGATAGCGATAATATTCTCCGCGCTATTGCAGAGGCGAGAGTCAGAATCGATTATTCTGATGCCGAAAGTCGAGATCTTATCGGCTATAGTTCAGCCGATCGAATCGGCGACGAGAGGCTAAAGTTGGACATTGCTTTAATTGAAGCTGAACACAATCTTTCTGACGAAGACAAGGTTAAGTTAGATGCTATCAAGAGGGTAGTAGAAGCGAGTCTCTTCGGCGGTCAAGACGAGGAAACTGGTGAATATGTTGCAGGCGAAATAAGTGATAAGGATGAAAATTTCAATCGTATAAGGGCGGCTATGGCTATGAAAAGAGCCGGTAAGACCGCCGCAATTGGCGCTGTAGCTTTCTTCGCATCACAAGAGATAATAGCAACACTCAGGCCGGACAAAATTAGCGCTCTCGAGAAAGCTGGTATTTTTAGAAATAATAATAGCGAAGACGCTAGCGAATCTATTATAGCTCGTCTTGTTAGATCTAATAGGTCCCAAGAAGTCACAAATGTTAGCGCCACTGATTATGAATCGATCGAGAGTCTCAGAAGAAATGGTTACGAAATAGATGAATCACGTACGGTTGCAGGCTATACTAGCACGGAAGTAAGGGAAAGATTCGTAGAAATTTCCCCAGAAGAATCAACTAACCAGATTAAAATCAATATAGACGGCTACGCAGACAATGGAACGCGGGTTGCTGACGGTAATGAACTTCGGGCTTATCTCGAAAATGGACAGATGGTATCTGGTATGTATGGGAACTCGACTCTTCCTAATGGCGAAGTTTTAAACTACGACGAGCTTCTCGCTGCGGGTAGAATTAAGGCCTGCGTAAATGTAAATGGAGCTAACTTCGAAATAGTCGGTAAATTAAATGAGGCTGGCCAAATGACTTGGATGGATGGCGGTATTGCTACCACTACAACAGGCGAGACGATGCAATTAGTCGGCGAAAATGGAGAAAAATTCTATAACTCATTTATGATTTTCGCCGATAACGGAGTAGATAGTGACGGAGTTCAACACGCTATTTCTCTCGCAACAGATCCGGCCGGAGGGACGTTCAATGGGACAATATCACAAGTCGTCAGAGACAATCTGGCAATAGATCACCCAGCCATACTTACCTTTGTTAAAGAACCTTCAAGCGAGATATTTACTGGTGGTATTGTTGCCCCTGATCTTCGCGGTCGTACTGGGCTTGGGGAGGCGAGTTTAAGGCCGGAGTCTGGCTCTACGCCAGCTGAACAAGAAGGCGGCAATCCAACCGATGAAGGTGGATCAAATTCGCCGGAAGCAAATCCAACAAATCCAGAGAACGACGATTTAGGTCGCAACGAATTCCGCGCCTTATTAGCGCAGCAATTCGGTACACTATTCGATAATTACGAGTCCATAGAAAATATGATTATGGGGGATGGCGAGGAATTTACAGACAATCTTCGGAGTATAACCTGGGGCAGCCTTGATAAAGAAGCCCAAGAAGCTATAGTTGAGTTTGAAAAATCCAGCAATAGTCCATACGATCGTGCCTTCCGGGAATGGTTGAGAAATAACAACTATGATATTCCAGCCGAATAGATACTAATATTTTCAATATTTCTTGCTTATGATATAATAAAATAATATGATTTAAGGAGATTTTTGTGAAGAATCGCAAGAAAGAATACAAAGAACGTCCTTGGCTAGAATATTATGACGAAGAAGGAGTGCCGTCTAGTATCGAATATCCAGATTGCTCGATGGTTGATATGGTTATGCAGTCGGCTGAGAAGTGGCCAGACAATACTGCATACGTATATTATGGTCACAAAGTAACATTTAAAAACTTTGTTCGTAAAATCGAAAAAACCGCTCGTGCGCTTAAAAATTACGGCGTAAAAGAAGGTGACAAAGTAACAATCTGTATGCCAAATACTCCAGAGGGAATTACGATGGTTTATGCTGTGAATATGGTGGGAGCTATTTGTAACATGGTCCATCCATTGTCCTCTGAAAAGGAATTAGAATATTACATTAAAGTCACCGACTCTAAATATGTATTGGTTTTTGACGCGGTTTTTGATAAAATCTACCGCCTTCGCGATACAGCCCAACTTGAACGCATTATTGTAGTCCGTCCTTCTGATGGTTTGGGGTTTTTGAAGCAACGTATGTATAAGCTTCTTCATGTTAAGAAGGTCCGTCTTCCGTCTAACGATAGTAGAGTCGTTCTATGGGAAGATTTCATTGCTAATTCCTACTTTTACCAAGGTAATTACCACGAAGAGCGTAGCGGTTCCGATCCGGCGGTTATTATGTATTCCGGCGGGACTACCGGTGCCCCTAAGGCCGTTTTGCTTTCTAATCTTAACATCAACGCTGAGTCTATCTGTGACTACACAATGATTCGCCAGTGTGTTCCCGGAGCTACAGTGCTCTCAATTTTACCATTATTCCATTGCTTTGGACTTGGTGTTTGTATCCATACTCCTCTTAGTAAAGGCATGGGGTGTATCCTTATTCCAGCCTTTTCGCACAAACAATTTGCAGACATGATTAGGAAAAACGAGCCCAGTTTCATTGTTGGTGTACCAACTCTGTTCGAAGCTCTTATTAATACAAAACTCAAAAAAGACGACTTAAAGTCAGTTACGGCAGTAATTTGCGGCGGTGATGCTTTGACCCAGACCTTAAGGGATAAAGTTAACGATTTCCTTAAGTCGCATGGATCTAATGCCAAGATCCGAGTGGGTTATGGTCTCACGGAGGGTTCGGGCGCAGTTTGTCTTTCTCCCGAAAACTCATTTAAAGACGGCATTATCGGCGTTCCGTTCCCAGATATGGATTTCAAGATTATTAAGAAAGACACCTTTAAGGCTTTACCGGCCGGCGAAGAAGGAGAAATCTGTATTTCTGGTCCTCTCGTGATGATGGGATATCTTAATGATGATGTCGAAACGGCTCAAACTCTTCGTGTTCATGACGATGGCAAGCTATGGCTTCATACTGGAGATCTGGGCTATATTGGCGACGATGGCATGGTTTACTTCGCACAGCGCCTAAAGCGCATGATTATTTCGTCAGGTTACAATATTTACCCGACTCACCTTGAATCTGTCATCAATTCGCACGAAGCCGTTCTTACTTCTACAGTTATAGGGGTTGACCATCCTTACAAGGGCCAAGTCCCGAAAGCGTTTATTGTCTTGAAGCCTGGGTATAAGGCCGGAAAACGCATCGAGCGCGAAATCAGGGAACTATTAGAAAGAAATGTCCCAATCTACGCTCTTCCTACTTCCTACGAATTCCGCGACAAGCTTCCTCAAACCCTCGTTGGTAAAGTTGCCTTCAAAAGACTTGAAGAAGAAGAAAAGAAGAAAAAATAATAAAAGAGTCAATCGCAGAGTATTCTGACGGCTAGATTCTTGAATTTGTAATTGTTAAACTATCTATAGTAGTTTATTAGAATTTTTACTCGCGTTTTTAGGGGTCTTTGCCGAAAAAATCGGTTCTTTCGCCAGGCAGGGAAATATTTTTTCAGCATCTTGCGCGACCGGGCAAATCCTGGCTTCCCCTCAGGGAACTGGGCAAAATCTTTTGCTGAGTCAATCAATAGATTCCAGGTAAAGAACCATTCTAGCTCATCGTGGTATTGTTTTTCCGCTTTAATGGCCTTAAAACGTGCGTAGAGGCCTTCTAGTGCCGGAAAGATATCATAAGCGTGTTCGTCCCAAGAAGGCCTGTGAAGTACCGAATTTGGCGTCTGACGGTAAAAATATAACGTTGTATCTATGCTAGTAAATTTATTCGTGTAAAGTATTAGGGAAGACATAAGTTCCATATCTTCATGAATTATTCCTTCTCGAAAACTGAATTCATGCTCTAGCCACCATTTTCTTTGAATTATTACTTGCCATGGCCCCATTCCGTACCTAACAAACCTACTCTTGTAATCTGGTCTTTTTGCATCTATTGCCTTTAAATCTAGTGTGAAGCCGTCCGGATAAATCTTTTTCGCTCCCATCATCACTAGGTCTGCATCTGTTTCTTTAGCTTTCTTCAATAATTTCTTCACGGCATCTTCGGCAATATAGTCATCTGCATCGATAAACCAGATATATTTACCTTTAGAGGACCGAACCCCTAAATTTCGCGCGGCGCTAGCCCCGCGTGTATTACAATGTAATACACGTATCAGTTTTGCATGTTTTTTCTCATATCGTTGAGCGATCTCTAGAGATTTGTCTGTGGAATTATTGTCAATTAGCAGTATTTCACTCCGTACTCCCTCCATTGCCTTTATCACCGAATCCAGGCACTCTTCCAAATATTTTTCCGCATTATAAATCGGTATAATTATCGAAATCTCCATAGTTAGATTATAGCATAGCACCAGTAGCTGGAATTTTTCAAATGTGTCCTAAGGGACATGAAGACTTGGCCAGCAGTGGCTTGGGAGCTGTGCCCGCAGGGCACGCTTGAAAAATTCCAGCTACTTTATGATACAATGTATATATGTTTTGGAAAATCTTTATTGTTTTAATAATCTCTATGATACCTTTGATCGAGCTAAGAGGCGCCATTCCAGTCGCCGTTGGAATGGATCTTGGCCTTCCCGAATGGCTGGTTTTAATCATCGCCATCATCGGCAACATGATCCCAGTTCCAATTATTTATTTTTTTGCTCGTAAAGTTCTTGAATGGGGGAGCGAAAGAAACTGGAAACCCCTAAAGCAATTTTGTAGTTTTTGTCTTAAAAAAGGTCAAAAAGCTGGCGAAAAACTCCTTAAAAAGGCTGGTGATTATGGGACATATTTTGCGTTATTTCTCTTCGTTGCTATTCCTATACCCGGTACTGGCGCCTGGACTGGTACCCTAGCTGCAAGTATTTTAAATCTTGACTTCAAAAAAACCGTCATATCAATTACCTCTGGCATTCTAGTTGCCGGTCTAATTATGCTTTTGGTTTCTCTTGGATTATTTAAGTGGCTGTTTTAAATCTTGGCGCTTAGTAATAACGAAGTTTTTAGCGACACTATTGCTAAATGTGCCAAAGACCACAAAAGCGAGTGCACCAGTAATATTTACAAAGGTATCCTTCATAGTATCCATAAGACCGATATCGAGATAGCCCTCGTTGACAGTGATAGTCTCGCCACTAGCTAGGTTAATATTTGTGCTAACAATATCGTTTAGGCGAACCGGCTGGTTGCCGCCATCGCGTTGCATGGTAATGGTTGAAATATTGCGAATATGGGCATCTTTTTGGGCGTCTGTACGAAGCGTCATGTCAAAACTAAACTCAATGCACTCCCAAACAGTTCCTAGAGTAACAGAAAAGCAAAAAGCAAACATTAATGCAAAAAATTTACCAGATTTATTTTTGCTCAAAATTTGGACGAGTGAAAGACCAATACCAGCAAGTACGAAACCGCTCAAGGCATGTAGAACCAGATCCCACCAAGGAAATGGTCCATAAAAAGCAAAGACTTCGCCAAGTATGAGCGAGGCGAAAATAAAAAGGTAATAGATAATTTCGAGAAGAGTAGGAAGATTAATTTTCAACACATATCTAGCAAGAAAAGGCACGAAATAGAGAATAAGAGCAGCAAGCGAAAGACCTATTTTCATTAAATTTCCGAGGACAATAGAATTAATAAACGCAACAAATGATAACGCAAAAATCACTACAAAAACAACAAAAGAAATTTTATTATTTATTCTAAGAATTTTTTTCAAAGTCTCCTTCATAAAGTATATTATAACAAAACTAAATTGTTTTCGCTCGTTTATGAACCGAATTCTGATTTTCGTTTTTTACATTAAGCTTCATCAGTTATATAGTTTAATTACAGAATAAAAGAAACTAAAATGAGCAGACGAAGGGGGGTTCATCTGCTCATTTTAACCTCTGTGGTTCCCGAGCCGGGCTCGCTTCGAGCGAAGCAAGAACGACGCCCGTATTTTTGTACAAATTGTAAATTTGTGGCTCCCGGGGCCGGGCTCGATTCGAGCGAAGCGAGAACGATGCCCGTATTTTTGTGCATTTTCCTAAAATGTGGCTCCCGGGGCCGGGCTCGAACCGGCAACCTCGAAGTTAACAGCTTCTTGCTCCACCATTGAGCTACCCGGGATTATTAAGGAATGTATCTATTATAGCATATTTTTTCGTTTTGTGGTAAAATTATGTAAGATTACTTTTGATTAATTATCGACGGGTGATTGTATATGTTTTTTCGGTAGCATAAAATGATTTAAAATTTTAACACGTATATTCCTGACGGCGCCGAGAAAGTTGCCCGCAAGGGCAATCTTTCCCGGACGCCCAGCGTATGACGTGCTTAAAATTTTAAGTCCACGCTACCGAAAAAATCATATGCAATCAAACCCCATCGACCAATAAACAGAAAGGAGTAGGATGGAAGAGAAAACCATACAAATTGCTGGATCAATTACCGTGGACGAACTATCTAAAGCTCTCGGCCTTTCTGTTACCGAAGTTATTGGCACGCTTTTTAAAAATGGCATAGTTGCAACTATTAACCAGCGCCTCGATTTTGAAACCGCAAGCATTATAATTGACGAGCTGGGCTTAAAAGATGTAAAACTAGAAAAAAAGAACACTTCAACTAAAACTTCCGACTATCATAGGGAATTATCCGATAAAGCCGTTCTTCGCCCTCCTGTAGTTGCTGTAATGGGGCACGTTGATCATGGCAAAACTACACTTCTCGACACTTTACTTCATAAAAAAACCGTTGAAGGTGAAGCCGGAGGAATAACTCAGCATATTTCCGCCTATCAGCTAAAACATAATGACCGAATTATTACTTTTCTTGATACTCCGGGCCATGAAGCCTTCGCTGCCATTCGTCAGCACGGCGCAATGTTGACTGATATCGTCGTAATTGTTGTTGCTGCCGATGATGGCGTAAAGCCACAAACCGTCGAGGCAATTAATTTTGCAAAGTCCGCCAATGCGAAGATCATCGTCGCAATTAATAAAATTGATCGCGAAGGCGCCGATATCGATCGTACGAAAGCCGATCTTTCTCAACATGGCTTGCAACCTGAAGAATGGGGTGGTGATATTACTATGGTCCCGATCTCCGCTAAAATGAACCAAAACCTCGAAGAGCTACTCGATATGATTCTTTTAACTGCAGATATCGAGGAATTAAAAGCAGATATCGATATTCCTGCCGAAGGCCTTGTTATCGAGTCGCATATGGAAACCGGTAAAGGTTCCGTTGTAAATCTTCTCGTCACCGGCGGAGAGTTAAAAACTGGTGAATTTATTGTTGCCGGCTCTACTTATGGTAAAGTTCGTACTATGTTAGACTGGCAAGGAAAACCAAAAGGAAAAGCAACTCCTTCTACCCCCGTAACGATCACCGGCTTTAAAGAACTTCCGAATTTTGGCGATAGATTTATAGAAGTAAAAGATGAAAAAACTGCTCGCAAGATGGCTTTATTAAACGCCCAAGCCGCCGCTGACGAGTCAGCCAGCGCCAATGTAACAAGTACAGATCTTCTTCGAATGATGAATGTGGCTGACAATTCTAAGGTGTTTAACGTTATTGTTAAGGGCGATGTTCTCGGTTCGGTTACTTCAGTCGTCGATAGTCTTCGCTTAATTGATACTAAAGGTGAAATTACTTTAAATATTGTTTCGACTGGCGTTGGCGATATTAACGAAAACGATGTCTATATGGCCGCTGGCGAAAATACTATTATTTATGGTTTTAACGTCTCTGTCCCAATTAATATTTCTAAGATGGCGGCGCGCGATAATGTTCCAATCCGAACTTATAAGGTTATCTACGAGCTTCTCGATGATGCTAAACACGAAATGGAAAATCTCTTAGATGCCGAAATTATTGAAGAAGACAAAGGCGAAATGAAGGTGCTCGGAGTCTTTAGGACTGAAAAAACCTCTATTATTGCTGGTGGCGAAGTCTTAAAGGGCGACGTAAAAGCCGGCTATCTAGTTCGCGTTGTACACGATAAAAACTATCTCGGTGAAGCTGAAGTCACTAGCGTTCAAAAAGAGAAAATCGATGTTAAAGAACTCGTTGCCGGCGAAACTGGTGGCTTAGCTCTTAAAACCTCTTCTAAAATCGATCTTACAATAGGTGATCGCTTAAAATTCTTCACTCGTGAAAGTAAAAAACGCACTTTATAACCATAAGTATGTTATAATGGACTTATGCAATTCGACGAAAAGTTTTTACAAGAAATGGGCCTTTCGGCTATGCCGGAGGACCAAAAACAAAAATTCCTAGCTTACATCCAAGAGGAGTTAGAAATCCGCATTGGTGAGCGTATCTCTAAAGGCTTGACCGAAGCACAATTAAACGAATTCGATATAATTACTGACCCTAAAGAAGCTGCCGATTGGCTCGACAAAAATCGTCCAGATTATCGTGAAATTGTTACCCGTACTATAGAGGAAATGAAATCCGAAATTCGTGCCAACCGCAACAAGCTTATTTAGAATAGCCGTTTATAAATGCTTTCGCGTCCATTGGTTTTCGTCCCTCTGGCTGTAATCTATCCACGGCCACAGAACGCCCGTCAGCGCAGGGAATAGATAGAACCGCTGTCTCACCCGAATTCAATATATGCGCCTCTAAAATGATGCAAGAAATGCCATAGAACGTATATTTTGGTTTCGGATAGCCCTGAAAAGCAATAATTTTACGTAGGGTCTTTTCCGCCGTATCTGTTTCGGGGGTCAAAAGCGACATGCTTTTGTTCATTTTTCCGCAAAAAGTCGCTTGTCTGTCATCTTGCGAAACTGGCTTCGGCAAATCTGCAAGGTTCGCTACTATCCATTCCGCCCCCGTTTCTGCTAGAGTCTTATAGATTGCCGGCTTCTCCGGGATTAACTCAGAAAGTAACTCCGTCCCCGTCTTTTCAGCAATCTCCGCTCCAGAGAGCGTCGTTTGATAATAAATCGGCCCAGCATCCATTGCTTTGACTAATTTCATTACCGAAACGGAAAAATCGATAGCTCCATCTAAAATTGCACTTTCAATCGGCGAAGCACCTCTGTACAAAGGTAACAGGGAAGGATGAACATTTAAAATCCCCTCTGGCTCAAAAATCTCTAAAACCGACTCCGGAATTAAAACTCCAAACGACGCCAAAATTCCATGTGTCTCTGGATTTTCACGCTTCATCCGGCAAACTTCCTCTAAGTCCTCCCTGGTCCGCGCATGAAAAATCACTTGGCACTCACGCTCTATAACTGCTAATGCATACTCCGCGAGCGGTCCATTTCCGAAAAAGATAATTTTCTCTCTATTGTCATCTGCCATTTCTACCTCCTTGAATAAAATTTTTATTCAGATATAACCTCTGTTAGCTTTCATTTCCCCAAAGCTTCGAATTATCCCGAATTTCCTTTTCGTAATCCGAAATCGGCTCTAAATCCCCCTTCTCATTCATTCGATAAAATGCATCGGGCACATCGCGAATATGATCAATAAACAAAACCCCATCCAAATGGTCGATTTCGTGCAAGAGCGTCCTCGCTAGCTCATCCGTCGCCTTAATCCTTACCTCTGTTCCATCCTCTAATTTTGCCTTCACGCGTACTTTTGAAGCTCGTGGTACCATCCCATAAAGCGAGGGAACTGATAAACACCCTTCAAAATCTCGTTTTTTCTTGCCTTCAGCTTTGATCACCTCAGGATTAATCAGCGCCGTGAAAGTAGCATTCTTTTTATTCTCCATATCGTCACGAATAATAATAATCCGCTTATTTACCCCCATCTGTGGCGCCGCCATCGCCGCTGATAGCTCAAAGGGGTGCTCTTTTTCCCAATCTAATGACAATTTTCGCATATCAGCAATAATTCCCAAAATCTCATCATCGATCTTGTGAACTTTCTCTGACTTCTCCCTGAGCCGCGGATCCGGCGTCGTAATTATTTTCATATTCCCTTATTATACCATAATTAGCCCTGTTGAATCAAGCTTATGATCTTTGAGAGATACGCTTCTAATTGTGGAATCTTCATAAGCATTATAATAGTAAGTCTGCGTTGAGGTAGAATATCCCCCAGTATAAATCGTTTTTTCGAACTTTCCGTCTAGCATTTCCGAAGCTCCATCTATCATTGCTACCCCTGATAGAGTATGAAAAAGCCGCGAAATATTCGCCTCTTCCGAGGTTTGGACTGGATAATGTGTATTAAGATATGCTACTCTTACGAACCTCGACGGGGAATAATAGTCGCCAGGTAGCCCCCGCATCAAGCCTCCTGTTCCAAAAGCCGTCATCGTCATAGGCCCCCAATTTACTTCTTGAGGCATTCTTGGGGATAAATTTAAATAGTTTCGCAAATTTTCACGGTGCCACCCATAACCGGGCTGGTTCGTCAAAACGTCAACCGGATTATTAAAAATCTCCAATCCTTGTGCGGTATATTCAACTACGATTGATCTATTCCGGTCGCCAATCAACCAGTGTAGCTCTGAAACGGGATATTGATTATTAACTGGTTTTGCTACGATTGCAACCTTTTCAAGTACGTTTTCAAGCTCATTAACCGAGCTAAAATTTCGCGTTACCCATAACGGAAACTCATATGCTGCTAGATTAATTTTCCCCTCAACCGGGCTATTTTCGTATTGTGCGTATCCAGGGAAATTCAACCCCGCAATTGCAAGTCCTTTTTCGTTTGCACAATCAAAATAGAGCGGTATTCCTTCAGCTACAATCCCCATCCCAATTACGGCCTCTCCGCTATTCGTCTCCTCTAAAAATGCCGGTTTGAAGTTAAACGCTCGCGGCGTAATTATGATTTTTTCCCCATATCCTTCCGACCAATCCAAGTTCCGCCCAAAATACATTTCGCCATTTTCGCTACAAAATCTCACTCCTGTGCACATAAAACCTCCTTAATTAAGTCTATTTTATCACAATAATCCCGGCGGGTCTAATGTAATCTTAAAATTCTTATCTATCTCAGAACACGCTTCGAGTAAAGCTTTTCGTGATCGACTTCTAACTACAATTTGCCAGGTATAACCTCGGTTTGTTCTCTCATGAAAAGCCGGCATCGGCGGGGAAACGTTCAGGCGTGTGTTTTTCATTAATTTTTGTGTTAATTCCCGCACTTTTTTTAAAACTAGCGCCTCTGTTTTCATTGTAATTTCAAGACGCATTAAAAACTGAAAAGGAGGGAATTGCGATTTTTGCCTTCGCCAGATTAAATATTCATAAAAACTTCTAAAATCCTCTTTAGCAGCAAAATTAAGTACCGGATGGTCCGGACGGAAGGTCTGGATAAACACTTCGGCTGTATCCATATGCCCGCGTCCAACGCGCCCAATAACTTGTGTTAGAAGCTGAAAAGTTCTCTCTTCAGCCATAAAGTCCGGTAAGGAGAGTCCAGCATCGGCCTGCACGACCCCTACGGTTGCCAATCGGGGAAGGTCTAACCCTTTAGCAACCGTCTGTGTTCCAATTAAGATATCTACTTCACCATCTCTTACAGAGTCGTAAACCGCTTCTAGTCTCTCGCCCTTCTTGTTATCCGCATCAAAACGTCGGATTTGTGCTTTTGGGAACAATTTCCTAAGCTCACTTTCTAGCAGTTTTGTCCCAAATCCTTTATGAATTAGTCCCGGCGTCCCGCATTTCGGGCAGGAAATAGGTACCCTCTCCGAATACCCGCATGTATGACAGTGTAATACATATTCGTCTGCGTGTAAAGTAAGCGGTAAATAGCAGTTCGGACACAAAATTTCTTCCCCGCAACTCTCACAAATAGTGAGGGGACTTGAGCCTCGACGATTATGGAAAATTAGAGTTTGTCGCCCATGTTCTAAATTCTGAGTAATCGCCGACAAAAGAGAATTGGAAAAATACTTATTTTTTGTAAAATTGTCTCTGTTTTTAAAATCGATTATCTTAATTTCTGGCTTCATTGCTTCAGATTTTGCTTTCTCTTTCAATTCAATTATCGAATCCTGTTTAGAAGCGATATAAAAGTCTTCGACTGTTGGTGTTGCTGAGCCGAGGATTAGGGAACCGTTTATCTCTTTAGTCATAAAGCTCGCCACTCTTATCGCAGAATATTTCGGTGCATTTTCCTGGTAGTATGTAGATTCATGCTCTTCATCTATGATTATAAGCCCCAAATTAGACAAAGGGGCAAAAAGCGCCGATCTTGGTCCGATTATAATTAATGGCTCTTCCGCCTCTAAGATTTTTTCAAAGATTAAATGTCTTTCCGCTTCGGTCTGCTGGGAGTGCATTAAAACTACCTTTTTGCCAAAAATCTCACGAAAAATCCGAACAAGTTGGCCTGTCAAAGCAATTTCGGGCACTAAAAGGACAGTGGACTTTTGTTGTTTTAACGCATTTAGGGCCAGTTTAAGGTATATATTAGTTTTCCCGCTTCCAGTCACACCAAACAATAGTTTCGTGGCTCCTGGAGCCTTTTGGAGGCCTTCTAGGGCCTTTTTCTGCGCCTCATTCAGCCGAATTTTCAGAAAATCCGAATCCTGTTCGGTTTTTGAGGAACCGAACATCTGTTCGGTTTTACGACGCTTTTTCTGGATCCCTCTCGGTAGAATTAAAGATACCGCCTGCCCACTTGAAGCTAAATAATAATCATGAATAAACCGAATAGTTGCAAGCAAATGTTTTGGTAGTGGCTTTGAATACAATATTTTAGAAATCGACTTTGTTTTAAAATTTGGTTGTGCAACTTTTTTAATAACTACACCTGGAACAACGCGCCGCCCAACCGGTACTAAAACAATTTGTCCAGGAAACAAGGAATCATTAAAATCATACGTTAGTCCCTCAACCTTTCCTTCTGGCACTACCTCGTAAAACATATCTAAATTATAGCATAATATGAGCGGGTGACGGCGCTGAAGGGGGACCCCCAAAAATGCATGTGCCATTTTTGGGGGAAGAAAGCGTCGGCAGGACCCGCTCAAAACATTGTTGTAATTTTTACAGAACCTGTGTTATAATAGATGAAGTTATGCGAGGTAATATGATAGAAATATTCGTGACTTCGAGGGTGCGTCGAAAAATTATTGTAGTTTTTGCGAAGTATCCTGATTTTAAGACCCACGTTCGTGGTCTCGCTAAGTTAATTAAGGAAGATCCTGGTAATATTCAAAGAGAATTGAACCGAATGGCCGAAGGTAATTTCTTAATTGTTACCAAAAAGGGAAAAACTAAGATTTATCAAACCAATAAACAATTTCCGATTCTAAAAGAGCTTCAAAGTATCGTAATAAAGAGCCAAAAGGGCAATAAACCTAGTAAAACTATAGGTTAAAATGAGTAAATTATTCGAACGCCTCTGCGAAAAACGTGGCATAGACTCAAAATTTCTAAACCCTAAATATGACGATCTTCTAGATCCGTTTTTACTTCCTGATATGGATAAGGCTATCTCTAGAATTAAAGATGCAATCAAAAGAAACGAAAAGATTCTTATTTATGGCGATTACGATGTTGATGGCGTGACCGCAAGCACAGTTATGGAGCAAACCCTGGTCCTCTCTGGAGTCAAGCCTGAAAATATTGAAATCATGCTTCCGGACCGTTTTGCCGACGGTTACGGCATGAGCCCGAAATTAATCAAACGCGCCAAAAAAGATGGAATGACCCTAGTTATCACCGTTGATTGTGGTTCGCGAAATCATAATATTGTGGATGAGTTAAATGTTTTAGGAATTGATAGCATCATTACCGATCATCACGAAACTGAAGAGGAACTTCCTGCGGCAAAAGCTATTATAAATCCAAAGCGAAAGGATCAACCGACAGAATCTCTCTATAACTTAGCTGGAGTTGGCGTCGCCTTTGAGCTTGCGAGAGCCCTAGTAAAGGAAGGTCTAATTAAAAATGGACAAGAAAAATGGCTATTAGATCTCGTTCTAATTGGTACGATTTGTGACAATATGCTCCTTATTGACGAAAATCGTACCCTCGGGTTTTATGGCATTAAGGTTCTAGCAAAAACCCGTCGTCCCGGGTTAAAAGAATTATTGATAAGAGCAGGCGTAAAAAATTTGAACGCCGAGTCTATCGGTTTTCAAATCGGCCCGCGCCTTAATGCTGCCGGACGTCTTGAATCGGCGGACCTCTCTTTAAATCTACTTCGTGCTAAGACTTCTATTGATTCTGTTCCGCTTGCTGAAAAATTAGAAGAGTTGAATAAAAAGCGTAAAGATGAACAACTTTTTGCCACTCGCGAAATTAGAGAGCATGGAATTAAAGACGAACCGGTCATTATCGAAACCGGGAAGTGGCACGAGGGTGTTCTCGGAATTATCGCCGGTCGCTTGGTTGACGAATATCATAAGCCTGCCTTCGTTTTAACAGAGGCCGAAAATGGTGTTTATAAAGGTTCTGGCCGTAGTTTTGGTGATTTTAATCTAGCAGAAGCTCTGCATTATGTAAAAAAAGATATCATTAGTGGCGGTGGTCATGCTGGCGCTGCCGGCATTCGCCTAAACAAGGAAAGTCTATATGCTTTTCGCGAAAAAATTAATGCGTATTATAATGGGCTCCATCTTAAAGACCAAGAAAAATATCTCGAGGCCCACGCTGATCTTGACATTTATGATTTCTCCGAATTGAATCTTAATCTCCTAGAAGAATTAAAACAGCTTGAGCCTTACGGCGCAGGGAATGAAGAACCAATTTTTTGCCTCAAAAATACTGAAATTTTGAATATTACTCGTATGGGTTCTGAACGCAACCATCTTCGCCTTGATTTAAGAGATAAAGCCGGCAAATCTCTTAAGTGTCTTGCTTTCTTTGCTCCTGAAAAGTGGCTAAATCTCGACCCAGCTTTTGACAAAATCGAACCCTTGGTAAAATTTGTCGAAAACGACTTTAACGGCGTCAAATCTCTCGAAGCCCGTATCATTGATATCTACAGTGTCGGCGGGTAACGGCTACTAGAGGGGTCCTCAAAAATGTCGCTATTTTTTCGGATGGCAGTAGCCGGCAGAGCCGGACGAGAATATGATATAATGGTTTTATGAAGAAAGTCATCTTAAAATGTAAGCTCAAAAATCGTGATAATTTTGAAGAAAAACTTTCTGACATTGACCTCGATTTCTCGCCGATTTATTGGCAACACGACCGTATCTACGTCCCGCGTGGTTATAAAAAGAACTCAAATTTTCCGCGTCTCATTATGCGTACGGAGATGAAAGCTGTCGATAAGCCCGCGAAATACTATTTTATCCTGAGGCGTCACATCGAAGATTCTGGTGTAGACATCATAGAAGAGACCTCCGTCAAAGACTACGAAAAAATGGTCAATATTATCTTACAACTCGGCTTTAAACCAATTGCCGAAGTTTCTCGCCGTCGCCAAGATTTAAAAATGGGCGAGGGAACATTCATCTATTTAGACAAAATAGATAATCTCCCGGGTTATTACGCCAAAATTGAATCCAATTTAGCCGACAAAGATTCTGTCCTAGAAGCAAAAGAAGACCTCAAGAAAACTTTCGAAACTCTCGGCGAGAGCAACTTCGTCGAGTCCGCCTACTTTGAAATCAATAGCTAGTTTTAGCAGCATAAATGAGATTTAGACCAGATTTGTTTGCGTAATTTTTGTAACTCAGCAACGAAAAAATACTCTAAGCGTAGCGAATAGAAATATTTTTTCTTGCCCTGTGTTGCAAAAATTACAAGCAAACAAGTCCAAAGCTGCTAAAATTAGTTATTGATTTCTACCCGCGTGGTGGCTCGCCATCTGGCTCGCCGAGCAATTTCTTAGACTTGATTTCATATCTCCTACCGTTTACCGGTGAAACATAATAATCTTCGTTCAATAAATTTACAAACATGGTCAAATCTTTATCATCCATAATTATAATAGAGCCATCGTCGTCCGTCATCAGCTCAAGTTGCATCTCATCCGCGTAGTCGAGCAATTTATCCTGTGGCATCTCTTCCGCAATGTCCATTGCTTGGACTTTTTTGAGAATCGGTTTTTTATCCGCAAGCAGGGAATCAAGTGTTAATCCTTCTGCGAACGACAATTTGTATTTTTCAGTTAGCTCTCGCGCTTTCGCTTCTGCGATTACCTGCGATTTATAATCATATTGGAACAAATTTTCAAACTTCGCCTGATTAAACACGATGATCGTTCCATCTACGATTGCGACTTGGTTATCATCCGGCATCTTGAGCGCAATCTCTGCCGAAAATGGCTCAAAAGATTCTCCGTTGATCTCCCAAGAAGTCGCTCCCTTAAGCGCCGCCGATGCTGGTAAGATTTTTGCAATATAAAAAGTCTTCATGCCTTCTTCGCCGGGATAGGTAAACTTCGCGATGATACCCTTTACTTTTTTAAAATCGTATTCATTTTCCGAAAAATAATCAATATCTTTATATTCATTCTCGATTAAATGAATCAAAGTCTCTGCTCGTCCAACCTTTGACAAGGAAGTACGATAGATTACTTTTTCCTCGCCGTCGGCTTTTTCGTATTCACGGCACTCCAGTCCCTTATCGGCTTCTTCGATAATATAATGCACCGCCTCTTGCATAAACATCGACTTTACCGCACCGGTTAACTTATCAGAATATTTAATCTTATACGGCGTATAGTTTTTATTAAACAAAAATAACTCCGCCGAAACGTTATTCTTTATCTCATCAATCTCATTCGCCCAGAGAAAGACATCAGACGGCTCGCCAGTATTTTCCATAAATTATCTCCACTTATTTTTCTCTATTATACCACATTCAATTATTTTTTCGAATTTTCACCTCAGCGAGCAATAGAAATGAGCAACTCTCAGAGTCTAAGAAATGTTCGGTTATTATAAAATAATTCTAGAAAAAATAAAGTGAGTATGTTCGGGAAATTAACAGGGAAGTTTTCCACAAGTGTGTAAAACCACTAACATTAAAAAAGTCCAAAAAAGCTCTTGCATTTTCTGCAAAAATATCATAAACTAAAAACAAGCGAATAAAATAATAAAAACGCTAAAACAAATCGCACATTAACAAAGTTTGAGATCGACCATCTAGGAGCTTCGCGCGCATTAAATATTAAGCGAGATGCGAAAAAACAATCGTGCGTTCATTCCTCTCAACACACACCTCCCAATAAAACTCTAATGGTTAAAAACCAAACAAACACACACAATAAGTCTCTCAACGGCTGCGATATATGATTAGCTTCGCGCTGGTAAATCGTGGTGGATCTATTGTGAATAAACAAAAACCAAAGCAGAAACAAACCCGCTGAAGTTTCTAGTTGAACGATCTCAAACAGTGTATAATATAAACATGAAGAAATTACATGTCCCTGTATTATTATCGGAAGTCCTAGCAACCCTAGAACCGCATCCCGGAGAAAGTTATCTTGACTTAACTGCCGGCTACGGGGGTCATGCTAGTAAGATTTTGGATGTAAAACAGAATTATAAAAACTCAATCCTAATTGATCGTGATGAATTTGCAGTGAACTATTTAAAACAAAAGTTCCCGCCAGATACAGAGATCATAAACGCAGATTTTTATAGTGCAGTGCTACAGCTTTTCGAGTGTGGAAAGACTTTTGATATAATACTTGCGGATTTTGGAGTTTCTTCTCCGCAATTGGACATAGAAGAGAGGGGTTTTTCATTCAAAAATGACGGACCCTTAGATATGCGAATGGATCGAAGACAGGAACTAACAGCGGACGATATTATAAACAAGTATAGCGAGAGGGAATTGGCCGATATTTTTGTTAAATATGGCGAAGAAAAACCCGGTCGCGCTGAGATGCTGGCGAGAATTATCGTTCATCATCGTCCGATTCATAGTACAAAAGAACTAGCCGATCTAATTAGGATAAGATTGCACGGATATTCGAGAATTCATCCCGCAACTACTATCTTCCAAGCGGTCCGTATAGTAGTAAATGACGAGCTCGGAGAAATCGAAAGAACCCTCCCGCTCCTTCCGAAGCTACTAAATAAAAACGGGCGTCTTGGCATCATCTCTTTTCATAGTCTGGAGGATCGTTTAGTTAAAGAATTTATGAAAAAAGCGAGTAATTTGGGCGAAGAATCAGAACTTGAAATTTTAACCAAAAAGCCAATCATTGCGGAGAGTTCGGAGTTAGTTATCAACCCGCGGGCTAGAAGCGCTAAACTGCGAGTAGCCAAAAAGCGGCATTGATAAAACAAAAATAACAAACAAAAAAGGAGGGCAATATGCCAAAACAAATTTTAGTTGCGAATAAATCACGCAAGCAAACCATTAAGGTCAACTTTCGTTAGTCAGTTTCTCATGGGCGGGTGACTGCGACGGAAAGGGACCCCAAAATGTTTGCCGAAGGCAAAATTTTAGGGAGGGAAAATCGCCGGCAGGACCCGCCCAGAGAAAAAGATATCGACATGGGCCGAAAAAGGCCTGCCAAATTTAGAGTTTCCATAGGAGTGTGGAAAAAATGTATGACCTTCCCGGGTGAAAGCTTTTACAGTTTACTTATAGCTCTGGCTGTAAAAGCTTCCCGGACTAAGGAAAGAATAAGTATAAAATAAAATTAAACTAGAAAATAAAAACAAACATCAAGCGAGGAAAAAATAAAAATGCAAGACCAATATATTACTAGGCGATCCGCAGGCGTTAGTTTTGCGCGTAATCGCAATACGGTGCGTCACAACAAAAGAAGTTTAGGCTCTATTTCTCAAATAGTCATTGTTAGTATGTTAACTCTTGTTTTTGGTTTAATCTATGTTGCTGAAGGCACGAAAGCAACTAGTTTCGATTACGAACTTTCTTCGGTTGAATCTGAAATTGTCGAATTAAATGCTAAAAAAGATGATCTTGCAGTTGAAAAGGCTCGTCTTAATTCAGTTGCTGCAGCTAAAAATAGTACCGTTGCGGCCGCTATGGAAGACGCTACGGTAACCGGATATGCAACGGAATAATCAACACGTCGATCTAGGCTCAAATTATAATTTCAATTCGAGAATTAAAATATTAAAAAATTTGATTTTTGTCGCGCTAGCAATAATTGTAGTACGACTTTTTTTCATCCAGATTATTGAGCATGGCGACTGGGTTTCAAAAGCCAACGAACAACATACTCTTCTCGAGACTATTGTGGCAAAACGCGGCGAGATTTATATGATGGATAAAAACGAACCAGTCGCCGTTGTCTTGAACCAGACGACCTATCAGATTATTATTGATCCAGCAATTACTGATAAGGAAGATATTAAACGCGCACTTGAAACCCATGCTAAAGAGTTTGTGACGGCTAATCTTGATGATATTTATAACAGAGAAGGTTTGAGATATGCTATTGTCGCAAAGAATGTTCCACGCGAAATTGCCGAGAAAATTGCCGAAGAAGAAGTTGCCGCGGTTTGGTTTCAAAAAAACAATCAACGTGTTTATCCTGAAGGCGATTTGGCTTCCGGAATGCTTGGATTCGTCAACGCTGATGGTCTTGGTCAATACGGTGTCGAAGGCTCTATGAATAATCTGTTGGCTGGCAAAGATGGACTTTTAAAGACTACAGCGGATGTCAATAAGGTCGCTCTAAGTATAGGTAATGATAATATAAAAATACCCGCTGAAGATGGTAAAAATCTTGTTTTAAGTATTGATCGTGGTCTAGAAAGGGGGGTCGAAGAAATTGCCGTGGAGCATATAAATAATACCGCCGCAACGAATGCATCGGCGATAATTATGAATCCCAACAATGGGGAGGTTATAGCTATGGCAAATCTTCCAAATTACAACCCTGGCGATTACGGTAATGTTACCGATGCATCTGCATATATAAACTATACGACCGAAGTTCCATACGAACCAGCTTCTGTTTGTAAAAATTTTGCTTTTTCGGCTGCGATTAACGAAGGAGTAATGACTGGTGATACAACTTATTTCAACCAGGGGTATGAAACTATCGACGGTTGGCGAATCCAAAACGCTGAACAGCGTAGTTTCCTCTATGGAACAATTGATATGAGAACTGCTCTTTACTGGTCACTTAACACTGGTAGCATTTATGCCCTTAAGCTTCTTGGCGGGAATCCGAGCGCAATTACCCAATCTGGCAGGGAAAAACTGTATGATTATTATTATAATAAGTTTCATTTAGGCCAAGCAACTGGAATTGAGTTGATTGAAGCTGAAGGTTTTATTCCGGATCCAAATGAAGGCTGGGGACGAGACTCAGTTTACGCAAATATGACATTCGGCCAAAATCTCGGAATTACTATGATTCAAACCGCTACAGCTTTTTCGTCAGTTGTCAATGGTGGCTATTGGCGCACACCGACAGTCGTTAAAGGATATTATGAGAATGGGGAGATCATTCCGTTAGGGTCTTCATGGGCGGATGATAAATCCGGAGAGGACTCCACACTTAACGTAAACGAAATGGGGGAAGGAAAGTCCCGACAGGACTCATCCAGAGAAACGATCGAGGATAAGATTCTGAATGACGAAACTTCCGCAATGATGCGTGAAATGTTAATTCATAACCGAAACTATAAAGTTCGTGGCGGTATCGATCGCGCTGGATATGCGATTGGCGGTAAATCTGGTACCGCACAAGTCATTAAAAATGGCGCCTATGATGACACCATGAGTGAAACTGTCGGTACATACATTGGTTTTGTCGGTCCAGAAGGTGAGCTCCCAAAATATGTTATCATGGTGAAAATGTGGGGCGAAGGGCAAGCTTTAGACGGGGGCATCGCAAGTAATTTATTTGATGATATATCCAATTATTTAATAGATTATTTAAAAATTAGGCCAGGGAATTAATAAGTAGAAGAAAGGGTATGATATAATACGGTTATGAGTATAAATGATGAAATGTTTTACGGATTACTTTTAGCGCTGGGGGGATTTCTCTTTTCAATGATATTAACACCTTTCTATACACACTTTGCTTATAAATATAAGTTCTGGAAAAAACAAAAGAAAACCACCGTGGACGGTAAAGCTTTGCCAGTTATGACTAAGCTTCACGCTCATAAGTTTAAACATGTTTTTCCAACTATGGCCGGGTTGGTTGGCGTGATAGCCGTCACTGCCGTGACTTGGATTTTTAATCTAGATCGCGGACAAACTTGGCTTCCACTAGTTGGTTTTCTCGGCGGGGCCTTAGTGGGCGTTATTGACGACGTTATTAATATTTTTGGATCTGGGCGTGGTGCAGCTGGACTTCGTGGTCCGGTAAAATTCTTTCTTATTTCCGTCGTGGGGCTTTTACTAGGTTGGTTTTTTGCAGTTAAACTTGGCTGGACTTCAATTTTGGTCCCATTCATGGGGAATTATGAGGTTGGGGTAGTTGCTATGATTTTAATTTTCGCGTTTGCGGTTGTTGCAACGTCAAATGCAGTTAATATTACCGACGGCCTTGATGGCCTCTCGGGTGGTCTTGCAATGTTGGCTTACGGCGCCTATGGAGTCATTGCTTTATTTCAGGGGAATATGCTGTTATTCGGCTTTTGCATGACTGTGGTGGGCTGGCTTTTATCTTACATCTGGTTTAATGTACCTCCGGCCCGTTTTATGATGGGAGATACCGGCTCTTTTGCGCTTGGGGCTGGGCTCGGAGTTGTTGCAATGATGACGAACTCATTTCTTTTACTTCCAATTATCTGTTTACCAGCGGTAGTCGAGACTATGTCGAGCCTTATTCAATTAATTTCTAAAAAAATCTTTCATAAAAAAGTTTTTATTTCCGCGCCACTGCACCATCACCTTGAGGCTTTAGGCTGGGGCGAAGCTAAGATTGTAATGCGTTTTTGGATTGTGGCTGGAGTTTGTGCTATTATTGGAGTCTTTATCGCTGCTACTGGGGGTGCAATTTGAAAAATCGCAAACATAAATCCGACTTAGTAATATTATTTGCAACCTTAGGCTTAATGGCACTTGGTCTTATTATCATTTATGCTATCGGCCCAATGCGTGCGAATGTTTTAAATTCAACATACGGAACTAATTATGATTCAAATTTCTTTTTCCTCGGCCAACTTCGTTCGGTCGTTTTGTCTCTCGTTGTTTTCTTTTTAGCCTTTAAAATAATTCCTTATAAATACATCAAGAAATTTTCCAAACCAATTATGATTGTCGCCTTAGTAATGTCCGGTCTTTTATGGCTTCTAGCTTTAACTGGATCCTCTCTTGCTAGGTGTGAACTAGGAGAATGTAGATGGTACAACCTCGGCCCGATCAGTTTTCAGCCTGCCGAATTTTTAAAACTTGCCCTTGTCATTTATCTAGCAGATTTTCTCGCTCGCAAAAAAGAAGAGGGAACAATTGGCTCTTGGCGCGAATTCTGGCTTCCTCTTCTTATAGTTTGTGGAGCTTCACTCTTCTTGGTGGTAATTGCTCAAGGAGATCTTGGTACCGGCGTAGCTTTAATTTCAATTATTTTTGGCATGCTTTTAATTTCTGGTGTCCCCACAAAACAATATCTTATCATGGTGGCACTTATTCTTATTGTTGCTATTGGGGCTGTAGCTACTTCGTCGCACCGCATGCAACGCGTAGATGCCTGGCTTACGACCTTGACTGGCGGAGAAAGCTCTGACTCCACATACCATATTGAAAATGCTATGCTTGCAATCGGTACCGGTGGTCTTTTTGGGGTCGGAATCGGTAACTCTATTCAAGCTACTGGTTATCTTCCTGAATCAATCAATGACTCAGTTTTTGCCATTATGGGTGAAACCTTTGGCTTTGTTGGTCTTTTTCTTGTTATTTTCGTTTTTGGAGCTATGTTGGTCCGAATGTTAAAGGTTGCTGAAGGAACAGCTGAATTGGACGAGCGTCTTTTTGTTGTTGGTGTATTTTCCTGGACTCTTGCACAGGTCGTAGTTAACATTGCTGCCATGACTAGTCTGGTCCCAGTCACCGGCATTACTCTGCCACTTTTGTCTTACGGCGGTACGAGTATGATCTTTATTGCTTTTGCTATTGGCTGCGTTTGTCAACTTTCGTGTTATACTAGTAGAGAGGTAATCAAAAATGAAAATATTAGTAGTCGGCGGGGGGACAGGGGGACACATTACTCCCGCAGTCGCCGAAGTTCGGGAAATATTAGAACAAAAGCCCCGGACCAACATTGAGTTTTGGACTGATTTCAAATATTATAAAAACGTCACTAAACTAACGACCGAAATAGGGCTCGCTTGGGGCGAAGATATAAAGGTCCGTCCTAAAAAAGACCCATATATTCGAGTTCGAAAAATCCCAGCCGGAAAACTTCACCGTTATTCAAATTGGGCTTTTCGTGATTATTTTATTCATTTTGATATAACTTTTAAAGATCTAATTATCGGCAACATCCTTGGCTTTTTCGGTTTCATTGCGGGCCTTTTTACGGCTTTCTTTAGACTTCTTCGTAAGGAGTCGCGTCCGAATATTATCTTTTTAAAAGGGGGATATGTCTGTTTGCCGGTCGGACTAGTCGCGCGCATGTTTAAAATTCCTTATATTATTCATGAGTCCGATGTTGTCGTCGGTCTTGCAAACCGGCTTCTGATGAAGAAGGCGAAAAAAGTAGCCTTTGGTATGCCTATCTCTGACGAGATGAAAGAAAAACACCCTAACTATATCTGGACTGGAATTCCAGTGGGCCCAGAATTTAAGCCAGTATCTCCCACAAAACAGCTTTCTCTTAAAAAAGCTTTTTCTTTCAATTCTGAAAAACCACTTGTTGTTATAACTGGTGGTTCCCAGGGCTCGGAAAATATAAACGAAGCAATACGAGTGATTTTACCTGAACTCTTAAAATTTACTTCTGTTGGCTTAATCGCTGGCCGTAAACATTACGAAAATATGGTAGATTTAAAGCGTTATGAAAATTGGGAAAAAGCTACCCTTGAATCGAATTTTCGCATGTGGGAATTCAATACGACCATGGATGAGCTCATGGGCGCTGCCGACGTTGTTGTCTCTCGTGCAGGAGCCACTACTATCGCTGAGCTAGCCAGTTTAAAGAAGGCTATTATTCTTGTTCCATTCGAGCGTCTCCCGGGTGGCCATCAAGCTAAAAATGCCGAAAGATTAAAAAATGCTAATGCCGCAGCAGTAGTGGGTGATATGAAGATGAACGAAGATCCTAAGCTTCTCCTTGATGCGATTCATCATCTTGTCAAATCTCCCCGACTTCGTGCTGATATGGCCGATAATCTTGCTAAAGAAGCCCGTTCTGATGCCGCAAAACGACTAGTCACAATAATTCTAGAGGAGGCTAAGGGTGGAAGAGCCTAAACTAGTTCGCCGCCGTGCAAATAGTAAATCGTCCATAAAAGCTGGTCGCACTATTGGCGAAGCGAGAGAACGTCTCGAAACCGCAAATGAGCGTGCAGCTGCGCGTAAAAAAGATAAACGGAAAAAAATTTTGCGCGTAATTTTTACGGCAATTGGCTTCTTGGCTCTTGCGGTAGTTTTAATCGGCCTGTTTGCGTTTTTCACGCGCGAAGAGAATGAAAAACCATATAGGAATACCGTAGATGTCCCATATTCTCCTACTATTGAAGTAATAGA
>JAZUNK010000027.1:0-12578 GCA_045604085.1 Candidatus Nanosyncoccus sp. | reverse complement strand
AAGAACTCTGGTACTGATAATGGAACTAATGCAGAAGGAGCAACTCTTACTACTACTTATGCTGCTTATATCTCCCAAACTCAACCTGCTGGTACTTATGAGGGCAAAGTGATTTATGTGATGGTGCATCCAAGTGATGCGAGAGCTCCAAGCTCAGCTCTTATTATGCAAGAAGTAGCAAACTGGAAAGACACATTAGCGGAAGGAGACGAAGTAGAAGCTATAGATATTAGAGACAATAAGACCTATACTGTAGCTAAACTAAAAGACGGCAATATCTGGATGACCCAGAATCTAGATTTAGACATTGATTCCACTAAGACCTACACTCCAGCCGATACTGACGTTGCAGCAGACTGGAAACCAAGTCTTTCTACTTATACGACTGGAACTACTACTTGGACCATTTCTACCACTACGCCAGAATCTTATGATCCAGGAGAGGTATATTGGAACGGAACCGCAGGACACTATGGCTCAGAGTCAGACTGTACTAATGCAGGCGGTACGTGGAATAATATCTGTAACCAAATTTCATCTACTGGCGACTCTCATTATCATTTAGGCAACTACTACAACTGGTCAGCTGCCGTGGCAATGAACGACACAAGCGAACTCAATGCCAAAGGAACTTTATTGCAACAATCTATCTGTCCAGCTGGTTGGACCTTACCACGAGCTGGAATGGACAGCAACGGGGAGAATCAATTATTCAGTGAAGATACCTTTAAGGCCCTCTGGGATGAGTATGGCTTTACCGAGAGCTTTACTGACACTAATAGTAATAACAAACGCGATGAAGGTGAAAACGCCGTGTGGACGAGTCCACTCTACTTCGCCGCTAGTGGGTACTGGGATGGCGTGTTGGAAGGCGTCGGGGACGGCGGCTACTTCTGGTCTCCCGTCGTCAACGGTGTGAGCGACGCGTGGTACGCGGGCTTCAGCACCGTTGGCTACCTCTATCCGTCCGTCAATGACTATCGCGACTACGGCTACTCCGTCCGTTGCGTAGCTCGTCCAGTCGTCTCAGCTAGTTAGTCTCCATATTTTCCAGTTTTGTTTCCCTCCCGCCTTCCCGAAACTTTAAGAAGGTGGGATAATTTAATACTTGTGCTTAGAAATAACTTAATATATAATATAGTTATAAGAAAGGGCATCAAATGGATTTTTACGGAAAAGATTTTTTAAGAATCCTAGACTTTAGTGAGGATGAGCTCCATTACTTTTTAGCGACGGCGAAAAAGTTTAAAGAGCTAAAAAAACACGGACGGGCACATAAACTGTTTCCGGATAAAAATATTGCAATATTGTTCGAAAAAACTTCGACTAGAACGCGATGCAGCTTTGAGGTTGCGGGATACGATCTTGGTATGGGTGTAACTTATCTTGATCCAACTGGTTCGCAAATGGGACATAAGGAGTCAATTGCAGACACGGCGCGGGTGCTCGCGCGAATTTACGATGGGATTGAATATCGGGGGTTCGACCAGGAAATTGTCGATACTCTAGCAAAATATGCGGATGTTCCAGTCTGGAATGGATTAACAAATGAAGCGCATCCAACACAGGCGCTAGGCGATTTTATGACGATTGAGGAACATTTTGGAAAATTAAAAGGGTTAACATTGGCGTTTGTGGGCGACACGAGAAATAATGTAGCGAATTCTTTGATGGCGATGAGTGCCAAAATGGGAGTAAATTTTATTGCGTGTGGGCCAAATCATTTAAGACCAGATGACGATGTGATTAGTAAATGTCAGCCGATTGCGGAGAAGAATGGCTCTACTATAACTATAACTTCGAATATTGCGGAGTTAAACGGAAAAGCAGATGTAATCTATACGGATGTTTGGCTATCGATGGGGGAAGAAAAAGAGAAGTGGGGCGAAAGAATTGAGCTTTTGAGGCCATATCAAGTCAATATGGAAATGATGAATAAAGCGAGGCCAGGAGCGATTTTCTTGCACTGTCTTCCTTCATTCCATGATTTAAATACGTCGATTGCGCGGGATATAAACGAAAAATTTGGACTTAAAGAAATGGAAGTAACAAATGAGGTGTTCGAATCGGAAAAGTCATTAGTTTTTGAAGAAGCGGAAAATAGAATGCATACAATAAAAGCAGTGATGTTCTTAACTTTGTGGGATTCTTCTTCTAAAAAAAGTCCCAACGAGAAGAAACCAGGATAAAATTTGAAATGAAAGTGAAGTCCATTTCAAAATTTGATAATAATAATAATATAATGGAGAGTAAAACTATATGAACATAATAAACAACTTTAGTGAAATAGCGCCGCTTAAGAAGGTGTTGATGCACCGGCCAGGGGATGAGTTTTTAAATCTTACACCGAATACGTTGGAAAGATTGTTATTTGACGATATTCCATATTTAAAAATTGCACAACAAGAACATGATGCGTATGCGAATGCTTTAAGAGCAGAGGGTATTGAAGTTGTGTATCTAGTAGATTTAGTAGCGGAGGCTTTAGAAGCTGGGGGGAGGACAGTTCGAAAGAAATTTTTGGAACAATTTATTACAGAAGCGGGAGTAACTTCGCCGAAAATTGTTAAGCATTGTTTTGAATTTCTTAATTCAATAAAAGACACTAAGGAAATGATTAGGAAGTGTATTGCGGGCATTGACATTTCGGAATTAAAGAAACTTGGTTCGGTGTCGGGATTTTATGCGACGAGAGATGTTGGGAGAATGATTATTGACCCGATCCCGAATATTTACTTCCAGAGAGACCCAATGGCAACGGTTGGACATGGGGCAACTTTGCATCGAATGTGGTCGATAACGAGGACCCGTGAATCGATCTTTATGGAATATGTTTATGAATATCATCCATTTTATAATGATGTAAAAATGTATTACGATCGGAGTGAACCGTATTGTATTGAAGGGGGAGATATACAAGTTTTGTCTGATGAGGTAGTTGCGATTGGAATTTCGCAACGGACTGAACCAGATGCAATCGCAAATTTTGCAAAACGATTGTTTAAAGACAAAAGTAATAATTTTAAATACGTATTGGCGATTGATATTCCGGATGAACGAAGTTTTATGCATCTTGATACAGTAATGACGCAAGTTGATGTGGATAAATTTGCGGTACAGGATGCGATTATGGATATTTCAACGATTTATGAAATTTCGGAAGGGAGAGGGGGAGAGTTAGAAATTATAGAAATCCACCAGAGCTTACAAAAAGTCCTAGAAAAATATTTGCATCTAAATAAAGTTGAACTAATTAAATGTGGGAATGGTAAGAGAATTGACGCGGAGAGGGAGCAATGGAGCGACGGAGTAAATTTACTTTGTATTCGTCCAGGTGTAGTGATCGCTTACGATCGGAATTATGTTACGAATCAGGCTTTGAGACGACATGGAATTAAAGTGATTGAAATTCCTAGTTCGGAGCTTTCGCGCGGACGCGGTGGTTCGCATTGTATGGCGATGGCGCTCGTCAGAGAGGAGGATTAGGGAGGTAGATTTTAGTTTAGTTGAGAGGCAAAGTGGGGGAAAATATTAAAGTTAAGAGGATTAAAAATGTTTAGGAAGAAAAATCGTAGTAAAAAGCGAACGCGTGCGATGCTTTCGGCGTATTCGATTATTATGATTCTGATTATTTTGCTTGGTATTTTGTCGCATGTGTTACCCAAGGCGAAATACACAGCGGCAGTGTTAGAACCTGAGGCTCCAAGTGTTGAAGTTGGGCCGGGAGAATGGGAAGGCGAAATGCCGACTGGCGGGCCCGCTGAATTAAATGGCGAAGCACCAGAAGGTATGCCGGAGCCGATGGAATTGCCGGACGGCGAAACGTTTGCGCCGGAGATTGGAGATGAGATTTCTGGTGAAGATATGCCAGAAGATCGGATGATTACAGACGAGTCTGTTTCAAGTGAAGAAATGAGTAATCGCAGCAGTGATGAAGTGATGCTGATTTCGGAAAATGAAGCAGACGGGACTGAAGACACGATGTTGATTTCGTCCGTTGAGTCTGAAGAATATGATTCGCTTGAAGCTTGTGAAGAAGTTTATGGCGAAGAGGGTTGTGTTATTGTAGACGGTTCAGGAGTAGAGGGGGCGGAACTTTATCAAGTCCTAATGGCACCGATTTTAGGGTTTGAAAATGCAATTGACGTTTGTATTTTCGTAATGGTGCTTGGTGGGTTCTTGGCAATTATGGCAAAAACCAAGGCACTTGAGACCGGGATTAAAATTTTAGTTAAAAAGATGCACGGTAAGGAATACTTACTAATTGCGCTCCTTATGTTAATCTTCTCGGTCATGGGTACGACTTATGGATTTCTTGAGGAGAGTGTTGGGTTTTATGTACTTATCGCAGCAACGATGTTTGCAGCCGGAATGGACCCATTGGTTGGGGTAGCGACGATTTTGCTCGGTGCCGGTTCGGGTGTTCTTGGTTCGACGATTAACCCATTTGCGACGGGCGTAGCGGTTTCGGCAATGAAAGATGCAGGAATTGAATTTAACCAAGGGACAATTATTTTAATTGCAGTTGTGCTTTGGCTAACGACGCTAGCAATCTCAATGTTCTTTACGATTCGCTATGCGAAGAAAGTGCAACGAGATAAAGGATCTACGTTCCTTAGCTTACGCGAACAGGCTGCGGCTGAAAAGAAGTATGCGAAATATTTGGAAACAAAAGACGATAGCCTGAAGCTTACGGGTAAACAAATTGCTTCACTCGTCGTTTTTGGTCTAACATTTGTAGTGATGATTGTTGGGTTCATTCCATGGGCTGACTTTGGGATTACCTTCTTTGATTCATGGACGGGATGGCTCACTGGAGCTCCGCTTGGAAGTTGGTGGTTCTATGAGGCGGCGCTTTGGTTCCTAATCGCAGCAATTATCATATCGATTATTAACCGTAACGGCGAACACGGGTTTGTTGATACATTTATTGATGGTGCGGATGATATGATTGGTGTAGTACTAGTTATTGCGGTAGCACGAGGTGCATCAGTTTTGATGGCACAAACCTCGATGGATAACTTTATTATCGTGAATGCTGCGGCGTGGCTACAGACTTTACCAGAAATGTTGTTTGTACCTTTGAACTATATACTACACATCGTGTTGTCGGTTTTGGTGCCGTCGTCATCTGGTCTTGCGACGCTTTCGACGCCAATTATTGCGCCGGTTGCATCAACACTTGGGTACAGTACAAATGTGGCAGCGATGACAATTGTAGCAGCGAATGGTCTAGTAAACTTAATCACACCGACTTGTGGTGCGATTATGGCTGGGCTTGCGCTTGCGAAGGTTGACTATTCGACATGGTTTAAGTGGGGAATTAGAGTCGTGACATGTATTGCGATAATTAATATCGTTGTGTTATGCTTATTCTCACTATAAAGTCTCAAAAAATAAAATAGGCCTTTTCTGAAGCTTGGACTTGTTTGCTTGTAATTATTACAACATAAGTCAAGAAAAAATCTCCTTATTCGCCCTTTGGGCTAGGGGAGATTTTTTCATTGTTAAGTTGTAATAATTACGCAAACAAATCTGGTCTAAATCTCATTTATGCTTCAGAAAAGGCCTATTTTATTTTTTCAGCCTACTTATGCTTTGCTTAGAATAATTTAAGATTTTTATGCTATAATATGTTTATGGATAAATTATCGTTTGATGGGCCGATAGTTTTGGCTATCTTGGATGGAGTAGGCTTGGCGCCAGATGGGCCCGGAAACGCAGTTTCGAAGGCGCGCACATCATTTTTAGGTAGAGCAGCTAGGGAATACCCGCATGTGGCACTAGAAGCGTCGGGTGAATATGTTGGACTTTTGCCAGGTCAGATGGGAAATTCGGAAGTCGGGCATAATACAATGGGATCTGGTCGAGTGATAAAACAGGGGATTGCTCATATTGAGGAAGCTTTCGCAACTGGCGAGGTGTTTAATTCTGAGGCGTGGAAGGGAGCGATTTCACGAGTTTTACAGAGGCTAGAAAATGATAATCTTGACAATTCTGGTAATCCGTGGTATAATGTGGATATAGAGCCTGCGAAGACTTTGCATTTTGCAGGTATTTTTTCTGATGGGGGAGTGCATAGTCATATTTCGCATCTTGAGCAGATGATAGAGCGTGCGTATGATGAGGGTGTACGAAAAATGCGCATTCATGCAATTTTTGATGGACGTGATGTTCCGCCACAATCTGAACCGAAGTTTATAAGGAGATTTGAGGAGTTTGCATCAAAGTTTTTGGATGCTGATATTCGAATCGCTTCAGGGGGAGGAAGAATGACGACTGTCGCAGATCGATATGAAAATGATTGGTCTGTTGTAGCGAGGGGATGGGATATGATGGTAAACGCGCAGGCGGATTACTATTTTCATTCGGCAGAGGAAGCGATTTCGGTTTTAAGAAGAATTGAGCCAGGGGTCCAAGACCAATATTTGCCGGCATTTGTGATAGTTGATGAAAATGAGAAGCCGATCGGGAAGGTGGCAAAGGGCGATTCGATGATTTATTTTGATTTTCGGGCGGATCGGGCGATCGAAATTGCTATGGCGTTTACTTACTATGATTTTCCGTATTTTAACCGTGGGGATTATTCGCCGAATGATATATACTTCGTAGGAATGACGGAATATAATTCGGATACGCATGTGCCAGAACATCGTTTGGTTGAGCCGGTGAAGATAACAGAGACTTTGAATCAATTTTTGGGATCTAGAGGGTTATCGCAGCTTGCGATTTCGGAGACGGTGAAATTTGGACACGTGAGCTATTATTTTAATGGAAATAGCTATGAGAAGGCGCCCTATGAAGAGCATATGCAAATTGAATCTTATACGGAACCGTTTGAAGAACGACCTTGGATGCGAGCGGCGGAGATTACGGATGAGGTAATACGTAATCTGGAAGAGTATAAGTTTATTCGGATTAATTATCCTGGTGGTGATATGGTTGGGCATACGGCAGACATGAGTGCGACAATTGTGGCGATGGAGGCGATTGATATTTCTTTGGCGCGAATTATGAGAAAGGTATCGGAGCTTGGGGGGTGTTTAATTATTGTGGCAGACCATGGAAATGCCGAGGAATTGATAGATGAATATGGTAACAAGAAAACTTCACACACAACAAATCGGGTGCCATGTATAATATGTGACGATACAGTCAATCGTGTAAAATATGAGCTATCGGAACTTCCGAACCCAGGGTTAAGTAATCTCGCATCTACAATCGCGGTATTGCTTGGGCAGAATGACTATCCTAAATCTTGGGACGCGCCGTTAATTAGAATCAATAGCTAATTTTATTAAAAAACTACGCATCACAAAAAGCGCTCCCGGTACGGGGGCGCTTGATTTTTTGACCTTATATTTTGATTATTTTATTTTTCTTATGCTTACTATTGTAATATAAATATGTTAGAATCATAAACAGATGGAGGTTAAAATGTTAAAAATTAAAAATCAGAAGCGTGACCCGTTTGTCCCGCCAATCAGTATATCAGCATTATTTAATTTATCTAGTTTTAAACATTGGGATAATGTTGTGGCGAATCAGAAGGAGATCGATTTTACTCGTCGCGAACTAAAATCTGATCGAAAAATTTTAGCAAAAGCGTTTCTTCAGCTTGGGATAAAAAAAGGTGACATTATTACCGTTGCAACCGGTCGATCAATGTATGAAAATATATTGATTTTTCTCGCCGCTAATAAAATTGGTGCTATTGTAGCTTTTTTAGATGAGAAAACTCCACGCGATACGCTTCTACATTATCTTGATGAATTTAAATCGACTCTTTTAATTACATATAAATATAATGATAAACGAATAAAAGAGTTAAAACATGACGCCAAATCTTTAAAGAATGTTATTAATCTTGACGGGAAGACCGTAGATGACGGTGGCCCAGATGAAAACCAAGAAGAAGATATTGAAGTTTTTGCGTTAGATGGATTTTGGCTTGGTAAACAAAATATTAGAAAAATTGCTGAAAAATATAATGGTCGTGTGCCAAAAAATATTTTTGGGGCTAATAATGAGGCCTTGATCTCTTTTACTTCTGGTTCAACTTCTGGTCCAAAACCTATGGTTTTCACTAATAAAAATTTAATCGCTTCTGCAATTTATTCGAAAGTTGCTTCGAATGTAAAAATGTGGGATAAGGAACTTCATACCTGGATGAGCTTCGTCCATCTTGACTGTCCGTATGGTCTAGTTGTTTCTATTCTTGCGCCAATTATGGGTGGAGGAGAAGTAATATTAACTCCAGATATTGATGATTCTAATCTTGATTATTATATTGGGAAAAATCCAAATACCATTTTTGGAATTCCACCACTTCTTGAAGCTATGCCAACCCTCAAGGATGATACGGACATTTCTGAATTAAAAATGTTCGCTTCTGGTGGCGAACGTCTTGAAAAATCCGCTTCACTCGCTGCGCTTGATTTTTTTAAATCTCGCGGTCTAAAGAACATTAAAATCAGTAACGGTTATGGTACAGGAGAAACTCTTGGTTTAATTTCAACGGCCGTCGGAACTGCAGCTTATAATCCCGACTCTGTTGGACGTATTCCAGCCGGTGCCCATGTTATGGTTTTAGATCCGGAAACTGGCGAAGAGCTTGGCTTTGGAAGAACTGGACTTCTTTGCGCAACCGGAAAACACATTTTGAACCGTTATTATAATCGACCCGAGCTTGATGAAGAAAAAATTATTACAGTTAAAGGTAAAAAATTCGTAAAAACCGGGGATCTTGCATATGTGACCGAAAATGGTTATATTACCCTTGTTGGTCGTGCAACGTTCTTTATTAATAATTTACCCGCAAAAGTTTATTATGAAGTTGTGCGTGCCGCAATTGCTAAATCAGATTTGGTTAAAAAGTGTTATGTCGTTAAGGGCCCAGATAAGAAACTAAAACTTGCTTCTTATGCTTTTGTTGTTACTAATGAGGGGGTTGGTCATAACAACGAGGTTCGTCGAGCAATAGTTAAGCAGGCTACCGAGCCGTTTAACCTTGGCAAGCGCCGTATTACTCTAAAATCATACGAAATTCCACGCAAGGTTATCTTTTTAGATGATCTTCCACTAACGCGTGCGAATAAAACTGATTTTAGGAAACTTGAAAAAATGGCTAAAGAAATGTAGAATGGACTTATTATGATTACGAAAGCTATTATTCCGGTAGCGGGCTGGGGCACAAGACGGCTACCTATTACGAAAATCATCGAAAAATCTATGCTCCCTGTTGGGAACCGTCCTCTTGTTGATTATTCTGTTCAAGAGTTGATTAAAGCCGGAGTGAAAGATATCTACATGGTTATTAGTAATGTTGAACCATGTCAAGTACGAGAGTTTTATAAAGATAACCTCGCCCTTAATCAGTATCTCATCGAACGTGGTAAAGAAGATCGCCTGAAACTTGCTAAAACTTTGCCGGACGATGTGACGATTCATTATACCGTGCAAGATCCTGCTGGGAAGTATGGAACCGCAGTGCCAATCGCTATGGTGGTCGAGGAATACAGAATTGACGAGCCGGTTTTGGTTTTCATGGGAGATGATTTTATTTGGAATCCTAATGGAGAGTCGGCCGCAGAAGCTTTAATTAAAGCTTCTGGCGAAAAAGGTGATTCCGCAATTCTCGGCGTAGAAATAGAAAAAGAAAAAGTCGAAAAATATGGAGTTTTGTCTGAAAAAGACGGAAATCTCATCGGGGTAGTTGAAAAACCAAAACCAGAAGAAGCGCCATCTAATTTAATTAACGTTTCTAAATATATTATGGCTCCTGAACTTTTGCAAAAGATTGTAGAATACGTTAATGAACATGATTTTGGCCCGTTAGATCAGGAATATATGGTAACTGATCCGATTGATGATTTTATTAATTCGGGTGGAATCGTTCGTGTAGCCCCAACAACCGGCGAATATCTAGATGGTGGTTCTGTTGAAGGTTGGCTTCATGCTAACAATGTAGTTTGCGGCGCAAAATAATAACGTTAGCAAAAATATGAATTAGCACTCTTGACGTTGGAGTGCTAATTTGTTATACTGGGGTTATGCAAGAAGAATTTAGTGAAATTATGAGGAATTTGTCGGAAAACGCAAAATTTGCGCTTCAGAAGGCAGATTTTTATAGTAAAAGATATAACAATGGCTATATGGGAACAGAACATTTATTGCTTGGAATTATGGCGATGGACATGTCGACTGGGGCGAAGATGCTGAGAGAAAAGGGCGCGACGATGGAAGACATTGAGAAAGCATTGAATAAAGTGGCGGTAGAAGTTCCGGGGAGCGATATGGCAATGATGTCTTTATCTGAAGCGGTAATATTGACGTTAAGAATGGCGCAAAATTATGTAAAGGAGCAAGGTCTTACTGCGATTGGAACGGAGCATGTTTTATATTCGTTATTATCACAACCAAATTCTAGAGCATCTTTGATTTTGGAGGGGCTTGAGGTTGATTGCGATGGATTAATGGATGATATAGAAAAATTGGTTGAAGAGCAAACGAAGGACGAAAAACTAAAAGCTGAGAAAGCGAAATACCTAAAGAAATCACCACTTAAGTTTTTGAATAAATACGGCAAGGATTTAACTGAAGAAGCAAAGCAGGGGCGGCTTGATACTGTGATTGGGAGAGAAAACGAAATAGAACGTGTTATAACGGTACTTTCGCGACGAACTAAGTCAAATCCGGTTTTGATTGGCGAGGCTGGAGTAGGAAAAACAGCAATCGTGGAGGGGCTTGCGATGCGGATTGTGAAAAATGAAGTACCTGGGAATTTGATCGGAAAGCATATTTATCAGGTTGACCTGTCTTCGTTGGTTGCGGGAACGAAATTCCGAGGAGAGTTTGAGGAAAGAATTAAAGGCGTAATCGATGAAGCGACGGGAGATGATTCGATTTTGCTGTTCATCGATGAGATTCATCTGCTTTCTGGGGCTGGGTCAAGTGAAGGATCAATGGACGCGGCAAATATTTTAAAGCCAGCACTGGCGCGAAATTCGATTAATTTGATTGGCGCGACAACTTTAGATGAATATAGAAAATCGATTGAGAAAGACAAAGCTTTGTCTAGACGTTTTCAGACCGTGATGGTTGAAGAGCCTTCGGCAGCAGTGACGCTTCGAATTTTGAAAGGCATAAAGGGGCATTATGAAAAGCACCACGGAGTAATTATTCCAGATGAAATTTTAGAAACCGCAATTACGATGGGACAGCGCTATATTAATGATCGATTTATGCCAGATAAGGTAATTGATATTATCGATGAAGCTTCAGCGATTTGTAAGGTCGCGGCTGATAAGAATGGTGGTGGAAAATATAAAAAGATGAAAATTGAAAAATCTAGTTTGGAAGATAAAATTGCGGAGGCGGCGGAGAAAGAGGATTATGAAAAGGCAGCTAATTATAAGACGGAACTCGCAAAATTAGAGAAGGAAATAAAGACATTGGAAAAGTCTGGCGTTAAAGAGGTTGAAACTCCGAAATTGACTGAAGAAAATTTAGCTACAGCGGTGTCTTTAAAAACTGGAATTCCAGTTTCGAAAGTGCATGGAAGCGAAATGAAGATGTTGCTTAGTCTCGAAGACGAACTTAAGAAATCAATCATTGGTCAAGATGAAGCCGTTGAGGTTGTCTCAAAAGCAATACGAAGGGGGCGGAGCGGGATAACAGATTCTCGAAGACCGATTGGCTCATTCCTTTTTATGGGGCCAACTGGAGTTGGGAAGACTGAGCTAGCACGAGTTATCGCTAGAGAGGTTTTCGGCGGAGAAAATGCTTTAATTAAAATTGATATGTCAGAATTTGGCGAGAAACATAATGTTTCAAGATTGGTGGGGGCACCGGCTGGATATATTGGATATGACGATGGCGGAAAGTTGACCGAGGCGGGGAGACGTAAGCCATATTCCGTGATTTTGTTTGATGAAATCGAAAAAGCTCATCCGGATGTGTTTAATCTACTTTTGCAAATCCTGGAAGATGGTATATTAACTGATGGACAGGGTAATAAAATTAAATTTAATAATACAATTGTAATTTTAACTTCTAACCTTGGATCGGCTGACATGTTTAGGGAATCAGAGCTCGGCTTTACTGCAAAGACAGCAAAAGATAAAAAAGCATTAGAACAAGAATATGAAGAAAACAAAGAATATGCGATGCGAGCTTTGAAAAAGGTAATGCGCCCGGAATTAATAAATCGCTTAGATAATATTTTAGTATTTCACGCGTTAACGAAGAAAAATGTTGAAAAAATCTTCGATAATTTAATTAATGATTTAAAGAAGCGATTGGCGACGAAGGGTATTGGATTAAAGGTCGACGAGAAAGCGAAGGATTATTTAATAAAAGAGGGATATGATCCAAAAAATGGCGCGAGACCGTTAAGGAGGAAGATCGAAGAGGATGTTGAGTCGCTACTTTCTGAAGAAATTATTGCGGAAAAATTAAAGAAAGGGGATATCCCGATTTTGAAGTTTACAAAAGGAAAATTGACATTGGAAAAATCATTACATTAAGTTTTTAAAAGTTAATTGGCATTTTAACAGAGGAAGAAAAAATTATAATCT
>JAZUNK010000026.1:0-1620 GCA_045604085.1 Candidatus Nanosyncoccus sp. | reverse complement strand
GGAAGGGATTGCGCCAGAGCTAGATATTAAACTTGCGGTTGATGTTTCAAGCGGTGATAATTGGGGGGAGCTATAATGAAAAGACTGATTATCGTTTATAATCCGCGATCATCAAAGCATGCGAGAATTGAAAAGGAAGTGATCAGGCCGCTTTCGGCGCTTGGTGGATATCAGATTGGAAAGTTTGAAATTGCGAGGGCACTTGTTGACGAGAATGCGGCAAAACTTGCACGTATTTTATTGGACGGTGATTTAGTTATAACGGCAGGTGGAGATGGAACGTCAACGGTCGCAGTGAATGCGATCATGCAGTCTAAAAAAGATGTGACGCTCGGTGTGCTTGGGTATGGAAATTTTAATGATTTTGCGCGAACGCTCGGAGAAGAAGACTATGTTGGCTTAATTTCTGATTATGAGAATGGATCAGTTAGAACAATGTATCCGCTTCAGGCCCTACTTGACGGCAAACATTGGCGATACGCTGCGGCTTATTTTACGATTGGAATGTTCGCCGAAAGTACGGAAGCGTTTGAGAGCCCGCGCGTGCGTGGGAAGCTGAAAAAAGGGCGTAAAGGATTGATTTTTTCGATTAAGACTTTAGCAATGTGGTATTTCTCTCATCGTAAGCATGCTTTTCTTCCAAAAGATATTGAGCTCGATGATGTGCCGATGAACAGATTAAAAGTCTCAAAATCCGGCAAAATGAATGTTGTAAAAACACCAATCAAAAAACAAATATCTGACGTGATGTTTGTGAATGGTAATACGGCAGCAAAAATAATGCGAGGAGGCAATTATTGGCTTTCGAAGACGGAGTTTTTGGTGAGTTTTGGGAGGTTAAAAAGTTTCTTTAGGCTGGTTGGTTTTATGCTGACTGCAATGTTATTTAGGCTTCCAGGGAAGAAGATCGAAAAAGAGGTAAAGATTGATTTTAATGCGCCAGAAGAATTTGAGATCCAGGCTGAGGGGGAATATAGGCGAGTCAGGGCGAAGGAGCTAGTGGTCAAAAAGGCCGAATATGGGATTAAGGTTGTATGTAGGTAACCAGGAGGTTTTTCTGGCTGAAGAATGAACCGCGAAGTATTATTTCGTAGTTGAATTTGTGCATTTTTTGAATGAATTGATATAATAACTGTAATAGCAGATTAACTTGGGTGCGGCAGAAGGGTAGGTATTTATGGCGAGAGACGAAAAGCGGGTAGAGATATACAAAGCAGTAAGGGGGGAGGTGATATTTAATGTTGATGCGGACAATGAGACGATTTGGGCGACACAGGAGCAAATTGCACAGTTGTTTGATGTGACTGTCTCAAATATCAATATGCACTTGAAACGCATTTACGCTGAAAATGAGTTAGAAGAAAATCGAACTATTAAGAAAAACTTAATAGTTCGAACAGAGGGGAAGCGTAAAGTTCGTCGTGAAGTGAATTTTTACAAGCTTGATGCAATTATCTCTGTAGGGTATAGAGTTAATTCGAAGAAGGCGACAAACTTTAGAATTTGGGCGACAAAAACTTTACATCAATATGTTGTGGATGGCGTGGCGGTGAATGAACATCGCCTAAAACAATTGTCTGACAAAAAACTGAAGAATGTTGAAAATATGATGGGCGTAGT
>JAZUNK010000025.1:0-11306 GCA_045604085.1 Candidatus Nanosyncoccus sp. | reverse complement strand
TGGTAAAATAAGCATATGGACTATGGTCAGACTAACCAGATTAATGGAACAAAAAAAGAAGATGCTTTTTTTACACCTGGGGTAGGGGTTTATTCCGAAAACCAGAACACTTTTGAAGCTGAGAATAATCTAGATTTATCTAATCAATCTTGGGGAAAATCATCGGAAAGAGATCCGCGCGCTATTGGCAGTGACGCTTTGAGGTCATCACATGAAGAAAGCTTACCGAAAAATCCAGAAGACCAATTATCTGAGTTGGGGACAATTGTTGAACTCGAAATGCCGCCTGGGGTTGAGCACACTATATCCGCAGACGCAGCAAACAATAAGGATGTGGCAGAACAAGAACTAACCAAGCAAGATTTTATTAGTGGCGATCGTATTAGTTCCAAGGGCCTCGATATTATAAAGGAAAAAGAGAGGAAACTTGCAAACGACGGTGATATTACGGAATTTTATGATTTCGTAAAAAAAGCCAGGGAAAAGGTTATGGAAGACGGAGTGGCAGCATGAAAACAATCTGTTTTAGTATTTTTTACAATAATGAGGGGAGACAATAATGGAAGTCTGGGTGGTGCCTACGATTGTAATAATTGCTTTTCTCATTATTATTACTATATTCATTGCCTCAAAAATCTCAAAATTACGCAAAACAAAAAAATATGAGCGTAGCTTAAAAATGACCCCTCTTTTGATTCATTTACCTCCGTCTACTGATGACATTGAGGGCGGTGGACGTGACAAAAGAGACATTACAAACGAAGCTATATCCAAAGCACAGGTTATGTATTCTATCCTGGAATCTACGGCTACCAAGGGTTTTAAAACTGGCCTATATGGCCAACAACACTTTTCGTTTGAGATTATTGCCAAAGATGGATTTATTAGGTATTACGCCATCGTCCCATCGTCTCTATCAGAAGTTGTAAGACAGGCGATTCAGTCCGCTTATCCTACTGCTCGTATTGAGAAAAAATCTGAAGAAAACATCTTTCAAGATGGAGATGGGATTAATGCTGTGTCTGGGGCGGAGTTGACCCTTAATAAAGATTATTATTTACCAATTGCTACATACGAAGACACTAAACGCGATGCCTCTATGGCGATTTTGAATGCGCTCTCTAGTTTGGGTAAAAATGAGGGTGCCGCTGTACAAATTTTATTCCGGCCTGCACAAAAAAACTGGTCGGAACACTCCAAAGAACATATCGAAGAGATCCAGAAGGGAAAGACGAAAACTAAAACGATCGGTGCCAGTATAGGCGATATAGCTCTCGATATCCTAAAAGCTCCCTGGGAAGTGCCCGGAGAACACGAAAAAACCGAACAAACTACTACAATTTCAAATATTAAACAGGATGAAATTGCCGCCGTAGCCAATAAAATGCGATTTCCGGCATTTGAGACCTTAATTCGGATTATAACCAGCTCAAAAACTAAAGAACGCTCAGAAGCGATCCTGGGCGGCGTTATTTCCGCTTTTTCTCAATTTAACTCACCAGAACTAAACGGTTTTAAGGTCAATATGCTTAAAGATCAAAGAAAAATGGCTATCGATTATACTTTTCGTTTCTTCCCGCTAAAAATACGCTCAAATATACTAAATAGTGTTGAACTAGCCTCTATTTATCATCTTCCTGAGCAGACCGCTATTCCAAGCTCCTCGGTAGAGCGTCAACTTGTTAAGCAGGTTGATGGCCCAGCCAAGCTTGCAACAGAGGGACTTTTCCTTGGCACCAACGAATATCGGGGAAATAAAAAACCGATCTATCTTCAGGAAAAAGATCGCCGTCGCCACATGTATGTAATTGGTCAAACTGGTATGGGTAAATCTGTATTTCTTGAAAACTTAGCTTTTCAGGATATGTGCGACGGTCGTGGTTTCGCTTTTATTGACCCTCATGGAGACGCGGTCGAAGCCCTACTTCAGCGTGTTCCAGAGGAGAGAATCGACGATGTTATTTACTTTGACCCTGCCGATATCGAACATCCGGTCGGTATGAATATGTTCGAGTATACTACTGAAGATCAAAAAGATTTCATCGTTCAAGAGGGGATTAGTATGTTACAGTCTCTCTTTGACCCGCAAAATCAGGGATTTTTTGGCCCTCGTGGCCAGCATATGTTTAGGAACGCGGCCCTTCTTCTTATGGCTGATCCGGCCGGAGCTACGTTTATTGATATCCCTCAGTGTTTTACAGATCCCGAATTTGTCAAATCAAAATTGAAATATGTAACAGATAAGGCGGTTTACGACTACTGGACTAAGGAATTTCCGGCTAGCCAAAAGTCTAACGATGCGGGCGAAGTTATTACTTGGTTCTCAAGTAAATGGGGGCCATTCCTCGCTAATACTATTATGAGAAACACTTTGGGGCAGGTTAAATCTGGCTTTAATATTCGCGAAATTATGGACAATAAGAAGATTTTTCTAGTTAATCTCTCGAAAGGTCGTCTCGGTGATATTAATGCAAATCTCCTAGGTATGATATTTGTTATGAAATTTCAACAAGCCGCCATGTCTCGTCAGGACATTCCGGAAGATGAGCGTAAAGATTTTTGTCTCTATGTTGACGAGTTCCAAAATTTCGCCACCGATAGTTTTGAATCTATCCTCTCAGAAGCCCGTAAATATCGTCTCAATCTAATCGTAGCTAACCAGTTTATGACCCAACTTACTGAAAAAATCAGAGAAGCACTTCTCGGTAACGTTGGTACTATCGTTTGTGGTCGTATTGGTGTAACTGATGCCGAGCTTATGGTTAAGGCTTTCAGCCCCACCTTTACCGCTGAAGATTTAACTAAGACTCCAAATTTCGCCGCCGTAACTAAGGTCATGATGTTTGATATGCCATCTGCACCATTCACTATTAATCTACCTCCACCAATGGGAGAACCGAATGTCGAGCTAATGAATACCTTGAAGGTCTATTCAGCCACTAAGTTCGCTAAAACTCGCGCCGAAGTCGAAAAAGAAATTGAGGATCGTTGGTCTGCCGCTGAAAAACGCTCTGAGACCCCTCCAGAAGGCTCTGAGAGCGATTCTGAGACTAAAGGTGGCTTCCTGGACAGTTGGTTGAATAAAAACTCTTAGAATGCTATAATTGGCCCATGCAAGAAGGTCAAGACTGGATATATACTGACATTGTCAAAGATCATTTTTTAAACCCACGCAATTATCTGATGGGCGACGAATTAAAATTTGAATGTGACGCCACTGGGATTGTTGGTAACCCAATCTGTGGTGATCAGATGAAAATGTACCTCAAGATTGACCCAGATACTGATACTATTACTGATATTCGCTGGAAAACTTACGGTTGCGCCTCCGCGATCGCTTCCACTTCGGCTCTATCGGAGCTCGCCAAAGGGAAGACCCTCGATGAGGCCCTTAAAATATCTGCAGAAGATATAGGTAATTACCTCGGCAAGCTTCCTAAACACAAATTTCACTGTTCCATCTTGGGTCATGATGCTCTAAGAGATGCAATTGAGAATTATCGCAATAAGAAGACTAAGTAAAAAACTAATTCATTCCTATAGTGCTCATCTGTTGCAATCTGTCAACAATGCCCGGCAATACTTCCATTACTTTATTTACATCTTCCATAGTACTGTTTAACCCAAAAGAGAACCTAATAGAGGAATGTGCCACTTCAGCATCACCGGTTTTGGCCATTAAAACATGTGATGGTTTTATGTCGCCAGCCGCACAAGCCGAACCAGTAGAGACGACAACACCCTCGGCATCAAGGTATAATTGAACAGATTCACCTTCAGCAGCCTTAAAGGAAGTATTAAGAATATTCGGCAGGGAAGCACCAGGCTTTAAATCGGTATTCAGAGAACTACCCGATATTTCGTTTAGTATTCGTTGCGCTAAAATATTTCTTAATTTTCGCACATCGGTATCATATTTTTCTGGCGTATTTTTCTCAATTATTTTCTCTAAAGCCGCACCGAATCCGATAATCCCTATCGTATTATATGTACCACCTCGGCGTTTATTCTCCTGATTGCCACCAATCATCAGTGGCTTAAAGGGTACACCGTTTTTAATATAAAGTGCGCCTACCCCTATTGGACCACCGATCTTGTGCGCGCTAAAAGTAGCATAATCCAGATTAAGTCTCTTTACGTCCAGCGGAATTTTGCCTAAAGCTTGGGTTAAATCTGAATGAAGGTATGCTTTTCTTCTATCTGTTACGAGTGGTTTACACCAATTGCTTTTAGTTTCAAATAGTTCAGAATCATCATAATCACCCCTATCTATCTCTGGCAGTTGCAAGATTTCGCCAATCTCGTTATTAACTAGCATATATGAATATAATTTCGGTAATTTTTCTCCAGCGTATTTCTGAGCAGTCTCCATAACGGAGTGATGTTCTAGGGGTGAAGTCTCAATCTGACAACCCTCAAAAGTGCGAATCACAGTATTATTACTTTCAGTAGCGCCAGAGGTAAAAATTATTTCACTAGGATCTGCATTAATGATCTTGGCAAGCAGATTCCTAGTATGTTCAATCTGATTCATTGCCAAGTGCCCAGGAGTATGAAGCGCAGATGCATTGGCGTAATACTTTTCCTCAGCCTCTCTCATAGCTTTAATCACTTCGGGTAACATCGGTGCAGTTGCTGCATAGTCAAGATATGTCATGAGGGTATTATAGCATGCCAAAGGTTGATTTTTTGATTTTTAAGGTGTATAATAGAGAAAGATTAAATTAAAGAAGAGGTATAAAATGGCCGAGAAAGAGGCTTACGATTCGTCTGAGATTCGCGTGCTGGAAGGGCTAGAGCCAGTTCGCCTTCGTCCAGGTATGTATATCGGTTCCACCGGTTATGATGGTCTGCATCATCTCATAAAGGAAATAGCCGATAACTCTATCGATGAAGCTATCGCGGGTTTCGCAAATAAAATTGATATCACCATTTTAAAAGATGGTGGAGTAAGAGTAGATGATAATGGACGTGGTATCCCTGTAGATATCCACCCGAAGACAAAGAAATCTACCCTAGAGACCGTTCTTACTGTCCTTCATGCTGGAGGTAAATTCGGTGATGGTGGCTATAAGGTATCATCTGGTCTTCACGGTGTCGGATCTTCAGTCGTAAATGCTCTTTCTACCCATATGGTTGCTGAAGTGTATAGGGACGGAAAAACTCATCATATTGAATTTGATGTCGGCAAGCCTACTATGGATCTTCAAATTTCTCAGGGCGCGCCACGAGAGTCGGGTACTTCTATTACTTTTTATCCAGATCCTAGCATATTTAAAGAAACAACTACTTTTGATTATGATTGGGTTTCTTCTTATGCCAGACATCAGGCATATTTGACCAAAGGAATTCTAATCACCGTTAAAGACGAACGCACTGGCGCGCGAGAATCTTTCTATTTTGAAGGGGGGATTAAGAGCTATGTTAAACGTTTGAATAATGGCAAAGAAGTTCTCTCTGAGGATATTTTTTATGTCGAAAAACAAATAGGTGATACTGGTGTAGAAATCGCTCTGCAATATAATGATACTTATACAGAGACTATGAAGCCATTCGCCAATAATGTTCTTACGCCCGACGGCGGTATGCACGTAGTGGGATTTAGAACTGGTCTTAATCGAACAATTAATGATTATGCTCGTAAGAACGGCCTCTTAAAAGAAAAAGAGGATAATTTGACAGGAGATGATATTAAGGAAGGACTTACCGCCGTTATCCTAGTTAAACTTCCTGATCCACAATTTGAAGGTCAAACGAAAAATAAACTTGGTAATCCAGAAGTTAGAGGTTATGTTGACAGGGTAATGACCGAATATTTTGGTTATTATCTCGAAGAAAATCCAGCTATTGCTAAAAAAATCGTCGGAAAAGCCACTTTGGCTGCTAGGGCACGAAAGGCTGCTCGTGCCGCAAGGGATAATGTTATTAGAAAAGGCGCCTTTGAAGGGTTAAATCTTCCATCAAAATTAGCGGATTGTTCATCAAGAAATGCAGAAGACTGCGAACTATTTATTGTCGAGGGTAATTCAGCAGCTGGTTCTGCTAAGGAAGGACGCGATTCTAAGATACAAGCCATTTTACCGCTTAGAGGTAAAGTACTTAATACCGAACGTGCTCGTCTCGATAAAATGCTCGCAAATGCTGAATTGGTGTCGCTTATTAAGGGCCTAGGCGTTGGGATTGGTGACCAGTTTAATATTGATGGTTTAAGATATCACAAGATCGTCTTTATGACCGATGCTGATGTTGATGGTTCTCACATTTCTACGTTACTTTTGACTTTTTTCTTCCGCTATATGCCAGAAATTATCAAGGCCGGGCATGTTTACCTCGCCAAGCCCCCTCTTTTTGGACTTATTAAGGGAACAGGGAATGGTCGCAAAATTGACTATATTTATGATGAGCAGGCTCTAGAAGAGACTTTAACTAAGAAAATCGCAGAGCGAAAGGCCGCCGGTGTTAAAATAGATGAAGATGCCGAACGTTTCAAGCAGGCTGGTTATACAGCACAACAACGCTTTAAAGGTCTTGGCGAGATGGACGCTTCTCAACTTTGGGAAACTACCATGAACCCAGAAAATCGTATTTTAATTAGAGTAAACATAGATGATGCCGAAAAAGCTGACGCCATCTTTAGTAAATTGATGGGCGATCAGGCAGAATTACGTAAAAACTTTATCCAAGCTCGCGCCGCAAGCGTCGATCTTGATGATTTGGACTTTTAAGGAGGAAATATGGCAGAAGATAAGAACAAAGACAACTTAAGTAAAATACCTCAAGAAGAGTCCTCTGAGGAATCTGTCGGAGGTTACGACCGAGACAGAAGGAGCGCGAGCCCCGTAACGACGGGCGCGAGCGACTCCGTGTCCGAAGAGGGCTCTTCTGAGGTATATGCTGAAGACGGTATCGAACTTCGTACCGTCGAAAACACCATGGAAGACTACTTCCTTCGATATTCACTTTCAGTCATCGTCGATCGTGCTCTTCCAGATGTTCGCGATGGTCTAAAACCAGTTAATCGTCGTATATTATATGCTATGAACAAAAACGGATGGAAGGCCCCGCACGCAACTGTGAAATCCGCTCGCATTGTCGGTGAAGTTATGGGTAAATATCATCCGCACGGCGATTCTTCTATTTACGATGCAATGGTTAATCTCGCGCAACCTTGGAAGATGAGATATACTTTAGTCGAAGGACAAGGGAACTTTGGCTCAATGGATGGTGATGAGGCAGCCGCTTCTCGTTATACCGAGGCGCGACTTGACAAAGTCGGAGCCGAGCTTCTTGCTGACATTGAAAAAGACACAGTCGATTTTCGCGATAATTTTGATGGTTCTGAAAAAGAGCCTTCCGTCCTTCCGGCGGCCGTCCCTAATATTCTCTTAAATGGCCAAATGGGTATTGCTGTTGGTATGGCTACGAACATCCCGCCCCACAATCTCGGAGAGCTGGTAGATGCTACCGTTGCACAAATTGACGATCCCGAGATTAGTCTCGAAGGATTAATGAAGTACGTCAAAGGTCCAGATTTTCCAACCGGAGCTGAGGTCTATGGTGGAGCACCAATGAAACAGGCCTACGCAACTGGAAAAGGATCGGTTACTATTCGTGCCGTCGCTAACATTGAAGAGCGAAAAAATGGTCGCTACAATATCGTAATCACCGAAGTTCCTTATGGTATGAGTAAAGAAGGTTTTATAGAAAAAGTACGTGATCTCGTCTTATCTAAAAAGTTAGATCACATCTCTGATGCCCGTGATGAATCGGCCCGTGGTAAAGTACGTGTCGTAGTAGAATTAAAGAAAGACGCTTTCCCGAAGAAGATTTTAAATCAATTATATAAATTAACCCCTCTTCAGACGACTTTTCACTATAACATGCTTGCTTTAATAGATGGGATTCAGCCCCGTATCTTGGGACTTAAGGAAATTCTTGCAGAATTTATCAAACATCGCCAAAAAGTAATTCGACGTCGTACTGAGTTTGATCTCAAAAAAGCCAAAGAACGCGCACATATCTTAGAAGGGTTGAAAATTGCACTTGATAACATCGATGAAGTAATTAAAGTTATCCGTGCTTCTTACGATGATGCCGATAAACAACTTATGACCAGATTTGGGCTTTCCGAAATTCAAGCTAACGCCATTCTCCAAATGCAACTTCGTCGTTTGCAGGGTTTGGAGCGCGACAAAATTGAAGATGAATTAAAGCAGCTCCATGAGCTAATTAATAAATTAGAAGCAATCCTAGCCGATGAAAAAGAAATTTTGAGAGTTGTAAAGGAAGAGCTGATTGCTATAAAAGAAAAATATGACGATCCACGGCGCTCAAAAATTATTAATCACGAAGTTGGTAAGTTTTCTGAAGAAGAGTTGATTCCAGAAGAAGAAAGTGTCATTTTGTTAACTTCTGAAAACTATATGAAGCGTGTACCGCAAGCTGATTTCCGCAAACAAAATCGTGGCGGTAAAGGAAAGCGTGGTATGACGACTAAAGAAGAAGATGTTATTTCTCAAATTCTAACCGCAAACTCTCACGACTTTTTATTATTCTTTACTAATCAAGGTAGACTTTTCCGCATGAAAGCATATGAAGTTCCTCAGGCTTCTCTCGCTGCAAAAGGAACCGCAGCAGTGAATATGCTCAATATGCATCCAGAAGAAAAAATAACCGCGATTATTAAGCAGGGCGATGCTGGAGCCGACGGTTTTCTCTTTATGGCAACCAAGAAGGGAACTATCAAAAAATCCGCTATCAAAGATTTCTTCAATGTACGTTCAAACGGTCTTATTGCAATAAAATTGGATGCTAACGATGAATTAAAATGGGTTAAAGAAACTACCGGTGAAAACGATATAATTATCTCTACTTCAGCCGGACAGGCAACTCGCTTTAATGAGAAAGAAGTTCGCGCTATGGGTCGCTCCGCGATGGGGGTTCGCGGCATGAAGCTACGTCCGAAAGACGAAATTGTCGGTATGGATGTCATTACTGATCCAAAGCAAAAGCTTTTAGCTGTATCAGCCAACGGCTATGGAAAAGCAACGCTTGTCTCTAATTTCCCGCCTCATAAACGTGGTGGAGTTGGTATAAAAGTCGCCGCAGTTACGGAAAAAACTGGCCCGATTGTCGCCGTTCACACATTAGATCCTATGGCAAAAGAAATTATTATGATGTCTACAAAAGGCCAAGCAATACGTATCGCCATGAAAGAAATCCCAACTTTAGGTCGTGCAACTCAGGGGGTACGCATTATGAAGATGTCTGAAGGTGACACAATTGCTTCGCTTGGCATTGTACCCCCAGAAGAAGAAAATAGTAATTCTGTCTCTGAAAAAGAAAAGCCACAAGCTAAATAGTTTTTAACATAGGCGACTTTAGTAAAATTCTTATGTAATAAAAAAGACTATTGTGAGGTTGATTTTATTTAGATAATATTCAATACTCCTTTCAAAATTAATCGAAAGGAGTATATGATAAAAAAATTTTTTCTTTATTTGCCAACTTTAAGTATTGTCGCTATTTGTCTAAATATATCATTCTTTATGCCGGCATCTGCGTCGTCTTATATCCATGGTGCAGAGTATTGGACGGCGGAAGAATTAGCTAAAATAGATAATGATTACGTGCTGGAACTTTCTAAAAAATGTAATTTATCTGACATTGAATGCATCAATGAAGATTATTTTAATAGACATTTTGATCAAGATACGGGAGAATGGATCGAAGAAACCGCCGAGGAGTCAGCCCTGTTCCAGTTTCGCGGCGGCGGACAATTCTATATTACTTCGATAAATCCATCTACCGGTGAAGTAAGGGCGCTCTATCATAATCGATTTTGGAATACGGGGGAAAGCCCTTTACAGCATTACGACTTAGACCGATTCGAATTATTCTGGGCTGACGATAGTAGTAGTTATTCAAAGATTCATTCATATATAAGAGATATCAAAAATGAAGATTCCTCAACTGGTACACATGTTATATATTTTGGAAATTCTGCAGCAAACGGAGACGATTGGTTTGCCTCAGATCGCGAGCTTATTCTTCCGGTAGTCGAACCGCTAAAGATCAGGGAAGAGTACAACCGTTTTTATTTTTATGCTGACGCTAGCCAAGATGGAGAAATCAAATCTAGTATAATTGGGATGCATGATTTAAATACATGCCTTGCCGATTATGAAGATGGTATGGAATGTCGTTTAATTTTCTCGCCAGAACTGGGTATGGATTATTATGCTCTTCCGGTCGACAATACTAAAACTTATTATAAATTACCATATGAAAGCCTTTATGCACACAAAACAACTTCAGGCATTGAGACCGATGATGAAACCAATGCTTCTGCGGTCGGCAATGGGGATAATACACAGCCCTCTGATGATGAAACAAGTGGCGAAGATTTCGATAATTATGGAGAAAAACTTGAAAAACCTCTCACGACTTCTCTTGAACAAGAAGTGGCGGAAACAGCAAAAGAAGAAGGCGCTCTGAACGGTAAAGAAATAATTGAAAATAATTTTATGTCCCCAAATACTGGAGCAAAACAGATTGGAGTAAATTATTCAACTGAGCCAGAATGGTGGCTTAAAGCTATTTTCATTTTCGGCGGAATCGTTATTTTGTGGTTTTTCTGGCCAAAAAAGTCAAAAAAAAGCGAAAAAAAGTATTGACAAATTCAAAGAGGTGAGATAAACTAATATTAGTCTAAAGCTGCGAGTAGTTATTTTAACAGTCTTTAGAAATAATTTAACAATTTAGTTGTGCAATTAATCATCGTCAGTTTATATTTATGTTGAGTTTTCAAATTTAACATTACTTTAATGGAGAGTTTGATCCTGGCTCAGGATGAATGCTGGCGGCGTGCCTAATACATGCAAGTCGAGCGGTAACAGGGCTTCACCGTTTCCTTGACACACCTAGCGCATTATCGTAGGTTGGTTCGATTCGAGGGAACAGTGAAGCTGCTGACGAGCGGCGGACGGCTGAGTAACGCGTGGGAACGGACCCCAAACTGAGGGATAACTAGTCGAAAGATTAGCTAATACCGCATGTGATCTTCGGATTAAAGGATTTATCCGGTTTGGGACTGGCCTGCGTAGGATTAGATAGTTGGCGGGGTAATAGCCCACCAAGTCGACGATCCTTAGATGGTTTGAGAAGATGATCATCCAGACTGGGACTGAGACACGGCCCAGACTCCTACGGGAGGCAGCAGTAGGGAATCTTTCACAATGGGCGAAAGCCTGATGGAGCAACGCCGCGTGCAGGATGACGGCCTTCGGGTTGTAAACTGCTTTTAT
>JAZUNK010000024.1:0-34280 GCA_045604085.1 Candidatus Nanosyncoccus sp. | reverse complement strand
TTCTCTTACTACTAACGGCACCCTAGTAGAACAATCTATCTGTCCAGCAGGATGGACCTTACCAAGATCAGGATGGGACAACAACTGGGAGAACCAGCTATTCAGCGAAGATACCTTTAAAGTATTATGGGATGACTATGGCTTTACAAGTTATTCTTATGAAGTAGATCAGAATGAGGAACGCGTTGAAAATGGTGACGCTCTTTGGACGAGTCCACTCTACTTCGCCGCTAGTGGGTACTGGTATGGCATGTTGGACTTCGTCGGTTACGGCGGCTACTTCTGGTCCCCTGTCGTCGGCAGTGAGGACTTCGCGTGGAGCGCGTACTCCGGCACCGATGGCAGCCTCGATCCGTCCAACGACAGCAATCGCAACGACGGGGACTCCGTCCGTTGCGTAGCTCGTCCAGTCGTCTCGGCTAATTAGTCTTCGTATTTTCCAGTTTTGTCTCCCTCCCGCCTTCCCGAAACTAAAGGAAAGGCGGGATAGGAGAATGATTAGAAGAATTGACTAGAGAAGAGGAGTGTGATATAATCTTTTGCATGATAACAAAAGAGAATAAGACTAAGGCTATTGCCCGCGTCGCGCGAAATAAAGCGGATGTTGGTTCTCCTGAAGTTCAAGTTTCTATTCTTACGGAACGGATTAAAGAAGTTACCGAGCACGTAAAGAATAATAAACATGACTTTATGGCCAAAAGAGGTTTAATGCAGATGGTTGGGAAGCGAAAGAAGCTTCTAAAGTATCTAGAAAAGACCGATTTTGAGCTATATAAGAAAACCATCTCGAAGCTAGGTTTGCGTAAATAAGAAAAGACCCGTCGGATAAACCGGCGGGTTTTTGATGCGGGGACTTCTGGGCTTTTAGAAACCTAAATCGATGGTGTCTAATGCCTCTTGGAAGGCTTTGAGGAAATTAGCGACGTCGGCAAACGACAGCTGAACAGGGTCATCTTTGTTGATGGAGACTGTTAAGTCGATGATGTCGTCGCGTCCGGTATCTCGGTCGAGGCTAAGGGATTTGCTTACATCGTTGAACAACGTTGTTTTAAAAAATGCGCCAGAGACTGTTGCCGAGAATTGATGACCGAGTAGTACTAGGCCGTCTGCTCCCCGAATGGATTTTAGTTTGATATCGATGGCGGTGATTTTTCTGTCATCATCGCAATGGATATCAGAATGTACGATGTTAATCATAAAATTTTGTTACCCCCTTAAAATGACTAACTTGTTTTATTATAGCACAGATTGTCAAAAAAGTCAAGTTTTGGTATAATAAATATAACATTAACATCAGGGAAGACGGCAGATACCTGACGGGGCAGATATCTGAGGTTTTCCCGAGAAAGGATTATTTTTATGGAAATTATTAACCCTAATGGTAAGAAAACGGTGAGAGTTTCTACGGAATGGTTAGGGCGAGAGTTGACATTAGAAGTAAATAGGGTTGGATTTCGGACGACTTCATCGGTTTTAGTTACTTATGGGGATACGGTAATTTTAGGGTCGGTTGTTGTTGGGACGAAGCCGGTTGTGCAAGATTTCTTCCCTTTGTCGATTGACTACGAAGAAAAGTTTTATGCAGCGGGGAAAATTAGTGGGTCGAAATTTATTAAACGCGAGGGGAAGCCGGCGGATGAGGCGGTTCTTGTCGGGCGGCTAATTGATCGACCGATTCGACCACTATTCCCGAAGGGATACCGACAAGAAGTGCAGGTCGTTTGTACGGTGCTTTCAATGGACCCGTCGTTTAGACCGGATTGTGTCGCGATGATTGCGGCGTCTTCGGCTTTAATGAATGCGGGAGTGCCGTTTGATGGGCCGATTGCGGGGATTAGAATTGGGCGAATCGGGGGAGAATTTAAGGCTTTCCTTAATCCAGAGGAACGAGAAGCTTCGCCGCTTGATTTAGTTGTAGCTTGTAAAGATGGAAAAGTAATGATGGTTGAGGCGGGAGCGAAAGAGGTTCCGGAAGAAACGATTATCGAGGCGATGCATTGGGCAGTTTCAGAAGTTCAGCCGGTACTAGATTTACAGAGAGAGCTTTCTAAGCAAGTTGCGGCTACACCGCAAGAATACGAATTAGTCTTGCCGTCAGAGGAAGTAATTGCGGAAGTCGCAAAATGGACGGAGGGGAAGTTTGGGTCGAAGATTCGTGGGAATGTAATGGAACGAGCGCATGTTTTAGATGATATTAAATATGCGATGCATGATGAATTCGCACTTTCTAAAGGACAAGGGGAAACGGATAATGAGAAAGTTGCGTGGTATGATGAGAATTTACGTGATGTTTATGATCAGGCGTTTGAGCTTGCAGTCTTTAAAGAAGTTCGGAGGGGAATTGTCGAAGAGGGGACCCGTCCGGATGGACGAAAATTAAATGAGGTGCGGCCGCTATCTAGCCAGGTTTCGATTTTACCGCGAACACACGGGTCATCTTTATTTACGAGAGGCGTAACGCAGGCGATGAATATTGTAACTTTGGCGCCTTTATCCTATGCGCAGGAAGTTGATACGATGGAAATAACAGACGGGAAAAGACGATATATGCATCATTACAACGCGCCATCTTATACAGTCGGGGAGCCAGGTAGAATCGGTTCGCCGGGGCGTCGGGAAATTGGACATGGATATCTAGCGGAAAGAGCTTTAATTCCGGTTTTACCATCAGAAGAAGAATTTCCTTATGCAATTCGTTCGGTGACGGAAATTATGTCACAAAATGGTTCAACTTCGATGGCGGCGACATGTTCGTCTTGTATGGCTTTAATGGACGCGGGAGTGCCTTTAAAGCGACCGGTATCGGGGGTTGCGATGGGGTTGATGGTTGATGTCCCGAAGGGACAACCGATTGAGGCTAGCGACATCGATAAAGCATATGTTTTAACTGACCTGATGGATGCGGAAGATTTTGCAGGAGATATGGACTTTAAAGTAACTGGAACTACTGAGGGAATTACAGCATTACAGATGGATATGAAAGTACATGGGCTTCCAGTAGAAATTATGGAGAAGGCTTTAAAGCAGAGTCATGAGGGTAGAATGTTTATTTTAAAACATATCTTAGAGGTTATTGATAAGCCACGCGCGGAGATCTCTAAATATGCGCCACAGATTGAGAAATTGATGATTAATCCAGATAAGATTGGAGCGGTAATTGGTAAGGGTGGTGAGATGATTAATAAAATTACGGCTGAAACTGGAGCAGAGGTAGATATTGAAGAAAATGGATTGGTGACGGTTTCGGGGACGAGTCCAGAAAAAATTCAAAAAGCACTTGATTGGATTAGAATGCTAACGGAGGAGCCAGAAGTTGGGAAGATTTATAACGGAACAGTCGCGACGATTAAGGATTTTGGGGCGTTTGTGACGATTATGCCAGGAATAGATGGAATGCTTCATATCTCGCAGATTTCTGATAAGAGATTGAAGAGCGTCGAGGAAGTTTTACATGTCGGGGATAAGGTCAGAGTAAGATTAATTGCGATTGATGATAAGGGAAGACTATCTTTAACTATGAAAGGGCTAGATTAGTCTAAGGGGTAGAATTGACAAAAATGTTAATATGTGCTATAATAAAAGGTTAAGTTGATTATGGAAAAAATACGGAATTTTTGTATTATTGCACATATTGACCACGGAAAATCGACAATTGCGGATCGGATGATGGAGCTCACGGGGACGGTGTCGAAGCGGGAGATGAAGTCTCAGCTTTTAGACTCGATGGAACTTGAGAGGGAGAAAGGAATTACAATAAAGCTTGCGCCGGTAACAATGGAGTGGAAAGGATACACTTTAAATTTAATCGATACGCCGGGGCATGTGGATTTTTCGTATGAGGTTTCGAGGTCTTTACAGGCGGTCGAGATGGCGGTTCTAGTAGTTGATGCTACGCAAGGAATTCAGGCGCAAACGCTTGCGAATGTTTATTTAGCTTTAGAACAAGATCTTAAAATTATTCCAGTAATAAACAAAGTAGATTTACCGGCGGCGGATGTTGAGGGGGTTTCTGCGCAGATAATGAATTTGCTCGGATGTTCTAGGGATGAGATTATCGAGGTTTCGGGAAAAACCGGGTTAAATGTTGATAAAATATTAGATCGAGTGATAGAAACCGAACCAGTATTTTATGATTCAGAAAATGCTGATTCGGTGTCTATCACGAGGGCTCTGATATTTGATTCATATTTCGATGATTATCGTGGGGTGGTTTTATATGTGCGGATTTTTGAGGGGGAGATTTCTAAAAATGCAGAAATTTTAATGATGGCGGCGGGAGTTAGGGGGCTTGCGTTAGAAGTAGGGGCTTTGACGCCGAAAATGAGCCCAAGGGAAAAGCTTTCGGCGGGTGAGATTGGCTATATTGTGACGAATTTAAAGACAACGAGAGAGGCCAAAGTTGGCGATACAGTTACACTCACAAAAGGATTATCAGTTAAAGAATCAGGAGATGGACACGAAATAGTTAATGCGAATGGGGAGGTTTTGGCGCCTTTGCCCGGGTATAAGGATGTTTTGCCGTTTGTGTATGCGGGATTTTTCCCGGTATCAAACGATCAATATAAGGAGCTTAAAGAAGCGATTGAAAAATTGTCTTTATCAGATTCGGCTTTAAGATTTGAGCCGGAAAATTCGCCGGTTTTAGGGTTTGGACTTCGGATTGGATTTTTAGGACTTCTCCATATGGATATTATTCGGGAGAGGCTTGAGAGAGAGTTTAAATTAGACTTAATTGTGACAAATCCATCAACGAATTATGAGGTTGTGATGAATAATGGCGAAGTTCGGGAGATAAAGTCGGCTTCGGACCTTCCGGACGCCTCGGAAATTCGAGAAATACGAGAACCTTGGGTTAAGGGCGAGATAATATTACCTAAGTCGATGATTGGGAATGTACTCAATTTGATTAATGAGAAACGTGGACATCAGACAAACTTATCTTATATTGAGGACCGAGCGGTAATTGATTTTGAAGCACCGATGGCGAATTTGCTAACGGATTTTTATGATCAGTTGAAGTCGGCAACTTCTGGTTATGCGTCATTCAACTATGAGCTAAATGGTTATCAGGCGGAGGATTTAGTAAGAGTTGACTTTTTAGTTGCAGGGCATAAGATGGATGCATTGTCGGTTATGGCGCATAGAAGTGAAGCGGAGGGGATTGGGCGAGAAGTAACGAAAAAATTAAAAGAAGTGATTCTGCGACAAAATTATGAGGTTGCGCTTCAAGCGGCGATTGGGGCAAGGATCATTGCAAGAGAGACGATTGGAGCGTATCGGAAGGATGTAACGGTAAAGATTCATACGGGCGATAGAGATCGTAAAGCGAAGCTTTTAGAAAAACAGAAACGTGGTAAGGCGAGGATGAAGAGGTTTGGGAAGATTGATATTCCGTCAGAAGCGTTTGCTGTGATGCTTAAAAGGGACTAATAATTCAAATTATTTTTTTCACAATCGGTAAAATCGCGTCGAGATAATTTTAAAAATTTCAGGCAGCCCTCCCGCACGGGACGAGCGGGCTCCGGTCCGTAAGATTTTAAGATTTATCGGGTAATTTTACATTTTGTGAAAAACCAATTAAAGCTATCTGCTTCTTTTATGATACAATAAAGGAATGAAGAAAAGATATACGTCTTTCTATTATATCATACTTATGCTATTTTGTCTAGTTCCGGTGCCGGTCGGGGCGATTTCGGATGAGCAAAAGCTAGTTATTTCGGACCATTGTGAGGCCATAAAAGATAGCCTTAAGAATGTACAAAAACAAGATGCGCGGACGCGAGTTTATCTTGGCGGGAGGTATGAAACGATATTGTCAAAATATATTATGCCGCTTAATGTAAGGCTAATTGAAAATAATTTACCTAGCGCAGAATTGGTTAAAAACCAGGATGATTTTGCGGAAAAGAAGGCGCGCTTTTCTGATGATTATATTTCTTACCAACAGTCTCTAGAAGAATTAGTGACGATGAATTGTCGGGAAGAGCCAGAAAAATTTTATGAGAAACTAGTTGATACGCGAAAAAAGCGAAAAGTGGTGCACGAGGACGTTTTATCTATGCGTAGTTTAATTTCGCGACAAATAGAGTTAGTGAAAAATGTAATAGGAGAGTTAAATGGAGCCAAACAGTCCGAGTAGCAGTGAGAAAAAACGAATTTTAGGAGGGAGAAATCTTGTTTTGCTTGGTGCGGCTTCGATTTTAGTGGCATGCGTAACAGTTGGGGTGAGTCTTTTAATCTACCATAATTCTGGGGATATTTATCTTGACCGGTCACGACCAGGATATCTACCAGACGAAGATGAAATTGAGGAGGTTGAGGAAAACGAAGGAAAAGAGGTTTATAGTTTTGAAAAAAGTGGACCTTTATCAAGCGAGATTCTGAACGAATATTTGAAGGAATTTGAAGCCGAAGTTAAGGCGATAGATTCGTATGAGAAACCTTTTGATGAGGAAGTTTTGTCGGACGAGCATTTAGGTATAGGGGGAGAGAAAAATTAGCAGAGGTCGATTTATTTCTGTGAAATAAGCTTGATTTTTAGAAGGAAAAAGCTTATACTAATAAAGAGAGGTTACCATGAAGAAACAAATAAGAAAGTCTGGGATCTTTGGAGGAATTGCTTTGGTCGCTTTTGGGGCGGCGGTAGTGTTGATGATTGTTGGTTTATCGCATACAGTTTCAGAGATGGAGAAAGAGGCTTTTTCGCGGACGCCGGAGGCAATACTTGCGAGTGCGGGTGTTTCGGAAGAGAAAGAAGTTTCTCTTTCGGTAGCGTATTACGATCAAAGAGAAGATGCTTGTGTAGATTTGTATGATGTGGGGTTAAAAAAGGAATTAGAGGCGCGACAATTTGGTTGGACGGAATGTGGATATCATAATAAAGAAATCGAACAAGGGTTGGTTGAATATGAATTGGATGATGATTATCTGCCAGTTGCGATTGGGGGGAGGCTGACTTCGAACCGTGGGGTTTCGGGTGAAAATTTCAAGAGATGGTTTACAGCGGTTGAGGGAAAAAGTGTAAATTATGCTGGTCTTCTTAAGATGATTTATAAATCCGAAGGTGCGGAATTTTCATTTTATCAAGATAAATTTTACCCGTTAGATGCGGCAGAATTTAGTAAGAATGATTTATCTAGTAGCGATAAACATAATCATTTCTTTACGATGAATTTTGCTGTGCCGTTTACTGTACTTCTTAGTGGCGAGGAGCGATTTGCAATTACGGCGGATGATGATACATTTGTATTTATTGGAAATAAATTAGCAATAGATATGGGCGGTGTTCATGAAGCTTCAACGGGTAGATTTATAATCAATAGAAATGGAGAGGTTTATACGTCGGTTGATGGGGAGGATTTTGCGTACTCTGGAGTTACGGTTTCAGAAGGCGACGGATCGATTGTAAGGATTTTTCATGCGGACCGAGATTCTAGCGAATCGGTATTTAAAGTGAAATTCACCGGGATGAACTTAACGATTGCTAATACGAAAATAGCGGATAATAATAGCGACGGAGTACAGATTGCATACGATCCTTCGGATCCGACTTATGTAGCTCCGCTCGGCGAAAGTTCGGTATTTCAGCCTGATAATACAAAAAGTTACATGGTTCTAGCGACTATTGAAGGCGTTCTGGTAGTTATTTTTGCCGTGTTTTTGGCCGGAGTTGCTCGTTATCTTGTTCGGCAAAAAGCAGATAAATAGTTATTTTTTCGGTTTACTAATATTGGCGGGGTGACCATAATTTGGAAGAATAATTTTGTGTTCTTTTCCTTCATGATCCTTTAAGGGGATTTTTAATTCACTGGCTAGGGTGTTAACAATTGTTGCGCCAATACGAAGACCGGTAAAAGAGCCGGGGCCAGACATAAAAGTGATTTCTTCTATATCTTTGAAGGTTTTATTGTTTTCTTTAAGTTTATCGTGGATAAACTTTAAGAGTTTTTCGGCTAAATCATTGGCGAAGGTGTATCTATATTCTTTATTATCTAGCCTTAAGACCGTTTCGGGAGTAGAAGTATCTAAATAGAGCTTCATAAAATTACCTCGCGACCTTGGTCGGTATAATTAATGGTGATTTTGATGTGGCTATTTGGTAATAAATCATTTACCGATTCGGCCCATTCGATAACTGTTAGGGTATTTTTGTCGTTTATTGATTCGGACAAATCTTCGGCCATAAGTCCGGGGTCTTTAAGGCGATAGAAATCGTAATGGGTCATTTTTTTATTATTCGGCAGAGCATAAGATTTAGAAATAGTGAAGCTGGGGCTAGTAACTGGTTCTTTAATTCCAAGGCCCTCGGCGAGGCCGCGTACGAAAGTAGTTTTACCGGCGCCTACGTCGCCAATTAGTTCTATAACTGCTGGAAAGGTAATCTTTTTAGCATAACTGCGCCCGAATTTTAGCATTTCTTGTTCTGAATTTATATTCATTGTATAATATATTATATCATGAGAATATATATTTCGGGAATAACAGGGACAGGGATGGGGCCGCTAGCTTTAATGGCAAAAGCAGCTGGACTTGACGTTTTTGGCTCGGATCTTGCGAAGGGAGCAATTTATGATGAGCTAATTAAGGCTGGGATTGAGATATCGATTGGCGAGCAGGATGGGAAATTCTTAGAAGAAAAACTCTGTAAGGGTGTAGATTGGTTTGTTTATACTTCGGCCTTGCCGGATAATCATAAAGAATTGATGCTCGCACGTGAAGCTGGAGTAAAATGTACGAAACGGGATGATTTTACGGCATACCTTGTGTCAAGATTAGGGCTAAAAATGGTAGCCGTAGCGGGAACACACGGAAAGACAACCACTACGGCAATGATTATATGGTTGGCATTAAAATTAGGATTGCCTGTGTCATATATTGTTGGAACGACGCTTGGATTTGCACCTAGTGGGGCGTATCATGCGGGAGATAGATATTTTATTTATGAAGCGGATGAATATGACCGGAATTTTTTGAAATATAATCCTTGGATTGCAGTAATCCCGGCAATTTCTTATGATCATCCAGATATTTATCCTACAAAAGAAGATTATCTGAAAGCTTTTGAGCAGTTTGAAAGTCAGAGTGAGAAAGTAATAAAAGATGGGGTGTTGAAAGAAAATATAAGATTGGCGGGAGAAGCAAGAAGGAGGGATGCGTCTCTTGCATTGACAGCAATAATAGAGATGCTAAAAAATGAAGGAAGCGCGTATGATTTTGCCGCATTAACAGAGATAATGAACGAGTTTCCGGGAGTTGGGCGACGGTTTGAGAAAATAGCGGATGGGGTCTACACAGATTATGCACACCATCCGGAAGAAATAGAGGCAACTATAGGGGTCGCATTAGATGAATGTAGAGTGGCTGGAAAAAAGGGGGTAGTAGTTGTATATCAACCACATCAAAATACGAGACAGCAAGAAGTCAGAGATGGGTATCGGGAGGCTTTTCTTGGGGCGAAAAAAATATTTTGGCTTCCAACATATTTAACACGGGAAGATCCGGATTTGCCGATTTTAACTGCGGAAGAATTGGCTGCCGGGTTAAAAAATAAAGAGGTTGTTGAAGTAGCGACTTTATCTGATGATTTAGAAATAAAGTTAAGAGAGTATTTAGAAAATGGGTATTTGATATTACTAATGACGGCAGGCCCAGCGGACGAATGGTTTAGAAAAAAATTTGCAGATAAAAGATAGGTTGACTTGAAAAAATGGTTATGTTAAACTAAAGACAGAAAGGTCTTATATTTTAATAACTAAAAAGCCATGGAAAATTATTTAATCGATCGAGGAACTTTAGAAAAGTTCGTCGATGAACTTATGAAAAAGAGGTCTTTGCCGGTAAATACGGCGGAAGAGGTAAACGAACTAAGAGAAAAAATGATTAAGTCGCTCGACGATGAAATAAGTTTGGCGATTTTTGGAAGTTTAAATAAAGAACAGCTCGTTGAAGTAAACGAACTTTTAGATCGTGAAGATTCTTCTGAAGAGACGTTTAAGGCGTTTTTCGAAAAGGCTGGAATTAATATCGAAGAAACTATAAAGACCGCAGCGGAAAATTTTGGTGCGGAGTTTTTAGGAGGTGAAAATGCCTAATACTGGGGAAAATTTTAATAGTTTTACGGATAATACTGGTGAAGCGTCTGGCGAAATTGATGCACGAGTAGCTAGGGAGAGAGGAGAAAAGGCTAACGAGGCGGCGGCCGAAAAGTCAAGAGAAGAGAAGTTGGCGGAACTTGCTGCGCTCAGGCAGCGATATATGGCAGAGAGAGCGCGTGGCGAAAAAATTATGCGTGAAATTGAAAGAAGGACTGGTGAAAATACAGCTACAGCTGAGGCGGCACCTAGCGATAGTGATGCGGGAACAACGATTGAAGGTGCAATCGACAGCCTAGACAATATTGCCGGGAGCGAAGTTTCAGGAGATGAAATTATCGAGGATATTCCTGAGGGAGAGCCAGAAGGGGATTCTAGTGAGACAGCTGAAAATGTGCCGGAAAATACTGAGGCGACACCGGAAGCAACTAGAGATAAGGCGAAGAAGAATCTTAACTTTAAGAAAGTCATAATGGTAGCTGCGCCGGTTGCGTTGGCTGCGGCAGTGTTGATTGGTTCTATGATTGGCGGTAAGGATAAAGGGAACGACAATAATGCGCCGGAGCAAAATCCGACGACGATGGAATATGTAGTTGATGGGGAAACGGCAGAAGCGGAAAAAGGGATTTATGATGGTTATGGCGAAAAGGGGATGTGGCTCGCTGAGGGTAAGACTAGCGCGGTTGCCTTTGCGGAGGCTGGACAAGTCGGAGAAGTTTGCAACAATGATGAAGTAGAAATGATGAAATATGCGGCGCATAATCAAGTTGAGACTTTTGCGGATTATATGGCAAATTTGCCAGAAGCTTTGCAGCCGGAAGGATTTAAAGGGCTTAATCTTGCGGAAACTGAGGCAAAGCTTGAGAGTTTGAGTCCAGAGGATTTTGAGGCGATTGAAGCGGCGTTTGGGGGAATAATGGATAATGCATTTACGAGAAGAGTGACGTTAAATGGGACTTATGATAATGCGTTTATGAGGCAAAAGGACGCTAGTGGGGCGGTAGTACATGAAAATATGGAGCTGGTACGCTGTGCAACTCAAGAAAATGGGACTGAGGCGACGGAATTTTATTGGGTTGATGCTAATGGCAATGAAATTGGCTCGATGACGGTTAAAATGTCGCCGGTTTATGATGCTGACGGAAATATTACTAGCTTTAAACTATGTATGCAGGTTGTGAATGAGCCGGGGAACGAAATATATGAGGGGATTCCGGAGATTCCGTCGGATCCTGAGGATCCGAGCGAGCCAACACCAATTCCAGTGGTAACGCCCACCCCGGCACCAGAAACACCAGATACTCCAGACACACCAACTCCGGCACCCGAGACTCCAACTCCTGAAACACCTACTCCTGAGACGCCAACACCGGAAACTCCAACTCCGGAGACGCCGGCGCCGAAAGATCCGGAAAATATGACAAGAATCGATAATCAGATTCAGCAAGATATAGCGGAAGATATTGGAACAGAGCAGGTTGTTGTGCATCAAGAAACGGCGGCCCCGCAAGATGTTACTACGCCACCACCGGCGGAAGCTTATGAGGGTACTGCGCCTACTATTGTGGAAAATGAAGCTGCACCAGCTGCCGAGGCGGTTCAAGAACAAGTTAGTGAAGCAAATAACTATAGTGAAAATAGAGGTGGTGCAAATGCTAATGAATACGCTCCAGTTCAAGAAAATCAGGCGGCGCAACAAGCTGCTAATGCAGCAGAGACTCCGATAGAGCAGGCGCCGAGCGCTAGTGATGTGGGCACACAAGAAGTCGAAGATTACCTAGCTGGATTAGGATTATAAATAAAGGATGGGAGAAAGGTAAAAATGAAAAAATATAAAATTTTAGGAGTGATAACTACTACTCTACTTTTAGGGTTAGCAGGAGTAGGTTCGGTTTCGGCATGGGGTCCGGAACGAACGACTTTCACTATGGAATCTCCAGCAAGTTACCCGACTTTTAATTCCATAACGAATAATCCAACAATTGGAGATGAACGGAATTTTGTAAGGGTTGGCGAGGTTGATGCGGAAGTAACGGATCTTACAAATGAAGTTGAAGTAGTACCGGGGAGACAATATTTAGTTTATATTTATTTTCACAATAATGCTTCGGCGACATATAATGATGCGGCACATAACCGAGTCGGTATTGCGTTTAAGACTAGGGCTTCGTCTTCGTTCTCGACGGTAATTACACCGGAAAATCGTGGAACGATTACTGGTACAATTACGGCAGAAAATTCTAATCCGCTTTCGGTTTGGGACGAGGCATACATGACGACTTCGGCAGATAAAGTATTATTACATTATGTTGCTGGTTCGGCGAAGATTTATAACGATTGGGGAACGAATGGTTCGGGACTTTCGACAAATTTGTTTACCCAGGAAGGAACATTAGTCGGGCTAAATGAGCTAAACGGAATTATCCCGGGATGTGAAGAATATCATGGGGTTGTGACATATGTTTTACAGGCTGAAGAACTCGGAGGATCAATAGATAAGACTGTTTCTAAAGATGGTGAAAGCTATGCAGAAAGTGTGGCAATTAATCCTGGTGAGGAAGTTTATTTTAAAATCGCAATTAGCAATACTGGCGACGTTGCTTTAACGAATGCCGTTATTAAAGATACGCTGCCGGAGGGATTGACATTAGTTCCGGGGAGCGTGGAGCTTTCAGCAAATGATTCTACTACAAAGGATCCGCTTTCAGATAATATAATTGTTGATGGATATAATTTGGGAACAATAGGCACAGGGAATACGGTTTATATAACATATCGTGCTAAGGCTGGTGATGATTTTGATTGTAATGGCTTAGAATTAAAAAATGTTGCAAAGCTAACATACGATAGTGAAGTTAGCACCGGAGATTCTAAAGAAGATGGCGCTTCTGTAAACGTAAAGAAAGAGGATTGCGGAGTGCCGGAAGAGCCGACTTGTGCGACAAATCCGGAAATGGAAGGATGTCAAGAGCTTCCGAGTACTGGTCCGCTTGAGATTGTGATGGCGATTGTAGTAATTCTTGGGATTGGCGGAGGTGGTTATTATCTTTATCGCGCGAATAAAACTTTAAAAACAGTTGAAGGAGAAGCAAAGGGCGAAGGATCAAATAAAAACGTTGATAGCGAACCTGCTAAAATGACAGAGGAAGAAAAACCAGAAGCTAAAAAATAATATAATAATAGGGGGGCTTCCCAAAATCTTAATAATATGATAAAATAGGGGGAGTTAATAAAGGAATAATATGAAGAAAGCAGTTATCCTCGTTGGCGGGAAGCAATATCTCGTCTCCGAAAAAGAGACCCTACGGGTGGACCTCCTCCCGGAAGGAACTAAAGAGCTCGAAACTGACGCTTTGCTTCTTATTGACGGCGATAAAACGGAAGTTGGGACGCCGACAGTGAAGGGCGTAAAAGTTTCGGCGAAAGTTGTTACGCCTAAGCTAGCTGGCGAGAAGGTTCGCGTAATTCGCTACAAGGCAAAAAAACGTGTACATAAAGAAACTGGCCATCGCCAGAAATATTCTGAAATTGAAATCGTAAAAATAAGTTAGTTAGAAGCATTTCTAGCAACGTGGACTTGTTTGTCTAGTAATTTTTACAACATAAGGAAAAAAATAAATTCATTCTCACTCGCGCTACGCTCACGTCCGAAAGATTTAGAAAATTTTTTAACGGAAAATCTTCACTTCCCTCATCGTGAAGCATTTTCCTAAAATTTTCAAAATTTTTCGGGTTCGCTTAATGCTCGTTTGAATTGAATTTATTTTTTACCTATTTTTTATGCTATTTCATGATATAATATAAGCATTATGGCGAAGGTAATATGTGTGACAAATCAAAAAGGTGGAGTCGGGAAAACGACTACGGCGGTTAACTTGGCATATTATCTCGCTAAAGATAAATTTAAGACTCTACTTGTTGATTTTGATCCGCAGGGGAATGCAAGCTCGGGACTCGGAATAGATAAAAATGATGAGAAACAGCTTGGGACGACGATGACGGAAGTAATTATGGGGCTTGCAAAATTAGAAACTGCAATTCGGCCGACTAAATATAAAAATTTCGACCTTGCTCCGGCGACTCCGGAGCTAGCTAATGCGGAGGTAGAAATGGCAGGAATGCAGCGAAAATTCGTTCGGCTTCGAGATGCGATAAGATCTGTAGAGGAGAATTATGATTATGTAATTATTGATTTGCCACCGTCTTTATCGCTTTTAACGGTGAACGGGATGATTGCGTCGAATTATTTATTGCTTCCGGTACAAACAGAATTTTATGCTTTGGAGGGCGTTGCACAGCTTTTAGAGTCGATGAAATTAGTAATGAAGCAGGCCAATCCGAACTTGAGACTACTTGGGGTAGTTGCGACAATGTATGATAAACGGACTTCTTTATCTTCACAGGTTTATACGGAAATTAAAAAATATTTCAAGAAATTGACGTTTAATACGACGATTCCGCGAAATGTGAGAGTTGCGGAAGCGCCTTCGCATGGAGTACCGGTTGGAGCGTATGATAAATTTTCTAAGGGGGCAAAAGCTTACAAAGAATTTGCGAGAGAGGTAGAGGAGAGGACGAAATGAAAATCATGAAACTAACCTTTAATTATAGCATAAGAGGAATAAAAAGTCAAGAGGAGAAAGAAAAATGGGTTTAGGAAAAGGGCTAGGACGAGGGTTTGAATCGTTAATACCAACTGAATTAGTTGATGAAGAGTTTGATCCGACGGCGGAGGAAGACCGCGGGGCGAGTGAGCTAAGGCAGATAAAAATTGAGGAAATTGTTCGAGATGAGGAGCAGCCAAGACGCGAGTTTGATACGGAGGCGATTGAGGCCCTCGCGGCTTCGATTAAAGAACATGGAGTTTTACAGCCAATCGTGGTGACGCGAGAAGAAGGAAAATATAAGATTGTGGCGGGGGAAAGAAGGTGGCGAGCGTCGAAAGTTGCGGGGCTTAAAAAAATTCCAGCGATTGTAAGAACTCTAGATTCGCAAAATCGGTTAGAACTTTCGATTATCGAAAATGCGCAGCGTGAAGATTTGAATGCGATTGAACTTGCGACGGCATATGCGAAACTTAAAACGCAATTTAACATGACACCAGCAGAGATTGCGGCGAAGGTTGGGAAAAGTGAATCTTCGATTCAGATGACGATGCGGCTTTTGAACCTTCCGGACGAAGCGAAAAAAGTGATGGTGAAGGAGAAGTTGACGGAAGGGGTGATGCGGCCTTTAGCGTCGGCAGACGAAAAGACGATTAAGAAGATCTTGCCGAAAATTGTAGCGGAAGGTTGGACAGCGCGAAAGGTTGAGCGATATTTTGCGGATAATAAAAAGAAATCTTCAGCAACAGCAATAAAACGTTATGAATATCGAAAAGAAGAAGACAAGTTAAATGAAAAATATGGAGTGACGGTAAAAATCGTGGGAAGGAGTTTGTCGTTTAAGTGTAGAAGCGAGGCAGAATTGAAGAAATTAATCAAAGCTTTAGAAAAATAGAACGATTAAATCTTAAAAAAGAATCGGTTTTGTTACCAAATAATTAAGACGGGATTCTTGGCTTGAACTCCTAAAAAGCTTGTGGTAAAATTAATTTATCATAGACCATAAATGATACCAAAGGAGAGGTTCAGCGATGCTGCTAAAAACCGCAACTTTGGGTGAGAGCAAAGTATCAAGAGAGGTCAAAAAAATATTTCTAAAAGTCGGCTTGGTTGGTTTTACGATTTTTTGTTGTGTGCTCGTAAGTCCCCTAGCTTTAGCGAACGGTGGCGGTTGGACGGGGAGCGGATCGTCTTTAACTCCTTCTGGAACGCCGGGGGGCAGTTATGGGAGTGGAAACTGCAACGGAGATAATGCTTATTATCTTCTTGGATGTACGGGTTTTTCGTGGATGTATTATAAATATATCGGGGGGGCTGCTGGAGAAGGGCGAGATATTAGATTTCGTCCATATAATAGTGGTAGGGATGGGGGGGTTATTAGTGGGGAGTGTGCGGGGGACGGGAAGGGGTTTTGGCATTTTGGGCGAAATGCGAGAGGGTTTTCATATAATGGGTACGGCTCATATAATTATGTGCATGGCTATTCGGACAATGACTATGTTTATAGTGCAACGCCGAATTTATGGGGGCACATGGAAAGTTATACATATGGGACTTATATAAATTATTCGAATTATTATGATTGGAGCAATGTGCCGAGTAACTCGGCGTATTATATGCCGGGTGGAGGTTTAGGACAAACGTTATATAGTAAAATTGGAAATAGATATGTAGCGATGTATGAGGTGACAAAATTAGGAAGTACGAATGTGGCGTTAAATGATTATGCGGCGGCATATGAATTCATGAATGGAAGTAGTTATAGCGGGAGTACGATGCCTGCGGAAGTGTATGCATTTTGTTATTGGGATGATATGAGAGAAAAAGAAACAACTTTTTCTGGGGCGGTAACTTTGAAAAATGTGGGAGTAGATACGAATATTTCTAAATATGCATATTTAAGGAGCGATTATAATAATAATAAAAATAATTTTTATTACTTACCGAGTAATACGACTTCGATAAAAGTAGGTTTTAACAATAAAGTAACGCGAACGGATGATAATAATGTTAGTAGCACTACGAAAATGACGAACTATTTTTATTATTGGCAAACAGGGAGACCATGGAATAGTGAGGGGTGGATAAGAGAAACGGGGACGACTTATGATATTACACTAGGTAAAGGTAAAAGTAGTACGAAAACGGGCACAAAGACAATCAGCGGTTTAAAACCAGGAGACGAAGCGATAGTTTGTGAAAGAATTAATTATGGAGTTAAGGTTATGGTAAGTACGTCGGGAAGTAACATTACAGAATATAAATATGTACCTAATAGTGATTGGTTATGTGTAAACTTAAAAGTGCGAGAAAGAGTCACACTGACTGGCGTGGCAGTAGATGTAAATGGAAATAGGATTTCTGGAGTTAATAACGTAACGAAAACGGTCGATTATGGAGCTCAAGCATCGATAACGCGACCGACAGTAGCGGAGTATACTTTTAAAGGATGGAAGACTTCAGCGACGGCGGGAAGTTATACGAGTACGGGAACTTCTTATACGGTAAACAATTTGACGAGTAATAGAACGATTTATGCTGTTTATGAGAAGAATTCATTCCAAGGACGAGCGCGGGTTTTTGAGGGAAGCAATACGAGCGGGACGAATAGTAAAAGTACTGGATGGGTAGATAAAGATAATACGCAAAAATTGGAGATAAATTGTAGTAATAATGGATGTACGGCGACTTTTGATTTATATATTAGGACGACAGCTGGGAATGGAGCGACGAGCTATGCGATTTATCGATCATATAATGGGGGAAATAATATTATTCAACCCAATATAACTCCGGCTCCGCCAACGACGTTTTCAACGAGCGGGACAGTTTTAAAAATCAATGGGAAGGGGACTTATGTGGAAAATTTGCGTCCAGGAGAAAGTGTTTGTTATTTACTTATGTTTAGGCCGCATGGAACGACTGGTGCGACGACGGCGGCTTTGAATGTTTGTGCAGAAGCTAAAACTTCGACTTTCCAAGGCAAAACAGATGCGGGGAATGTTTCTACCGGATGGCAAAATACTAATAATGCGAAATTATATACAGTGCCTAATTGTCCGGTCTCGGGATGTAATGTGACGTTTACTAATTCGCTTCGGCGAACTACGGGTGGAGGTTCTACAAATTATACAGTATCTAGAACTTCTAACTATTGGGTTTCGTCGCAGAATTTGGGCGTGGCACCAAATAATAATTTGAAGAGCGGAACGGAGAACTTTACTGCGGTTGCGAATGGGAATGGAGTTGTTGAATATAGTGAGACGGTTAAACTGGTTCCGGGGCAAATAGTTTGCGAGGCGATAACGTTTAAACCGAGTAATGCGTCGGGTACGATAAATGATGTAACAACGAGAGTTTGTGCGTCGGCGCTAGGTAATGCGCAACCTTCGGGAAGTAATTTACTAAACATGGAAGTTAAAAATGACAGAGTTTCTAGATATAATTCTTATCAGAAAAAAGTATACGCGAAGCCGCAAGATGTGTTAACTTACCGCGCAACTTATAACCCAATTTTACAATATACGTATCATTTATACCCGCAAGCATTGAAGATTACTTGCCTAAACAATGCGACAGGAGTTTATAAAAATAATTCCAGTGCTAAGCTCGGTATAATGTTTAATAATTATCGGTATCATTGTAGCAACGATTTAGGAGCGTGGAAAAATGGTTTTAGTGTAGAGAGTAGCGGTTTTTCGATGACAACGCTAAATTATACATCATATGCTGTAGGGGACACGAGGGAACGGAGAGAAACTAATACACATACAGTAAGTTATGCGGAAGTTGGAAAGACGCTTGGCGAAATTGCGCGTACGAATTTAAATAACAGCACAAAAACTACGCCGAGCCAAGTTACCTTCACGCAAGGTACGGATGGCAATACGGGAAATGTAATTATAAATGAACAATCAAGTAATGCGTCTGCAATTGTGCCATATAATTTCACAACTAGCGTAAATGTTTCTTCTCCGGCGGAAGGCGAAGAGGGAGCGGTGCAGCTTTTTGCGGGCGAGCAAAATAGAATTAATTATCAAATTACGGTAATGACAAAACGAAATAGTTTGACAATGAATGACGGCGATAGAAATTATGCAACAAGAATGGACGGAGTAAGATACAGAATGATTGTTTATCAGGGGACAGAAAGAAACGGAAATAATAATTTTAGCGGAGATAATTTATGTGCTTATTATGGGTTACCAAACAACCAGACGGCGTGTGGATATAGCAATGAAGTAGGCGGAGGCTCTCTACATACTAATGTAGCGCAGATGTACGAGAATGTGACGGAAAATAAAACGGCGAATTTTTATGTGCAAGATTTAACGGCTGGGACGAGGGTTTGCGTAGCGGCGGCAGTTTATCCTTCGACGAGCGGAGCGGATGGAAATATCGATCCAAACGGAAGTCGAACATGGAATATTTCTGATTCTAAATGCTATACGGTCGCGAAAAGACCGAGTTTACAAGTTCTCGGAGGGAATGTCTATTCTGGCGGAAGAATTAAGACGGGAGTTAGTATAAAAAATAATTTGGCGGGACGGACTGGCTTTAGTGTCGGAGTGGCGAATGACTATAATTATGTGTTTGGTTCGTGGGGCGAACTAGGCGTAATTGCTGGATCAAAAGTAACGGGATTTTCGAGCGGGGCGGGGACGGGATATCCAGAAGGTAGTAGAGAATTAAGAGCTAAGACGAGTATATTCTTAAGAAGTACTTTAACTTTTGGTAACTATCCTTATAGTACAACGGAAGTAAATGGGTTAGGAGTTTCGGACAGTATAAGTAATGCATCGGCGCGAGATCGGGCGGCGCTAATTCGAAAGTTAGGCGTTACGGGCGGAAAGAATGTTTCGGGAGCAGTTTCGCTTAATGATGAAGAGAAAAAACTAGAAAACGGGATATATTATTATAATGGCGAAAACGATAACTTAACGATTGGGCGGTTTACGATTAATAAGGGCACAACTCAGGCAGTACGAACAAATGGCAACGTTGTAATTACGGGTAACCTTGAATATGCGGGACCATATAATAACTTAGAAGAAGTACCAAAGTTAATAATTTATGCAAAGAATATTGTAATTAATTGTGTTGTAAATAGGGTTGACGCGGTTTTAATAGCAGAAAAGACGGTAGTGACGTGTGAGAATGGGGTTTCGTTTAATGAGAAAGGAGAGATTGATGAGAGTCGGATTAGGGTAGCGATAAATGATCGGGCTAATTCTAATCAACTAAAAATAAATGGTGCAATTATCGCTAATAAATTAATTTTAAATCGGACTTATGGGGCGGCGACGGGGATTAATTCGATTATACCGGCGGAAATTATTAATTATGATTCGACTTTGTATCTATGGGGAAGTAGAGAAAGTGAGGAGTTGCAGTCGAATAAACTTACTCCTACGTATCTACACGATATGGCACCGAGGCTATGATATAATAACCTCATGAAGATAAAGAGTCAGTTTGTCTGCCAGCAGTGTGGCGCGAAATATGCGAAATGGGTAGGGCAATGTTCGAATTGCTCGGCTTGGAATTCGTTAGTTGAACAAGTTAGTGAAGCGGAGGTCGGGAAAAAGTCGGCACTTGAGAAAGGAAAATTGTCCGGGAAGGAATTAAATTTTGTAAAACTATCGACGGTAGTACCTTCGGATGCGAAGGCGAGACTTTTGACAGAGTTTTCGGATCTTAATATGGTATTAGGCGGGGGGATTTTAATGGGGTCGGGAAGTTTGCTTGCGGGGCAGCCGGGAATTGGAAAATCGACGTTACTTATGCAGATTTGCGCGGAAGTTGCGAAAAAACATAATGTATTATATATTTCTGGCGAGGAGAGTGCGGGACAAGTTAAATTAAGGGCGGAAAGATTAGGGGCAAAAAGTGAAAAATTGAATTTTGCGGCATCGACGAGCGGGAATGATATTGCAAAAACGATTGAGACTGGGAAATTTGATTTGGTAATTGTTGACTCAATACAGACGCTGGCGATGGATGAAATTTCGTCGGCACCAGGGACAGTTTCGCAAGTAACGAATTGTGGGAATTTAATCATTCGGGCGGCGAAGGCGACGGATACGGCGGTAGTAATCGTGGGACACGTAACGAAAGAAGGAACGTTAGCGGGACCGAAGGTTTTAGAGCATTTAGTTGATGTAGTTTTGAATTTTGAAGGGGATAGATATGGCGGATTTAAGACAGTTAGAGCGATTAAAAATCGATTCGGCTCGACGAATGAAGTGGCGATTTTTGAAATGTTTTCTGAAGGTCTTCGGGAAGTACAAAATCCGTCGGCGGCTTTACTTGCGGAAAGAACTAATACAGATGGTTCAATAATCCTCGCGACGCTTGAGGGAAATCGTCCGATTTTGGTTGAAATTCAGGCACTTGCAACAACATCGAACTTTGGCTATCCGAAACGAACGGCGAGTGGGTTTGATATAAATCGGCTGAATCTTTTAATTGCAGTTTTAGAGCGCCGAACAAAATTAAAACTTTCGGATAAGGATATATTTATTAACGTTGTTGGCGGGATAAAATTAAATGATTCGGCGGCGGACCTCGCGGTTTGTATGGCGATTGCGTCGGCGGTCGCGGGAAGAAAGTTAGGGGAGGAATATGTTGTTTTTGGAGAGGTTGGGCTCGGGGGGGAGATTCGGTCGGCGTTTCGTTCCGATCAAAGGATTGCGGAAGCGAAGAAGTTGGGCTTTTTGCATGCAATTGGACCTTCTACAATTCGTGATAAGTTCGTAATTCCGGCGAAAGATTTAAGGGAAACCTTGATAAGGTACGTGAAATAATTTATTTTACATACAAGAATTGGCTAAAATGCTATTCTGCACTATAACTTAAGCTAGCAATGCTCCAAGGTATTACGTAATTTTTCATTATGTTTCTGGTGATATAAACGCCATTTTCAATGTTGTCGGTGGCTTTTTCTGCGCCACTTCTAGATATTTTATTTGAATCAATTGATGGGTCAAAAAGATATACGGCATTTTTTTCTTTATCGTAATGGTCTATTAGCATGATGTGGTTGCCAGATGTAAAAACAGAACCATGGACTTTGCGAATAGCAATTAGCAGTTTATGACCTTTTTCTAAATCTGATACTATTTCATCCCATAAAGAATCTGTATATCCTCCGTGTGTAACTGATCCTTCCCAAAATTTGGTTAAGTTCATATTGGTGAGTTTTTCTAAATTTTCTCCGAATTTACTGAAATAAGTGCTGTCGCAGCCATAATATCCATCATTATAAGCGGCCCTTATAAATTTGTCGAAGAAAGAATTATCGTTGAGTCCTTGACCAGTAAATAGATAATATCCTGCGTATAATGACATTAGCCCGCAGCCGCCATTATGAACTACGGTGCGGCTGCATCCACCTATACTTTTATTTCTCCACGTTCCATTGAGTTGATTGAAATAGTGTAGATTTTCGAGTTTTTCTTGATATTGTGGATCGTTGAAATTTTCGGTGTCAGCTTCAGTGCAATGGATAGTGGTAGAAGAAGTGCTTCCATCGGCGGCTACGGCGATGATTTCGGCTTCCCCGGCGGAAATACAACGAACTGAATTTGAAGAAACTGCGACGATTGACTTATCGTTAGTAATAAGGCCGTAAGTAGTATCGTTGCCATCTATAGTGACGGTGGGATAGACTGAGGAGCCGATTGTTGCTGTGTTGTTATTGGGGAAATTGATTGTAATTGAATTTATTGATAGACTTGAACTTGATAAATTAGGAAGGAGCCAGGTTGCAATGCCATATATTGAAACATAACAGGCTAAACCGAGAACTATATTAAAGATACGGCGTTTTGCTTTAGTAGTTGTTTGTTCGTTGCCCTTGCCAGTCATATATTGAACACCAGAAATAAGAATACCTATTAATGCGACAATGGCAATAGCTCCGGTAAGAATATCTATAATGAGCTGAAGGATTGTTCTGATTCCTCCAGTCCCGCCGGCGGAGCAATCAATAAGTGCGGTTTCCACGCCGCCACAATTGGCGGCAAAGCTAGTCAAAAAACTTTTGAACATAAATATATTTTAACATAGATTTTGAGTGAAGTGTGATGAAGAACGTTATATAATATATTTATGAAGATTTTAGGGATTGACCCGGGGCTCGGAAGATGTGGATTTGGACTAATTGAGACGAAAACACGGTCCGGGGTAAAGGCGTTAGATTTTGGTGTAGTGACGACGACGGTTGATGCGCCGCTTCCGACGCGACTTTTAGAGCTATACGATTCTTTAGTTGAGGTTTTTGAAGAAACAAAACCGGAGATTGTCGGAATTGAAAAGCTGTTTTTTGCGAAAAATATTACGACGGGAATTGCAGTAGCGGAAGCGAGGGGGATAGTTTTACTTGTTGCAGCGCAGAGGGGGTTAAAAGTTTTTGAGTATACACCAAATGAGATTAAAAAAAGTTTAACTGGATACGGGGCGGCGACGAAAACACAGATTTCGGAGATGGTGCGGATACATTTAGGGCTTGAGAAGAAGCCAAAGCCGGACGATGCGGCGGATGCGTTAGCGGCGGCAATTACGTGTAGTTTTCTTTATCAAAACGGCGAAGAAGAAAAATATAAATTTTCTAATTCGCGAAAAAAATAAAATTTTTGTTAAAAAGCCATTGTCTTTTTAGAAAGAATTGCTATAATAGAAAACATAAGGATAATGAGGTCTACAGAAGTGTTAAAAAAAAATAGAGTTTTAAGACAAAAAAATAAGCTTGGTTATCTAGCGGGGTTGTTTTTAGTTGCCGCGCTTGTTAATATTTCTAGTTCTACTCCAACTTTTGCAGCTTTTTCGGTTTCGGTAAATACGGACGAAAGTATAAGTGTCGGAACGGTAACAAAAACGCCAGTTGTTAAAGAAAGTAATGTTGAAGTAATTTCTAATTGTCTTACGGGATATAACTTTGGGATAAGCTCGTCGACAAGTCCAGAACTTTATCTTAACGGCGATAGTGCTAATAATGAGGCGGGAACATATTATAGTCCGGTTGACGGGACGTCGGCGCTTTCTAATAGTAATAATGTGAATAAATGGGGCTTTTCGTTAACGTCGTCGACAACGAGCGGAGTATTTACTCCTCTCTCTACGGCGATAAATTTATTAAAGACTTCGACAGAAACAGCGGGCGAAGAAGGGGCGGAGTCTATTGAAGATAATTTTTCTGTTTATTATGGCGTAAATACCTCGGCGAATATGCCGGCGGGGGCTTATAGAATGGCTGATAACGGGACGGTTATTTATACGATTACGATGGATGCGAGTTGTGCGAATTATACTTTTCGTTATAATGCAAACGGCGGGACTGGAGAAACTTATACACAAGATTTAGCTTTAAACGAAAAAGAGAGAATAAAAGCTAATCAGTTTACTGCTCCGGCGATGGAGAATAATAAATTATATACTCTTAAAGGCTGGAATACTAAGGCTGATGGGAGTGGTACGATGTTTAAGGATTTAGCTGAAGTAAAATTAGATGCTGGGGATACGGTCGAGGGAGAGGACGGGACGATTACAATTAGCTCTAACGCGATAATTGATCTTTATGCGATATGGTGGCAACCGACACTGTCCGACCTGACAGGAGATTATGGGACAATGCAAGATATGTCGCCGGCGGCATGTTATAACTCCGTAGCTTATAGCAAGAATAATGCTGATGCAGCACATACAACTTATGGTACAGCGACGCTAATAGACGATCGTGATGGTACAGAACGTAGCTACACTGTAGCTAAACTTTCAGACGGTATGTGCTGGATGACGGCAAATCTCAATCTGGGCGGTGAGACAGATGTCACACTAACCTCGGATGATACCGATCTGGCGGACGGTACGACCTTTACGCTTCCGGCAACTTCTACCACCTATTCCGCGACAAATAATGCGACGAACATTAATACGCCGTACCTAAGAAATGATATTACGGTCCCTGACTATACAGTAAATTCACAGACCTACAGCGGAAAGGTTGTAGCGCATTATAATTATGCAGCAGCTACGGCAAATACAACAACGTATTCTTCAACTTCTAGCGCAACCTACTTCACTTCATCAATTTGCCCTAAGAACTGGGATCTTCCAACTGAAGCACAATACATTAACTTGAGAAGCTCTGGTGGATACAATATAGACCAGTATCATAATGCCAATGCAAGCTATGCCAACTATGGGCGAAATGCTGGTGACGCACCATACAACTTCACTTATGGTGGCTACCGAAATGCTGCAACTACTTACTATAACCAGACGAGCACGGGCTATTACTGGACCTCGCGAAACTATGGTAATAACACAGCGTATTGGACTTACGTAAATAATAGCGGGCTTTATAGCAATACCCAGACTGGTAGTAAATGGTATGGTGCGATGATCCGTTGTGTAGCCTCACAAGGTACAGTGACCATAAACTACGACGGTAACGGCACTACGGAATACCCAGTCACCGGTACGACTGCCAGCCAGGAAGATGCGGAAATAAACTCGGCGGTAGTTGCCGCAAACGGCTTTACTCGTACAGGCTGGAGCTTTGAGAACTGGAATACAGAACCAGACGGTAGTGGCACAACAGTAGCGGCCAGCGCAGCACTCTCCACCCTCGGCCTAGAGCCAGGTAGTGAGATTACGCTTTATGCCCAGTGGAATCCGCTCTATACGATTACTTATGATAGTAATTATAGTGGTGGTCCGGCGGCTAAAACACAGACGATTATCTTAACCAATAATCCTAGCACTGGTACAGAAACTGGCACGCTGGCTGCATACAATCAGTTTTCACGAACCGGTTATAAGATTAAATCTTGGAACACTGACTCAACTGGTAGCGGTACAGATTATCTCGTAAGTACAACCTATACCGTACCAGCTGGCTCTGGCCCCGGGGACGGCATTACCCTCTACGCTCAATGGGTGCCAGTCTTTTCACTGATCTACGATGGCAACGGTGCCGATAATGCCGCGACAGACGGCGTAATGACAAACATCAAGCACACTAACGTAGCTGAGGGTGACTACGTAGACCTCTTCGCTTCTAACTACAGCAAGGCAGGCTATGGCTTCGCCGGTTGGAGCCTAACCCAGACTAACACCACTTCCGCTTCGGACATCAACTCAGCCGTAGCGGCGGGCACGCTCACTATCTACGGTCCAAACGAAGCCTTCCACCCGGATAGTACCTTCGCAGATTATAAAGACGCAAATAATAACGTAACGCTCTATGCAGTATGGGTAGCGCCAGAAACTGACGGCAATGATGACCCTCTTTACTTCCAGGATTTTGACCCAACGGACACCACATATGCCAATATGGCCAATGGTAGCGTAATTGCTCTCACGGATAATCGTGACAACGACGTCTACCTAGTCGCTAAACTGGCGGACGGTAACTGGTGGATGGCAGAGAACCTGAGGCTAGCTGATACGCATACAGAAAGCGGCAATAGCGTAGCTACCACCCTCACAACAGCAAATACCAATAATCCATTAAACGATGGGACAGATGTCACACTTAAACAAACGTGGTGGCAGAGCAGTACAGTAACTGTTACGGCGACTACGGCCAATCATCTCTCGCCATCACTACTGAACAAAACTACGGGGAATACCTATGCCAGCTTTACGGCTTGGTGTACAACAAACAGCTCAGATTGCGACGACCAATCCATGCTCAACACTTGGAATAAGTTGCATATTACCAACACAGCTACTTCGGGCTACACCTATACGTATAGCCCCAGCGCTACTAATAACGTAACTACCGCCACTCAAACTTCGCCATCGCACACAGACTTAAATAACTCTATCTTCAGCTATGGCAACTACTACAACTGGTACTCAGCTACAGCGGGGAATGGTACTTACAGTAAATCGTCTGGCAATGTCGCAGGTGACCTTTGCCCAACTGGTTGGCACTTACCGTACGGTAATACAGGTACTTCTGGTACGAATATCGGTGGTACAAGTGGTGGGTTCTCGTACCTAGACAAGCAGTTGACCAGCCCAGACGGTAGCCATGGCACGGGCGCTTATCAGGGTACCTCTATCGCTTCACAACGTTGGCGCGTATATCCAAATAACTTTGTCTACTCCGGCGGCTGGTACGGGTCGTCGGCGTACGGTCGCGGTAACTACGGGGGCTATTGGTCTTCGTCGGCGAACAGTAGTAACTACGCGTATTACCTGTACTTCAATAGTACCCTCGTCTACCCTGGTACGGTTCGCGACTGTAAGTACTACGGGTTCTCTGTCCGCTGTGTAGCTGGGTCTTAGCCCGCGCCGGCGTGAACTGTCCCCTTAAAAGTAGACACATTTTTCCAACTGTACCCCAAAAAGTAGACAGTAGCTTCGGTGCGGTGTACCCTTAGAAGTAGACATTTAGAACTTGCTTATGCTTGGTGAACTTATCACTATTAATTATAATGGCGGTAAGTTTATTGCAGGAGAATAAAATGACTAAGAAAAAGCCTAAAGCCTATCGTGGAATACAAAGTTATATCACTGAAGAACAGATTAGCGTATTAAGCAAGAACCCATATCGTGGTCAAAAAGGTAGTGGACACACTCAGCTTCAAACCAATGTAGATATCATCCATATGATTGGTAAACTCCAGCAACAGATACAATATCTAGAAAAAGAAACGGACTTTCTAAAAAAATTTTCGCTCACGATTATCTCAAGGAAACTCCCCACAAGAGCTCTCAAAGCATCAAAAGTTCGCCATCATCCATGAACTTCTAACGGTCGCTAAGCGTACCAATACTGCATGCCCCAATATTGTCTGGTTATGTGATACTGCAGGAGTATCTAGGAGTGGTTATTATAAATGGGTAAAAGAAGAAAAAATCGCATAAGATTAGAAGGCTTATGAAGAAATATGGATTAACTTGTCCTATTCGTCGTCCAAACCCATATAGAATAGCACTTAGGGAAAACATGCTAGAGAAAACGCAATGCTACGATTACTGCATAACTGGAGTATATCCACTACCAAAGGGTGACAATAAAAACCAGAATAATAACTAAATATGAAACGACTAAATATAATACTAATCACTACGAAACTGCTTGAGCATAGAGATTTTTTCTACCTCTATTTTGCTAATGGTCCAACTCTACGGAGTGTCTACTACTTGGGGTACAGTTCATAATTACGCGAAACAAGTCATGAATTATATACACAACATTTTCTAAAAGTCCAGATTTTTAGGGGTTTTAGAAACGAGAGGGTAGTTTCATTTCTAAAGCTTGTTAAAAATGAAAATTTTAGAAATGGAAATAGGGGGTTTTAATATAAAAAACTTATGCTATAATAAGGGTGAGGTTTTTAGAAAATAACTAGAGGCGAGAGAACGGATATGTGTTTTAATGATGAAAAGAACCAAAACAAATTTAAATCTCTTAGCAGTTATTTTATCTTTTTCTTTGATTGTTGGCGGTATATTAATAAGTAATAAGGTAGCAGCAGATACCCCGACGCGTAACGGAGATAGTACTTGTACGGTTACTAGTACGGTAGAATTAGAACACGATACGGAAATTGAGAGAGGTAGCTATAAAGAAAATATTGGCACTACTAAGATGAAAATCGTTTGTGATGACACGGAAGGATTTGCTGTTTACGCTATAGGATATACCAATAATGAAGATGGCGTCACAACTTTAATAGATAGTAGTAATCCTAATATAAATGAGAATAAGATTATTACAGGAGTTAACACGAGCGGCAGTATAAGTAACTGGGCGATGAAGTTAGCTATAGGACAAAGTGACTATCCCGCGGTTATTCAAAATAACTTTGATAATTATCAATTAGTTCCGGAAAGTTATACTTTAGTTGCGAATCGCAACTCGGCTACTGATATAGGAAATTCTAGTGTTGGTTCACAAATTATTACGACCTATGCGGCTTATATTTCTCCTACTCAAGCGACGGGGACTTATGTGGGACAAGTAAAATATGTATTAGTGCATCCGGCGGGAGCGCCAGTATTAAATCCGCCTTGTCCGATTAATAGTGTTTGTTATGTCCCGACTACTGATGATATAGAAGGGGATATGAGCTCGCTAGGATATACAAGATTGTCAGAAATTGCGGGAGCGCAGAGCGTGGCGGAGAATGCGACAACTGTCGACTTAATTGCGCCAAACTTCAAGCGCAGTGGATTTGGCTTTGCGGGGTGGAGCCCGGATCCGGTAGTTACGGAAAATAGTGTTATTTATGGGCCGAACGAGACTATTTCTTTAACGCCTGGAGAGTTAGATATGGAAGGGAAAATACTTTTTCCGGTTTGGGTAATGGCTGAAAGAAATGTAACGATGCAGAGTTTTGATAAAACAAGTTCGACTTATGCTGCGGCTCCTAACGGGACGGTGATTGCTTTGAGGGATGAGCGAGATAATGATGTTTATGCGGTAGCAAAGCTTGCGGACGGGAATTGGTGGATGGTTGAGAATTTAAGGTTAGGTAGTGGTACGACGATAAATAGTACCAACACTAATAACCCGGCTGCTTCTTTTACGACTCTTCCTGCTAGTGAAAGATATTGGTGTGATACTATTGAATCATATTGCATTGATTCAGCTGCAATAAATATGGATAATATTAACATAAGTGGGGCAGATCTTACTGCAACGCCTTATGTGGGGTCAACATATTTACAATGGTATGGTTATGGCAATTATTATAATTGGTATTCTGCAACAGCTGGGCGTGGGACCTTTTCTATGGATTTTGGAAATACGGTTGGGGACATTTGTCCGAAGGGTTGGAGTTTACCATATGGCGGTACTGGCACTACTGGGTATGACCTTGGCGGGACTAGTGGAGGATTTTCTTACTTAGATAGACAACTGGGTGGTACTGGAAGAGACCAGAATTCGGCTGTGGCTTCTAATAGGTGGCGAAAATATCCCAATAATTTTATCTTTGCTGGTTTTTGGGAAGGGTCATCGTCAAAAAATCGCAATACGTATGGAGGATATTGGTCTTCATCTACTAGATCTAGAGGTAGTTCATATGGTCTCAATATTCTTAAAACTAGCGTTGCTCCTGGTACGCTTGATAGCAAAGCTAAATTTACTGGATTTAGCGTACGTTGTATTGCAGGGGTTTAAGTTTTTAGATTCCCTTTGAATTTGTCGTTTTGTTTAAAAGCTAGGAAAAATGTTTTTCATACTATATAATATATAGTATGAAAATTTTATGGACTGACGGCAGTGCATCGCCAAATCCAGGGCCGGGGGGATTTGCGGTAATTGAAGTTGTTGATAATTCTGGTCGGCCGGTAGTTTTGGGACGAGAGGTGCAGACGACGAATATTCGGATGGAGGGACTGGCGATGATCGCGGCGATGAAATATGCGGGCGAAGAGGGGTGTGAGATTTATACTGATTCGGAGTTTTGGATTAATGTTTTGACAAAGTGGGCGGATGGATGGAGGGCGCGAGGCTGGCGAAAATCGCGTGGGGAGATTATGAATCTTGATATTGTAAAAGAATTACATGAGCTTTATCATAAATATCCGGTTAAGTTAATTTGGGTGCGAGGGCATGTTGGGACAAAATTTAACGAGATGGCGGATGAATGGGCGAATCGGGCGAGAGAGGGTGCAAAAGTTGCAGAAATATGATATATAATATATATGAAGTTATCAGAGGAATTGATTTATCGGGGGTTTTCGGCAGAAACGACGATTTCTGATCCGGTTTTGCTAGATACGCGAGAATCGAAAAAGTTTTACTGGGGGGCGGATCCGTCAGCGGATTCTTTAACAATTGGGAATTTAGCGGCGTTGATGATGTGTGCGTGTTTTGTTAGACATGGATATAAGCCGTATTTGTTAGTTGGAGGAGCGACGGGGCAGATTGGAGATCCGAAAGAAAATGGGGAACGGGAACTTAAGGCGCTTGATGAGGTTGAGCATAATAAAAAGTGTATTAGGGAACAAATTGAGCGGGTAATTAATTCTGATGAAGTGACGATGGTAGATAATCTTGATTGGTTCCGCGATATGAAATATCTCGATTTTTTGCGTGAAGTCGGAAAGGCATTTTCGATGACGCAGCTACTCGATCGGCAGTTTGTGCAGAATCGAATCGGCGAAGGTGGTTCGGGGATTTCGTATGCTGAGTTTTCTTATACTTTAATTCAGGGTTATGATTTCTTGCATCTTTATCGTGAACATGGGGTTTCTTTACAACTTTGTGGAGCGGATCAATATGGAAATTGTACTTCGGGAATTCATTTAATTCGGCGTTTAGAAAATGGCGAAGCGGATGTTTGGTCGACGCCTTTAGTAATTGACCCGGTGACAGGGCGAAAGTTTGGAAAATCTGAAGGGAATGCGATTTGGCTAGCCTCTTCTGATAATGGGTCAGGAAATTATACTTCGATTTTTGACTTCTATCAGTTTTGGCTTAATCAGCCGGATGAGTCGGTTGAATATTTAATTAAGATTTATACGCTTTTGTCGCGAGAGGAAATTGAGGATATTTTAAAGCGACATTTTGAACATCCGGAGGAAAGAATTGCACAAAGAGCTTTGGCGTTTGGGGCAACTAGTGTTGTGCATGGAGTTGCGGCGGCAGAGGCGATTGAAAATTTGAATACTGTATTATTTTCGCGAGAGACTGATTTTACGGAATTTTCTGAAGATGAAATTAGCGAATTCGGTAATTATTTGCCGACGGTTAAGAAAGGCGTTTTATTAGTTGATGCGTTGGTTGAAAATGGCCTTGCGGAATCGAAGAAGAAGGCGCGTGAATTTATCTCGGGAGGGGCGATTACGATAAACGGGGTAAAAGTTTCGGAGGATATCAGACTTTCTCAGACTGCAATTATTAAGAAAGGCAAAAATAAATTCTTAATTGTAAAATAAAAAATAGCCCCGAAGGGCTATTTTTAACGAACTTCTACGCGGACTCTTGGTAAAGATTTTCCAGAAAAATGAGTCTTTTTTGTCTTCACGAAAGTTACGACACCATCTTTAGCGGCATGAATCGTAAAATTGCGTGACATATAGGTTCCAGGGCCGGCAATTTTAGTTGCGCCAGTTTGGCGAACTAGAACTTCGCCATTTTTAACTTTTTGGCCACCAAAACGCTTCACGCCGAGGCGCTGGCCAGCATTATTATGGACATTTTTGGCGGTACCGCCAGCTTTAACATGTGACATTTATTTTTTCCTTAAAATTAATATATCTCTCGCGACAATTTGTCCTTTACGATAATAAAGAAGCCCCTCGCGCGATTTATTATTAACATTATACCCCATATTCTCAATTTCGTCAATAATATTTAGTCGAGAATAACTATCATCTTCGCGTAGCCAAGCTGGAACGGCTATAGTCATTGGAGTTTTCGTTTCGACTTGATCTTTTATGTTCTTTAGAAAGCCTAAAATTATAGTTTTACACTCCTGTTTTTGTTCTTTCAATTCTATTTCGGTCGGAATTTTCGAAAATGGTTTTCCAAGATATCCTTCGCAAGCAACTGCGTTAATTGGTTGTTGCCATTTGAAAGAAGTTGCATTGCCAACCGAAAGCTTAAATTCATCTTCAAATAGCTTCTTTTCGGGCACGGGGTCCCGCCGGCCCGTCGTTACGGGCGGCGCGCTCCTTCCGCCTCGCTCGTAAGCTCCGGCAGATCCCTCAAAAAAGCTATTTGAAGCTAGCCATCTTAGGTTTTGTTCGCTATACTTAATCATTCTTTCGCTTATATCAGTTCCATAGGCACGATACCCCATAAGGAGTGCTTCTTGTAAAACTACTCCAGTACCACAAAATGGATCCAAGATAACTGAGTTAGGACTTAAGGGACCGCAAAGATTAATTAAAATTTGAGCTAACTTTGGCGGGAGCATTCCGACTTTGGTATCACGAGCCGGACGAGCCTGGTCGCGCTTTGCATAGGCATCAATATCTTGAACATGAATAACTCTATACCAGTCATTATTTACTTTAATTAATTCCAATTTTTTTTCATTTTTCCCAGAGAGTCCATTATGCAAAGATGTTGCAGTTGATAAAATAGCATCTTTATTTTCTACGATTCTAACTGAACGACCGTGGCGAACAAGTATTTTTTTTAATTTAAGTCCTTCTAAAACAGCTGTTTTTCTGGAGGCATTCTTAGAATAGTCGGAAACACCGATTGTGATTTTTCCGTCAGACAAATTCGCCAGATAATCCAGGGGCTTTACTTCTAATTTCTCTGCGATTTTTAAGCTTCCACCTAAATGGGGAATTTTTTCAACAAGAGATGGGGCATTAATTTTAAATATTGCTAAATTTTCTGAAATTTGCTGGACGTCAGAAAAAAATGCTTCAAGCTCAGCAAGGGAAATTTCTGGTTGCCTACCAAGGACGGAAAGGTAAATCATGGGATAATTATATCATATTTATGGTATAATTTTTTTATGGCTAAGAAAAAACGGCTGAAGTTTTCTTTTCGTACATTGCTTGCGATTTTGACAGCAATATTGGTTGGATATGTAGTTTATCAAAATTGGCCGGACATATTAGATACGTTAGACCATCTAGCAGAAACAAACGTTTTTGTGTTGCTTCTTTTAATCCCAGAGCAGTTATTTATGTACTATGCATGTGGGCAGATTTTCTTTTCTTATCTTAAAAATCGGAAAAATGTGAAAAAGTTTTCGCCAAAAGAAATTTTAAGGATTTCGACAGAGCTTAACTTCGTTAACCATGCGGTACCGGCGGGCGGACTGGGAGGATTGGCGTTTTTGACTTATCGCCTTTTGCCGTTTAATGTTTCGGCGGGACAAGCGAGTTTTTTGTATCTTTTTCGTTATGCGGTAACGACTGTAATTAATTATTTGCAAGCGCTTATTGCAATTGTTATATTGTTAATTTTTAATTTGATTCCAAGTCAAGCGCAGTGGATTATCCCGGTCTCACTTTTGATGAATTTTGGTGTATTCGTGTTTTTGTGGTTTGTGGTTTATGTTGCGAGCAATAGACGAAGGATTGAATTTTTTTCAAAGACTATTACTGTAGTAATTAATTTTTCAGTAAAAGTGATTACTTTTGGATATAAGAGACAAATAATGAATAGAACAAAAATCGATGAATATTTTTTGGATATTCACGAAAATGTAAAAATGGCAAAAGAGAACAAAAGATTTTTAAAGAAACCGGCGACATGGGGACTGATTTATAGTTTTGCAGAAATTGCAACGTATTGGATTGTAGCGATTTCTTTAGGAAGACCAGAACTTTTGCCATATATTATGGTTGGAGAGGCGATTGGCTCGGTGTTTGATGGAATTATACCGTATGGGTTATATGAGCTTGGGATGGCGGGAGTAATGATTGCGCTTGGGGTAGATTTTCCGACGGCGACGATTGTGACGGTAATGACGCGCGTAATAACGCTTGCGTTTACGATAGCCTCCGGTTCATATCCGTACTATAAAGCTATAAAGGGTAAAAATGATGAATAACCAATTTGCGCTTTTCGGACACGGAGTCGCGCCGGCCCGTCGTTACGGGCGGCGCCCTCCTTCCGCCTCGGTCGTAACCTCCGGCAGATTCC